>CAZYSJ010000142.1:0-9087 GCA_964649875.1 uncultured Caldilineaceae bacterium
TCTTCGTGCCGGATTCGGAAGCCTGGCGCAACCGGTAGCAAGCTTGCAGCCTCTGCTGATTCATTTGTGGTAGTGTTGCCGTATTGATAATCGAATGGGCCGCGTCCGGCTGTTTATCCGCCGGAGACGTCGCTTGAACCAGCAGAAAGGAATTGTTCCATGCCCATCAGCGCACGCAACCAGTTGGCCGGCAAAGTCAAGAGCGTCAAAGAGGGGATCGTCACCGCCGAGGTTGTCGTGGAACTGCCTGGCGGCCAGGAGATCGTCTCAGTCATCACCATGACGTCGGTGCAGAACCTGGGCATCAAAGCCGGGTCCGAAGTGAAGGCCGTGATCAAGGCGACCGAGGTGATGTTGGCGGTCGACTAGCCGGCGCGGTCTGGCAGAGCCAAAGCAATAAACAGCCGGGCATCTGCGCGATGTCCGGCTGTTTTTCGTCAACGAAATCGCGTCTCAACTCTCGATGGTGAAGAACTCCTGGTAGCCCGACTCGATCAGCCCGTCCACGCGTGCCATGAACTTGGCGAATTCGGGATGGGAGAAGAGCTTGCTGCGGTTCTGCTCCCAGTGGGCGAGGCTCTCCATATCGATCTCCTCCACCACGCGGTGGAACGGCCCGCTGAGGTCGGTAAGGACATGCGGGTTGCGCCCGCCCACCTCCTTTGCCATCTGGTTCATACCCTCCTTCAACGCGGCGGCGACTTCATCCGCCTTGCCCCATTTCGTCTGTAACACAGAACGCACGCGAATCATCATTCCCTCCAGATATAGAACGGATCCTCTCCCCTTGCCCCGGCGCAATACGCGCGCCGGCGCGACGAACCGACGCGTTCACCCGCCCGAATAAGGAGATGTGCGATGTGCGGCTAGGGGGAGCGTTCGCCGGAAAGAGAGCAAGGCGCGTACAGACAGGGCGGTGCGAACGTTCCCGATTATCGCGCCCCGCGCCCATTTGTCAATCCCGAACTTGTGAATTCGGCTCGCTGCGAAAGTAGAACAGACTGTGGTAGAATCACAGCCCGGCCCTGTTGAATACGTGCGGAGGAACCGCTCTGTGAAGGTCAAAGTCTATGCCACGCTGCGCCCCATCGTCGGCGGCGCCAACGTGCCCACAACCGTACAGCCCGGCCAGCCCGTCCGCGCCTTGGTCGACGAGATGGTGATGCGTTGGCCCGACCTGCGTGCGGAGATGCTCGACGCCGACGGCAATTTGCAGCGCCTCATCCAGATTATGGTCAACGGCCGCAGCATCGCCTACCTCGATGGCATGAACACAGTCATCGGCCCGGACGACAGCATCGCCATCTTTCCGCCCGTGGGCGGCGGCTGAGCCATGCAGGCGCGGATCCACGGCACGCTGCGCGGGCGCACCGGCCTGCGTTCGCTCGATGTAGACCTGCCCGCCGGCGCGACCGTCCGTCAGGCTCTGACTGCTTTGGCTGCGTTAGCGCCGGCGTTGCGAGACCTCCTGCTCGACGAGAACGGGGACATGCAGCCTGCCATCATGGTCTTCCGCAGCGGGCGCAACGTCGATCTCCTTGCCGGGGCGGATACGCCGCTCCAGGCCGACCATGTGCTTGACATCTTCCCGCGCAGCCACGCGCAGCGCGCCTTCGCCACGGACTAAGTACGGTGTCACGAATTCCTGGGACTACTGTCACCCTGAACGAAGTGAAGGATCTCGACATCAATCCCTAAGGACCCGTGTACTTGTACCTAGATGGACTGGCCGTATTTTCTCGCCAATCAAACAGGGCGAAGTCGATCTTCTCAACTTCGCCCTGCGAAGAACCTGCTTAGCGCACGACTTGCCTAGCCGGTCTGCACCAGATCGATCTCCAACTCCCGCAGCTTGGCATCCGGTACGACGCCATTGACCCAACCGCGCTCGGCGTAGTATTCCTCCAACATTTTGTCCAGCTCACAGAGAGAGCCTTCGGAACCCTGACCGTCCGCCGGCTCTTCGGTGAAGCGCTTGGGCAGGTAGTCGCTGCCCTCACGGAAGCCGGCCAGATTGTTGTAGTAGCGTTCCAAGTTATAGACGCGCTCGCCTACCTTGAGCAGGTCGTCCGCCGTCACAGCCCGGCCGGTCATCGCAGTAAACTGCGCCGCGTAATCGTCCAGGCTTTCGGAGAAGGTGGAGAATTTGCACACATCCAGGCAGTCTGTCATGGCGTGGACGTTCTGGAAGATGGCGGCCAGCTTGCCCTTGCCCTCCCAGGCCAGGCGGTCAGTCACCTCGGCCGGGCCAAGCACGTTGCCGACGATTTCCGCCGCAGGCGTATAGCCGCGCAGATGGCAGGCGCCGCGGTTGCTGGTGGCGTAGCCGATGCCCATGCCCTTGATGCCGCGCGGATCATAGGCCGGGATGGCCTGCCCCTTGACCGACATCGCCATGTCGGGATCGCCCAGCGCTTTGGCAGCTGCGGCTGCCCCCTCGGCCAGAATGTCGGCCATCTTGTCAGCACGATAGGCCACGCGTTCGATCACGGCGATCTGACCGTCAGCATCGCCCCAGGCCAAGCCGTCGCCATTGGTCAGACTCTTGTCCGTCGCCTCCATGAGGACCGACAGGACGTTGCCCATCTCGATGGTGTCCAGGCCCATGCGGTTGCATTGGATGATCATGTAGCCCACGGCGGCGGTGTCGCCGGTCATGCAGTTGGCCCCCAAGGCCCAGCCCGACTCATACTCCCAACTTTCGCCCTTTACCTTGTATTTGCCCTCGGTGACCTCGAAGGCCTTCTTGCAGGCGACCGGGCAGGCATGGCAGGTGGGGTCCTCAATAAGGATGGTTTCGCGCACGTGCTCGCCGGCGAGGTTCTCGGCCAACTCGAAAGATGTATGCTGAGCGTTCTTGGCGGGCAGCGCGCCCACGACATTGACGATATTCATCAGCACGTTGGTGCCATAGACGCTCAGACCGCCCTTGCGCGGGGCCGTAACCACCTCCTCGTTCATAATGGCGGCCAACGCTTTGCGATCCGCCGCGCGGAAGGCCGGCCGGTCCACCGGCTTGGGCTGATTGGCGCGGTCGCCTTTGATGACGATAGCCTTCAGGTTCTTGGAGCCGCCCACCGCGCCCGTGCCCCCGCGCCCGGCGGAGCGCTCATTTTCGTTCATCCAGTTGGCGAACTTGACCAGATGCTCGCCCGCGGGGCCGATCGCCATCACCGAGCAATCGTCGCCGCGCTCGGACTGCAAGTAGCGCACCGCGTCGCCGGTTTCCATGCCCCAGATGGCGGTGGCGTCGTGGATGCTGACCTCGCCGTTTTCCACGTAGAGGTAGACGGGCGACTCGGCTTTGCCCTGGATGAGCAGGCCGTCGAAGCCGGCCCACTTGAGCTTAGCTGCGGTCCAGCCGCCCATGTGGCTGTCGGTGACGGTGCCGGTCAGCGGCGACTTGGTCACCACGCACAGCCGCCCGCTCATCTTCACTTCGGTGCCGCTCAACGGCCCATTCATGATGCAGATCAGGTTATCCGGCGAAAGCGGATCAACGTCCGGCCCGTTGTCCAGAACGTATTTGACGCCCAGGCCGCGTGCTCCGACATACTTGCGCACGTCCTCTTCGTTGAGCGGTTCGTACGTAATATCGCCCGTCGATAGATTGATGCGGGCGAGGCGATTAGCAAAGCCTCCGATCATAATAACCTTCTCCTTTCACTTCCTCATACGGGAGCGCACAGACAGGACCAGCCACAAGAAACGCCATCGTTACGCACCGCTGCAAGGGGGGAGCGTTCCGGGTGCGCAAAAAACGCAGGGAAGGCGGGCGGGGGGACGGCTCGCCGCACAGAATGACGATACGCCCAACTGCCGGGCTATAAAAACTTAGCGAAGGTGAACTTGGATAGCGTCAATAGCATACCAAACGCTGCGCCAACCCACAAACGTGAATTTTCGCAACCGGGGATCGTGGTCGAGGCTTAGAAGGGTCTCGATAGCATTACCTAGCGCGGGCGATGGCGGCTTTCAGAAAAGGCGGGTTGCGGGCCGGAGCGGGTGAACAGAATCGCCAACAACACAAACGCAATCGGGGCGCCAATTACCCAGATCATGCTTGTTGCAAGGAAAACGGCCATGCTCAAGTCAAACATGCTCCACCCGATTTGTCCCGCCACAGTCAGCATCTGCGCAAAAAAGATCCATCGAACCCAGCGCTGCAATCCTGTAGCTTCCAAAGCAAAGCCGGCCACAAACATGGCAAGCGCCATATAGACATAGGAATTGGCGAGGGCATTGAAGATCGAATGGGGGTTGTCGGGAAGAAACATGGCGATGCCCAGAGTTTCTCCGGCGTTCAGGCTTTGCCGAACGGCGACCGCTTGGATGTTGTAGTTGATGCTCGCCATAGCCGCATACAAAATGCCGAAGGAGAGCGCTATCAGACTCCAAACGCGTTTCTTCTCATCGACGCTGTAATGGATGCAGGCAAGAAGAGCGATGAAGAAGAGCGGCAACACCAGTGACGGATAGACGTAAAGCAGGCGCAACGCCGAAAAAGCCTGCGCATATGCCTCAAGCTCCTGCCACGGGGGCACAGGGACCAGGACATCTTTGAGGTTGAATGTAATAAACCACAGCACGCTGCAGATAGCCGATACCAATGCAGACCAGAAGCCGAGCCTGTTGATCGTGTTCATGTCGCCGAGTGTCCTTTCCGGCGCAAGTCGACACGCACGAGATATACGAGCCTGCCGCGTTGCGCTTTAGAGATAGAGTCGCTCGTTAGAGTCAAACAGGATTGGGGCTTCTCTAGGATAGCATCTGTGGAGCGAGGCGGCAATTGTGCAGAGATGAGCGGGTGCGCCCTGCGCGACACGCTTGCCCCAGGCGCTCATTCGACGGTAGAATAGAGCCAGTCAAAATGGGACGGCCTATACGCAGCCTGAGTCGTCTCGCACACGGCATCCTGGCGATTCGATGTCGCCGCGTCGATAATTTACCGGAGGACACACATGCCCAGCAGTTACAATGGCAAGATTCTGCACGTAGACCTAACTGAGCGGCGCTGGTGGAGCGAGGAGTTGGAGGAGATCATCTACCGCAAATACCTGGGCGGCAGCGCGCTCTCTTCTTACTTCATGCTGCGCGATATCAAGCCCGGCATCGACCCGCTCGGCCCCGACAACCTGCTCATGTTTATGACCAGCGTCATCAACGGTCTGCCGCTTTCTGGCGCCAATCGCTACAGCGCCGCGGGCAAGTCGCCGTTGACCGGCGGCTTTGGCGAGGCCGAGGCCGGCGGCTACTGGGGTCCCGAACTCAAGCGCACCGGCTTTGACGGCATCATCGTACACGGACGCGCCGACAAGCCCGTCTATCTCGTCGTGCACGACAACGAGTGCGAGTTCCGCGACGCGAGCAAGTATTGGGGCCAACTTTCCGGCGAAGTGCAGGACGGCCTCCAGGATGAACTGGGCGACAACCGCATCCGCGTGCTGCAGACCGGCGTCGCCGGCGAGAACAAGGTGCTCTACGCGGCCATTGTCAACGAACTGCGCCACTACCACGGCCGCGCCGGCCTGGGCGCGGTGATGGGCAGCAAGAATCTCAAAGCCATTGTCACGCGCGGCAAGGAACGCGTCGGCCCCGATAACCGCGACGGCGCCCTTGGCGTGGCGCAGTGGTTCCGCGATCACTACGACAAAGAGTCGGACGGCATGCACCTGCACGGCACCGCCGGCGGCATTATGGGGCTGGACGCCGACGGCATCCTGCCCACGCGCAACTTCCGCGACGGCTCCTTTGAACACGCCAAGGCCATCGCCGGCACGACTATGTCGGACACGATCTTGGTCAACCGCGGCACCTGTTTCTCGTGCCTCGTGGCTTGCAAGCGCGAGGTGGAAGTGCCCGAACGGGGCGTGATTCCCAAGTATGGCGGCATGGAATACGAGATCATCGGCGCACTTGGCTCTGTGTGCGGCGTGGGCGATATGGGCGCGGTGGCCGAAGCCTCGCAGTGGGTCAACCGCTATGTGATGGACGGCATTTCCGCCGGCATGTCCATCGCCTTCGCTATGGAGTGTTACGAGAACGGCCTGATCACCAAGGACGACACCGACGGCGTCGAACTCACCTGGGGCAACGGCGACGCCGTGATCGAGATGATCCACAAGATCGGCCGCCGAGAGGGCTTCGGCGATGTGCTTGCGGACGGCGCTATGCGCGCCGCGCAGAAGATCGGCAAGGGCTCCGAGCGCTTCGCCCTCCATGTCAAGGGGCAGGAATTCCCCATGCACGAACCGCGCGGCAAGCGCAGCCTGACGCTGGCCTACTCGGTATCGCCAACCGGCGCCGACCATATGGAAGCCGCCCACGACCCCGCCTGGGAAGGCTTGGGCGTTGTCGACAGCGGCCTGAGCGAAATTGGCCTGATCGAGCCGGTGGACCGGCTGGAGATGGGGCCGCGCAAGGCCAAAGCCTTCTTCGTCTCGCAGACGTCGTACGGCGTCTATAACAGCGTCGGCATGTGCGACTTCGTGGGCATGCCCATCGGCGCGTTGAAGATGCAGCAGCTCGCCAACTACATCAACGCCGCCACCGGCTGGGACATGACCATGTACGAGTTGATGAAGGTGGGCGAGAAGGCCAACACCATGGCGCGCCTCTTCAACAACCGCGAGGGCTTCACCCGCGCCGACGACAACTTGCCGCAGCGCATGTTCGAGCCGCTGCAAAACGGCAAGCTTAAGGGCGTCTCCGTCGACCGCAAAGAGTTCGAGGAGATGCTTACGATCTACTACAACATGGCGGGTTGGGACGATCAGGGCGCGCCCACTTACGCCAAGCTGGCCGAACTGGACCTGCTCTGGACGCAAGAGCCGCAGGCGCAGACCGCCTAGTCCGAAAAAGCCTGCCAACTCGCCGGCAGCGAACGCGCAAACCGGGTTTCTGTACGGAGACCCGGTTTGCTTTTCCTGACCGGCCCGCGTGATTCGCCGTCAGGAGGGACGCCATCCGCACGCAAGCCGAAGCCGTTCCCGAAGTCAAACCCGCCGCCTTGCCGCGCAGCCTCAAGCCGGGACGCAGAAGCCGCGTCGACATGACGCAGGGCGCGCTCGCGCCCAAGCTGATTACGCTGGCCGCGCCGCTGATCGCCGGCAACATCCTGCAGACGGTTTACAACCTAGCCGACATGTTCTGGGTGGGCAGGCTGGGGGCCAACGCCGTCGCCGCCGTCTCCATCATCTTTCCCACCGAATGGCTGCTCATCTCGATGGCGATGGGCGTGACCATCGCCGGCGCGGCTCTTGTATCTCAGTGGACGGGCGCGGGGCAGCCTGAGGAAGCCAACCGCGCCGCAGGGCAGACGCTCGCCCTGTCATTCGTCATCGCCGTCGCGCTGGCGGCGCTGGCCTATTCGGGGCGCTTTCTCCTGCTGCGCTTCCTGGGCGCCTCAGGCCCGCTCTTCGAGCCGACGCTGGCCTACGTCTCGGTTATCTTCTGGGCCGTGCCCTTCACCTTTCTCTTCCTCGCCTACCGTTCCGTCATGCAGGGGGCCGGCGACACGGTGCGGCCCATGTACCTGGTCATCTTCAGCAACCTGCTCAACATCGTGCTCGACCCGCTGCTGATCTTCGGCGTGGGGCCGTTCCCGGCGCTGGGCGTAGCCGGCGCGGCCTGGGCTACGCTCACATCGCGCGCAGTCGCCGCCGTGATCGGCACGTTCCTGCTCTTCCACGGCGGCATGGCGATCCGTCTGCGGCCTGCGCATCTGCTCCCCCACGGGCCGACCATCCGCCGGCTGTTGAGCGTGGGCATCCCCGGCGGCGTAGATGGGGCGGCGCGCAGCTTCTCCGCCGTCGCCATGATCGCCATCGTTACCCGTTTTGGCCCTGTCGCCACCGCGGCCTACGGCATCGGCGTGCGCGTCATGTCGCTGGTGTGGACGATCTCCGGGGCGATGGGCCAGGCCGTCGCCACCGGCGTAGGCCAGAACTTGGGCGCCGATCAATCGGCGCGCGCTGCACGCGTCAGCCGTCTGGGCACGGTTATGACGCTGCTCGCCATCGGCGCGATGGGCGTTCTCGCCGCCATCTTCGCCGCGCCGATCATGCGCGTCTTTGTGCAAGATGCGCAAGTGATCGCCGAGGGGACGCACTTCCTGCGCATCAGCGGCTGGGGCTTCGGTTTCTCCGGCGCGCTCATGGTCATCCAGGGAGCATTTCAGGGCGCGGGGCGCACCAGCTATTCGATGGTGCTGTCCGTGCTCAACCGCTGGGTCTTGCGCATTCCGCTCGCCGCGTTGTTGGGGTGGACCTTCGGCATGGGGCCTGCCGGCATGTGGTGGTCCTTCCTCGTGTCCGATGTGCTAGGCTTTTCCGTCGGCGCGGCGTGGTTGCAGCGGGGCCGCTGGCAAAGACGGCTCATCGCCGACGAGTGACGTTTGCTTTCCAGGGCTTCGGGAAGGTTGAGATGCCTTTCTACGACCAATCCGCGGCGGACGAAATATAGCGCGCCGTCGCCCCGGCGACCGTGCGCAAAGGAGTTCGACCATGCACATCTGGCTTCACCGCGCCTATGCCGGCGGACTCAACGCCAACGTTTGGCTGCGGCAGCGCGCCTACCTTTTTATGCTCAGCCGTCGCCGCCATCTCTTAGCCCACGCCGACCTTAGCTATCTGAACCTGCAGGGCATCGACCTGCGCGGCGCGGACCTGCGTCACGCCAACCTGCATCATGCCGACCTGCGGAGCGCCCGCCTTGCCGGCGCCGACCTGAGCGGGGCTGACCTGTCGTTGGCGGACATGACCGAAGGCCAACTGGACGAGGTGCGCTCACTGGAAGGAGCCACCTTGCCCGATGGAACGATCTTTATCGGCGAAAGATGATAGACTGTCGTTTTGCCGGCGCGCCGTAGGCTTCTCCGACTACGCACTGACGTTGGAAATGGCGCTGTAACAGCGGATATGGTACGGTACGCCATGCCGTCTTTCGTATTTTGGAGGTCTGTTCTTGAGCCAAATCACCCGTCGCGACTTCCTCTCCGCCGCCATCCGGGGGCTTGGTCCTCTGTGGGTTGGCCATCAACTGCTAGGCGCTACGCGCGGGGCGCAGGCGTTTGCCCCGGCGACGTTG
>CAZYSJ010000143.1:0-9039 GCA_964649875.1 uncultured Caldilineaceae bacterium
ACATCGACCGACACATCGACTGCATCAGCCGCAACACCGGCTGTGACGCCGGTTGCCCCAGAGGGCCGCCCGCAAGAGTCTCAGACAGGAGAAAACGCATGAGCGATCAATTTGTGAACGCCGCCCAGGACAACATGAGCGCCATCGAGCGGCTGTTGAAGGGGCTGCCCGGCATCAAAGGGTATGTGGATAAGGAACTGCGACGCGATGCGGATAAGCGGCTGCGCACCATGATCGCCGCCAACCTGGAGGAGCAGAAGCACGCGCTGTTCGACTTGCAGACCAAGTTGATGAAGAGCGGCGGGCTGGCCCTGCTGGACGAGATGGACAGCGCTGTGCAGAAGTTGCAGATCCTGATCGACCGCATCAAGACGGCGAGCTACGGCTATGCCGGCCTGTTCGACGCCGTTAAGGTTGAGGCCGAGCAATTGAACGCGCTGCATCGCTTCGACGTGGCCCTGGCCGAGCGCACGGCAGAGGCGGAAAGCGGCATCCAGGCGATTGGAGCCGCCGTCGAGAACCAGGGCGACATCGCCCAGGCCATCGAAGACCTAGCGAAGCAACTCACCGACCTGAACAGCCTGGTAGGCCGGCGCGCCGAGGCGATCGTTTCGCCCGACTTGCTGATGGACGCCGCCAACCTGCCCGAGGTCGACCCGAAGCTGTTGGACGAATAGTGCGTCGCGCCGGCGATGCGGAAGATGTCATCAATCAGTAGCAGCCGCGGCTGAGAAGGAGAGAACAACATGGCGAGGATTATTGATGTCGTAGAGGCGCCGAGCCAAGGCCCCAATGACATGGTGGTGCGCATTCCCGAGTACGGCTCCGGCGATTTCCGGCTGGGCAGCCAGGTGATCGTCCGTGAGAGCCAGCGTGCGGTCTTCTATCGCGACGGCAAGTCGCTGGACTTGTTCGATCCGGGGCGCCACACCATCACCACGGCCAACCTGCCCGTTCTGTCCGGCATGTTGCAACTGGTGACCGGGGGCAATAACATGTTCACGGCAGAGGTGTACTTCGTCAACATGCGCGAGTATACCGACCTGAAGTGGGGTACGCCGCAGCCGATCAGCCTGCGCGATACGGACCTGGGGCTGGTGCGCTTGCGCGCCTTCGGCCAATACACCATGCAGATCGCGGACCCCAAGCGCTTCGTCGACCAGATTGTCGGCACGCAGGGCATCTATACGACGGCTCAGATCGAGGACTATCTGCGCGGCGTCGTCATCAGCCGCATGACGGATGTGCTCGGCGAGAACATGAAGAGCATCTTCGACCTGCCGCAGCTCTATGATGAGATCGGCGCAGGCATGCGCGCCAAGGTGCAGGACGACTTCCTCGCTATGGGCATCGCCCTGAAGCAGTTCATGGTGATCTCCATCAACCCGACTGAGGAGACGGCCAAGGCCATCGACGAGCGGGCCGCTATGGGCGCTATCGGCAATATGGACGCCTATCTGAAGTTCAAGGCGGCGCAGGCGATGGGCGATGCGGCTACGGCGGGCGGCGGCAGCGGCGCCAGCGAGGGCGTCGGACTCGGCGCCGGGCTGGGCATGGGCATGGGCATGGCGGGCATGATCAGCAACGCCATGTCGAGCAGCCAAGCGGCCCAGCAGTCCGCGCCCCAGCAGACGCCGCAGCCTGCAGCCGGCGTGCCGTCGGTGATGACGCTGGAAGAAGCGGCGGCCTATCTAAAGGTATCGACGGCGGACGTCGAGGCGCTCATCGAGAGCGGCGAACTCAAGGCGCGCAAGATCGGCACGCAGGTTCGCATCAGCAAGGAGGCCATCGACGCCTTCTTGGCGGGATAGCGTGTCTGTTCCGCAGCGTTAAAGTTCGCCCCTTGGAGCGGGCGGCGACGGCTGCAGCCGGCGTTTGAGCGCAACCGATGAGGACAGCGGCGCATGGGCGGGTTTCCCCCTGCTGCGGGCTGGCCTCA
Source organism: uncultured Caldilineaceae bacterium (assembly GCA_964649875.1). Classification (GTDB taxonomy): domain Bacteria; phylum Chloroflexota; class Anaerolineae; order Caldilineales; family Caldilineaceae; genus JASGTU01. The sequence goes on from CAZYSJ010000143.1 coordinate 1,940, forward strand.
TCGTTTTTTTTTGCCGGCTTTGTCGGGCGTTGAGCGTACCGAACCGGGCGTCCGAACGTCTGTACTACATAGACAATGCCTTACGCTTGGCGCGAACACTGCGACGCAAACGACTCGCGGCGCGCCTGTCCCCGGCTCTCTCATTGCATCTGAGCGCGGACGGAGCGCAGCGGGAGGCGCAGTCAAGGAGCAATATGCAGTCGAAATCCTGGGAATATCTGATATGGGCCGGGTTTCTGGCTCTCTGCCTGATTATTGGCTTGGCTGTGGGATCATGGCTGCTGCCCAAGCCGGTGATCGGCGTGGTGCGCTTTGCCGCGGCGATTGACCTGGACACGGCGGATCAACTGGTCAGCGTGCTGGAAGAGGCGCGGCGTGATGATGGCGTGGCTGCGGTGGTGTTGGAGTTGGCAAGCCCCGGCGGGCTGGCGACCAGCAGCGAGAGCATCTATTACACCATGTTGAAGCTGCGCGCCGAAAAGCCGCTGGTCGTGGTGATCGACGGGATGGCGGTGAGCGGCGGCTATTATATGGCCGCGGCCGCCAATCGCATCTATGCGCCGGCCAGTTCATATGTAGGCAACGTAGGCACACGCGGCCAGAAGCCGGATGATCCGACGCTGCCTGCGGAGGAGATGAGCAGCGGGCCGTTTAAGCTCACCGGCGGCAGCCGTTTCGACCGCGTGGCCCAGCTTGACCGCGTGAAGGAGGCTTTCGTCGGCAACGTCGTATACCAGCGCCAACATGCAGAGGTGAACCCGCTCACGATCGACGCCGAGACGGTGGCGGAGGCGCGCATCTATTTGGGCAGCGAGGCGGTGGCGCTCGGCCTGGTCGACTATGAGGGCGGGCGCAGCGACGGCATTGCCGGGGCCGCCGAACTGGCCGGTCTGCGCCGCTACGATGTGGTCGATTTGCTGGAGTATTTGGCGGATAGGGACGCACCCCCCCTGCAGGGGGACTACGAGCAGGCTGTGAAGGCGATGGTCGAAACCGCGCCGCCCGATGCCGTCTTTTTGCTGGATAGCCGCATTCCGCTGCCCGGCCTGCACGACAGCACAGACGTAGAACGCCATCTGCTGCGGCTGCGCGAGATCGCACCGGCTTCGCTGGACAGCGTGCCGGACCCGGCGCGCGCAGACGCGCCCGCGGCCGTAGCAACGCCCACCCCAACGGGAGAACAACCTTGAGCAACCTGACCATCCGGCGCGGCCTGGCGCTGGCAGCCGGGCTTGTCTTGCTGTTGCTGCCCTTGTTTGTGCGCGCGGCGTTTTGGGGCTACCATCGCCGGCCGTACGCGCCCAAGGAACTGCCGGGCTTCAGCGTGGCGGCAACGCCGCTGCCTACGGTAACGCCCTTGGCGCAGACGCCGCCGCCCTCGCAGGCCAAGCAGGAGCTTCGTCCCGGCCCGGTGGTCGTGGACATGGCCCACGGCAACCGCGTGAGCCGCAACCAGTTCGAGCCGCTCGCCGCGGCGCTGGCTCGGCGCGGCGTGGGGATGCGCTTCTGGATGAGCGACATCGACCCCATGACCGTGACCAACTTCCTGGCCTATCCCGATCAGTCCGAGGAACTGGCGCCCTTGCTGCGCGATGCCAGCGCGCTGGTGGCAGCCAGCCCCTTTTTCCTGTGGTCGAAGGCCGAGATCGCCCTGGTCGAGCGCTTTGTGGCCGATGGCGGTCGCCTGCTGTTGATCAGCGATCCCAACGTCGTGGGCGATTTGGCGCAGGACATCAACAACCTGGCCGAGCCGTTCGGCATCGTCTTTGCCGACGATTACCTGTACGACACGGTCGAGAACGACGGCAACCACGTCTACGTCTTCCAGGCTCAATTTGAGGACCAGGCGGCGGAATTGGTCGGCAGGCGCATTGCGTTCTACGGGGCGCGCAGCATCTCCGGCGAGGTTGCGCCGCAGATCCGCACGGCGTCAACGACGCTGTCGGCGCTGCGCGAGGGGACTACCGGCCTGACGACGGTCGCATTGGGCGGGCTGGCTTCGAGCGGCACGTTGGGCGGCGTCTTGGCGATGACCGACATCGACGTGATGACGGCGCCCTTTGTCGAACGACATGACAACGCCTTCATCGTCGAGTTCGTGGCCGATTTCCTGGTTTCGGGCGAGCGGACCAATTCCGTCACGGACTTCCCCGCCTATTTGGGCAAGCATGTGACGCTTGTCTTCGCCAATGCCGCGGCGGTGGATGCGCCCATCTTGCTCGAAGGCTCGCGCCTGCAACAGAGCTTGGAGGCCACAGGGCGTACGCTGACGCTCGGCGGGACTGCACTGCTGACGACGACGCTGGCGGGCGGCGACGATGCGCCGGACGAAGACTTGATCGTGTTGGCTGATTTCGCTATGGCGGAAGAAGCGACGACGCTGTTGGCCGATTTCGGCTTCACGCTGGTGACGGTCGAGCCGACGCCTATGCCCGAAGGCGAGACGGAAGAGCCGGAGGCCGGAGACGAGGCTGCAACGGCGACGCCCATCCCACCGACGGCGACTGCGACCGCGGAACCCGCCGGCGCGGACAGCGAGGCGGAGACAGGCTCAGCCCGCTGGTCGACGCCGGTCTCGCCGCGCGGCCAGTTCGTCCGGCCCGCAGGCCAGGACGCGCTTACAGAGACGCCTGAGGCGCTGCTCACCCCCACCGCCACGTTTACGCCATCGGCGGAGACGCCTGCGCCGACCGCTACGCCGGGGCCGACGAGCACGCCCCAGCCTGAGATCTATCTGGAGACGGCTGACGGGCTGCGCTTGGCCGCGGGCGATACGGTGTTGATCGCCCAGCGCCAGCTGCCGTCCGGGCATCGCCTGGTGATCGTGTTGGGCAGCAGCAATGACGGCATCCGCTCCGGCGTAGACCGGTTGCTGAACGGGCAATATGACGGCTGCGTGACGAGCGCGGACTTGGCTGTCTGCTCCGGTCCATCCGGAGAGATGTCGCCGGTCGTCGAGAACGGCACGGCGACGCCGAGCCCTGCGGCGTCCGAGACTGCGCCGGCCTCTGTCACGCCATCGCCCGCGCCGGACGGAGACAAGGCCGCGCGCGTGCTGGTCATAGACGACAACGATATCACGTCGCCCGACGAAGTGAGCGAGGCGGACATCTATCTGCAGGCGTTGATTCAGGCAAATATCAGCCCAGCGCTGTGGACGACCGCAGGGGACGGCATACCGACCGGGGACGACTTGCTCTCCTACGAATGGGTGATCTGGAGCAGCGGCGGCTACGAGTCCGGCGGGCCGGGATTGGCCGATCTGGACGGCCTGTTGACCTACATCAACACCGGCGGCAATCTGACCATCAGCAGCCGCCGGCCTTTCTTCGGGATGAGCACGGAAGACCCGGCGGTGATCGTCGACGTGACGGTGGACAATGATTTGCCCGAACTGGTGCGCGGTCTGCCGTCGGAGTCTTTCCTGCTGGAAAACGGCTTGCCGCCCGTGACTCCGCTGGAGATCAGCGCGGACAATGCAGATGCACGCGTGGCGCTGCGTCGCGGGCCCGACAGCGGCAGCGCAGGCGCGCCGCTCCTCTTCCTGGTGACAGACGAGAACGAGCCGGAGTCGACCGGCGCACGTCTCCTGATCATGGGCATGTCGCTGTCGTGGCTGCCCGACGACTATGACAAGCAGCTTGTCCGCAACATGGCGACGGTGATGTTGGCCGATAGCGACTAGCGGACGTTGACGCCCCACTCGTAGACGAGTTGGCCGCCGTTCCAGCCGCTGGCGATGACCAGCAGAATCCCCGTCGCTAAGAGAAGCGTTACCCAGAGCCGCGCCTGCGGGTCGTCGAGCAGTTCGGGCGGCTTTGGCGCGCGTTCTGCGCGCATGACTGTCTTCTTGGCCGCCTTGCGAGAGGCTGCGCGCGCCCGCTGCAGATAGGCGCGATAGAGCAGGGCGGCATAGACCACGGCCAACGCCATGCCGCTGCCGATGTGTTGATTCAGGACGTCGCGATAGGGGGGATTGGGCGGCAGGCCGCTCTGCGCCAGCAGGCCGGTCAGAATCGCCGCGCCAGTCGCCAGCCAGCCCAAGAACAGCGGAGCCCAGGTCAGGACCAGCAGCTCGGCGCGCCGCGGGCCGTAGAGATAGAGCAGCGCGCAGACGCTGCCCAGCAGCAGCAGGGCGATGGGGAAATGGACGACAGCGGGATGTATGGTAGCGAACATGCGGTTGATCTCGGCGTCAAATCCGGCAAAATCGGGAAATCGGTGCGCAACTCGTACAATCGCTCACAGTTTGGCCGTCTGGATTGGACCATAATTTCTCAAAATGCGGAAACGGGCGGAGCAAAGGCATAACGGTTCTCATGCGCTTATGAGAATCTCTTAAGCTTCTACTCACCATACTCCGCTAGGGTAGGCGCACTTACGGCCGGTCGCCGGCTGGATCGGGCGGCCGATGGAGCCTGATGGGGAAAGGACGGTCAGCATGACTAAAGTATCGCGTGATGAGATCACGCCGGAACATATCTACCTGAACCGGCGCAAGTTCATGGTTGGGATCGGGTCGGCTGCGGGCGCGCTGGCGTTGGCGGCCTGCGCTGCGCCCGGCGTACAGCAGACGGGTGCAGCCGGTCAAGCGGCGCCGCCCGCCCCGGTCGATCTGCCGGAAGCGCTGGCGAACGCAGAGCCGACGGCCTCGGCGCTGACCGATGAGTTGGGCGATCCGCTCAATGAGTATGACGTCATCGCCGGGTATAACAACTACTATGAGTTCTCGATGGACAAGGAAGCGGTGGCGAAGCTGTCGCAGGACTTCGCCACGCGACCGTGGGAGGTCAAGGTAAGCGGCCTGGTCGAGAACCCGACGACCTACTCCATTGACGATATCCTGCAGCGCTTCACCCAAGAGGAGCGCATCTACCGCCTGCGCTGCGTCGAGGCTTGGTCGATGGTGATCCCGTGGGTGGGCTTCCCCATCGCCGCGTTGCTGGAAGAGGTCAAGCCGGCAGCGGAGGCCAAGTACATCAAGTTCACCACCGTGTACCGCCCGGAGGAGATGCCCGGACAGCAGCGGCCAACCTTGGACTGGCCCTATGTAGAGGGGCTGCGTTTGGACGAGGCGATGAACCCGCTGGCGATCTTTGCGACCGGCATGTACGGCAAGCCGCTGACCGCGTCCAACGGCGCGCCGATCCGCCTGGTTGTGCCGTGGAAGTACGGCTTCAAGAGCATCAAGAGCATCGTAGACATCGAACTGGTGGAAGAGGAGCCCGTGTCGACATGGACGGCGGCGGCGGCGCACGAGTACGGTTTCTATGCCAACGTCAACCCGGAGGTGGACCACCCGCGCTGGTCGCAGGCGACGGAACGGCGCATCGGCGAAACGCAGCGACGCGAGACCCTCATGTTCAACGGGTATGAAGATGAGGTAGCGCATCTGTACGAAGGCATGGACCTGAGTCTGTATTACTAATGGCGGGCTGGATGGCGGGTCAGATGACGACGATGCGGCAGGCGGTGAATAAACGCGGGCTGTGGCTGGCGGTCAACGCGGCGGCGCTGCTTCCCTTGCCGTGGATGGCCTGGGACTGGGCGCGCGGCAACCTGATCGACCCCATTGACTCGTTTACGGTGCGCACAGGCCAATCCGCCATCATCTTGCTGCTGCTGTCGTTGGCGGTGACGCCGCTCGTGACGCTGACCGGCTTCCGAACGCTGGCGACGGTGCGCAAGTCGTTGGGCTTGTGGGCCTTCGCCTATGCCGTGCTGCACCTCTTGGTGTTCGTCGGGCTGGACTATGCTTTTAACCTCGATTTCATCCTCAAGGACGGCTTGCAGCGCAAGCCCTACATCCTGGTCGGGGCGGCGGCGTTGCTGGCGTTGTTGCCGCTGGCGCTGACATCGACGAAGGGCTGGATGAAACGACTGGGCCGCCGCTGGAAACAACTGCATCGCCTGGCGTACGCGGCCGGGGCGTTGGCTGCGCTGCACTATGTGTGGGTCGCCAAGCTCACCGTGGGGCAGCCGGCGATCTACGCCTCGATCTTGGCTGTGCTGTTGTTGGCGAGAGTGCCGCCGCTGCGCCGTGCGTTGGCGGCAGTAGGCCGGCGGCTGCGCGGCAAGCGTTCGCCGGTGCGCGTGTCCGAACGCACGGCTGTAACTTCCGTAGAGTCCCGCAGCCAATAGGATGCGGACTGACGGATAGTCTGCGCGTCCGTCTGCTAACCTTGTCTTCCGCTAGTCTGATCATGACCGCAGCCTCTCTTGAGGCCACATGGATGCAACGGGAGAAAAGGATGGACATGCAGCGATTGGGGTTGAGCCGCACCGTGAGCCTGGCATACGCCGAGGCGATCGAGGCGGTCACAGCGGCGCTGAAGGAAGAAGGCTTTGGCATTCTGACGGAGATCGACGTCAAAGCCACCCTGAAGAAAAGGATCGACGTTGATTTTCGCCCCTATGTGATTCTGGGGGCGTGCAATCCGCCATTGGCCCATCGCGCACTGCAGACGGAGCCGCAACTGGGGCTGCTGTTGCCCTGCAACGCGATTGTGTATGACAACGAGGACGGCACGACCACGGTCAGCATCATGGACCCGATGCTGATGGCGAGTATGTCGGACAAGGCCGAGCTGCACGCCGTGGCTGCGGAGGCTAATGCCAAGCTTCAGCGGGTGATTGCGAAACTGGCGTAGTCTGTGAATTGAGCAGACAATGTTAGCAGGGGAAGTTAGCAGGGGAATGGTTTGCCGCCATTCCCCTGTTTTGCTGCCGGCCTACTTCTTTGCGTCCTACTTGTCCCCCAGCAGCGAACTGAGCAACATGCTGACGATGCTGATAACGATGCTGCCGATCAGGGCCGTAAGGAAGCCGCCTTCGATGCTCAAGCCGACGTTGAACCAGGCGACCAGCATGAGCATGAGCGCGTTGACCACGAAGGTGAACAAGCCCAGCGTGAGGATGGTGAGAGGGAAGGTAAGAACTTTGACGATGGGGCGGATGAAGGCGTTGACGAGGCCGAAGACGAGCGCCACGAGCAAGAGGCCTCCAATATTCTCTGTCACCGAAATTCCGCCAATCAACTGCGCGGTGACCCAGAGGGCGATAGCGTTGATGATGACGCGAAGCAGTAAGCGCACCGGATT
>CAZYSJ010000144.1:0-8988 GCA_964649875.1 uncultured Caldilineaceae bacterium
GTCGATGCGCAACCCCCAGGGCAGCGTAGTCGGCGGGCCGTATAGCTCCTGGTTGATGAAGTTGGCGATGCGCCCGATAGCTTGGCCGAGCGGCGCACCCAGCGCCACCGCGTCCAGATAAAGCAACGCGGACAGCTTGCGCCAACGCGCAAACACAAGCAGCGCGATGCCGCCGAAGATGAACGCCCCATAGATGTGGATGCCGCCCGTCCAGATCTGCAGAATCGTCCACGGATTATCGAGGAAGCGACCGAGGCCCTCTGGCGTGCGCGGCGACTGGATGAAGACGTAGTAGAGCCGGGCGCCGATCAGCGCCGGGATGAGGACGAAGAGCAGCATGTCCCACACGTTGTCGCCGTTGTCGCCCTTGCGTTCTACATAGCGGCTGGCGACGGTGGCGGCCGCTATCATGCCGCCGACGAGCAGCAGGCCGTACCAGCGCATGGCGAGCGGGCCGATCTGGAAGAGAATGGGGTCAAATGGCGGATACATGGCGTCTCCCTAGCGTGGAGCGGAATTCGTAACGACGGGCTGCGCAGCCGGCGCTATTCGAGATAGCCCAACGCACGCAGGCGTTGGCGCAGTTGCGGGTCGCTCTGGCCGGCCACGCCGCCGGTGGGAATGGCTTGCGCTTCGGCTTGGCGTTCGTAATCGCTCAGGAACTCACTCATCTCCGCGACTTTGGCAGGCATGCCCGCGGCGAGGTTCTGCGTCTCCCTGGGGTCTTCGACGAAATTGAAAAGCTCGCGATGATCCTCGCCGGTGAGGATGAGCTTGTAGGGCGTCTGCCATACAGCGCGGCGGCGCTGATCGCAACGATATTCGGCCACAAGCTGCGGCTTCTGCCTGCGGATGATCTTGAGCACGTTTTCGTCGGTAATGGCCTCGGCGAAGACGACGCCGCGGTCGGGGTCCGCGCCTTGGGCGAGCGAATAGCGCTCCTCGCCGGCATCGGCCAAGCCGGCGGCGGCCAAAGCGGTGTGGAACAGCCGCCGGGTAGAGACCGGGTGATCCACGGCAGAGCCGCGCGGCAGGTCGCCGTTGGGGTCGCGGATGATCAGGGGGACGTGGGTCAACTCGTTATAGAGCGAAATGCTGTGACCGACGAAGTCCTTTTCCCCCAGGTGGTCGCCGTGATCCGCCACGATGATCACCTGGGTGCGATCCAGCGCGCCGCTGGTGCGCAGCCGTTCGAAGAAGACGCCAAGCTGCTCGTCTTGGGTGGCGACTTCGGCGTTGTACATGCCGCTGATGATGGCGCGACGACGTTCGTCCATGTCGTCGCCCAGGGGCGTGAGCCAGCCGAGCACGTCGCTGTTGAAGCGTTGCAAATAACGCTGCGCCGCCTTGTCGCCGAGAAAGTCCGGCGCAAAGCGCTCGATATACTCCCGATTGGGATGAAAAGGCATGTGCGTGCCCATGACGTTGACAAAGGCGAAGATGGGCTGCTTTTGCGCCACGTTCTTGCGTTCGACGAGCAGGCGGGCGGCGTCGTTGAGGGATTTGCCCGTGTTGCCCTTGAAGCTGAGCGCAGTCTGCCACAGGGGAACCATCAACGGCGTGAAGGCGAACTCAAGCAGGGCGTCGGAGCGAGCGAAGGAGTCTTGCAGACGGTGCAGCCACTTGGACAGGTGGCGCTTAAAGAACTGGCGATAGCGCCCCGTCAGACGGGAGCGGGCTCCGGCCTGGTTGGGCCGCGAGGTGAGCAGGCCGCTGTAGTTGAGGAAGCTGTAGAAGCCGCGGCGCAGGCCGTTGTCGACCACGCCGACCAGCGGGTTGTTGCAGAACGCCGCCGTGTAATAGCCGCCTTGTTGCAGCCGTTCCGCCAGCGTGGGCAGCGCCGCGGGCACGCGCGACGAGGATTTCTGCGTGCGATGCACCGCCGGATAGACGCCCGTAAACATGGACGTGTGCGACGGGATGGTCCACTGCGCGGTAGAGATGCCGTGGCGGAAGCGAGTGGCGTCCGCGGCCAGCGCATCCAGGTGCGGCGAAATCTCTTCCGGAAAGCCGTAGGCGGAAAGCCGGTCCACGCGCTGCGTGTCCAGGACCAGGAAGAGAATGTCGGGGCGAGCGGTCATAACGAACTCCTTATCGGCCGGGTTGCCGCACGGGCGGGCGCGGTTGTACGCCATGCGCGTACTACTATACTTGCTGCGGCGCGATTTGAGCAACCCGCCGGGCGCGGGAAGGGATATTTCACGCTCGGGCATGCCGTAATGCTGGTTGAATATGCCGCGTGCGCCAACCTTCCGTGCAGCGAAAACAAAGAAACGGAGTTTCTGGGCAGAAACTCCGTTTCTAGCCATGTACTTTGGTTCTCCGCCACCTTCGAGGACTCGCGTCAAGGCGCAGTTGTTACCCATAGCATACGTTCTGGGCGCGCTGCGCCAGGCGTCTTTGCCACGAATTGCGCGAATTTCACGAAACTGGTACGCGGTCTGATTCCAGTCACTCGTGCAATTTGTGGCGCATCCCTGCAGTTTTCGCCCTTACCAGATGGACGCCATGCGCCAGACGCGCACGGACTCGAAAGCGGCCGCGCCCCCTTCGGCGACCAGGCCGATGCTGTGATCGCCGCGCTCCGGGTAGACGACCTGGGTGACGGCCTGCTCCCCGTCGTTGACAAAGACCTCCAGCACGCTCCTGTCCAGGAAGATCTGCAAGTCGACGCTGGGCCCAGAGGCCAGGGCGACGGTCGTCTCGCCCACGCGCAGGCTTGTCCCATCGTACTCGATAGGGATGCCGCGACCGCCGTCCTCGGCGGCGCGCAGCCGCAGCCCGGCGCGGGCCGCGCCCTGCAGCGTTAACCGGGCGTCGATCTCCAGCGCGTCGCCTTGGGCGGGCAGGGACTGGCGGCCATCGTCGAGTTGCCGCGCGCCGTCGAAAAGCTGCTCGGCGCGCAGTTGCGCCAGCGCGGGCACGGGCCGCTGTCGCGGCAGGCCGTCGGGGCCGAGGCTGAGCAAGCGCGGCAGCGCCAGGCAGCCGCTCCAACCCTGCCCGGTCTTAAAGCCGCGCACCCAGCCGAAGAGGACGCAGTTGCCCTCCGGGTCATAGAGGATATTGGTGGCGTAGAAGCGCGGATCCCATGGCTCCGGCAAGAGCCGGCCGCGTAGATCGAGGCTCCCGACGCCGGGGTCCAGCAGGCCCGTGCGCTCCGGCGTAAAGGTCAGCCGGTCGGCATCGAAGACGCCGACGGCGTAATGAACCGGCGCATAGGGAGAGAGCAGCAGCACGAACTTGTCGCCCAGCGGGAAGAAGTTGGGGCATTCGCAGAAGATCATCTCGCTGCGCGGCCGCGTGTAGATGGGGCCGTGGTAGCGCCAGTTGGCGAGGCTGCCGTCCTCGGCCTCAAAGAGCACGACATGGGCGTTGTCGCCTTCGGCCGCGCCGAGCACGAGGAAGGTGCGGCCTGCGGTGCGAAAGATGAACGGGTCGCGCCAGCTCGGCTCGAAGCGGGGTACGCCCTTTTCGCCCAGGGCCAGGATCGGGTTCTGCGGATGCGGCTGCCAGGTGAGCAGATCGTCATCGCCCACTGAGGCCCGCTGCTGGAAAGGTCGCTTTCTCCCCACGCCGACGCTGGTGTAGAAGGCAACCGGCCTCCCCTCCTCATTGATGGCCGTGCAGCCCGACCAGATGCCGGACTCGTCCAGGTCATAAGATGGCGGGATCGCAATCGGCAACTGCTCCCAGTGCACAAGGTCCTTGCTGCGCGTGTGGCCCCAGTGAATGTCATGAGAGAAATCGGCATAGGGGTTGAACTGGTAAAAGACGTGGTAATAGCCGTTGTGATAGATCGTGCCGTTGGGGTCATTCATCCAATAGGCGGGCGGGCGGAAGTGATAGATCGGCCGGTTGGGGTCATGGGCGACCAGGGACGCTTGCGCGGCGACGCTGGCTTCGGCGGCGGCAATGGCGGGGTGGATCTCTTGGGTAGACATACAGACTCCGAGTTTGGCAGGCAAAATAGCGAAACAACTACGAAAAAGCAGCGGGGCGCGAATTGCACGCCCGTCTCACCTCGCGGCCTAGCGCCCCAGCTTGCGCAGCCAGCGGTTGAAGCTGCGGCCCGGCTTACGCGGTTCGGGCGCGGGGCTGGTGGCGGCCTCGATCCAAAACTGCAAGGCGTCGGGGGGAATGCCCAGGTCGCGATAGGAGCCGGCCTGGTCCGCGGCTTTGTAGTAGGCGATGACGCGGCGCGCGGCATGGCGGCGCACATCCTCAGGCCACGACACCCAATCGCGGAAGTAGGTCCACACCCCGCGGCGCACTGCGGTGACGGCGATGGCAGCCACGTCCTCGCCGGTCCAGGCGACCGGCAGCTTGGCCGCGGCGGTGCGCATGGCCGTGACATCGTGCAGAATATCCACAAAATCGGCCTCAGTGAGAAAGGGCGACGGCGTGGGGCGCAGGTAGTAAACGAAGAGATGCCGGCGCGAGCGGGTCAGCGCGGTGTAGAGCAGACGCCGCTCCTCTTCGATGTCGCCGGCGAGGTGGTGCGGCAGCACATCCGGCTCGCAGGAGGGGATGAACACGACCGGCCATTCCAGGCCGCGCGCGGCGTGGATGGTGCGAATGACCACGGCCTGCCGATCCGCCTGCTGTCGCGCCTGGGCGCGAGTCTGGTCCAGCCGCTGCATGCCGGCGAGAAAGCTGCGCAGGGAGCCGCGGCCCGCGGCGAAATCCAGAAAATGGCGCACCGTCTCGGCCTGGTCAGAGCCGGTGGCGGTGAGGCCGTGGCGGGTGGCGAGAAAGACGGCATACCCCAGCCGTTCGTCCAGTTCGCGCAATACGTCGTGGGCGGAGCGGTTGCTGAGCGGGCCATTGCGGAACGCGCCCGCCAGCCAGCGCAGAATGACGCCCAACGCCTGCATCTCCTCCTGGCGAGCCGGCTCTTCGGAGGCGCTCGCTGCAATGAGGACGCGGCCCATCGGCGCCTGCTGCACGAGGGCGGTCTCCGCCAAGCGCGCCGCGGCTGCGGGCGAAATATCGCGGCGCGGCTGCGCGTAGATGCGCTCCCAAGAGCGGCGGAACTGCTCGGTCTGCGCCGGAGAGAGGAACTCGCCCTCGGCCATCTGGCTGTCCAGGTAGGCCAGGCGGCAGTAATCGACGAGGGTCTGCACTTCGGGCCGCTTATAGAACGGCTGTGCGCCGGCCACGACATAGGGGATGTCCGCGGCGATGAAGGCCTGCTCTACGGGGGGCGTCTGAGCGAAGCCGCGCACGAGCACAGCCATGTCACTGTAGGACATGACGCCGGCGCGCAGTTGCTGGATGTCGTCGACGATGGCCGCGCCCATCTCACGCGGCGTACGGAAGCCGAGGATCTCGGTGTGGCCGCCGAAGCCGCGCGTCAGGTGCAGCGCTTTGGGCGTGCGGCGGCGGTTATGCTCGATCACGGCGTTGGCGAGCAGCAAGGGACCTGCGCGGCAGCGCAGGCTTTCGGTCAAGTAGTACTGGCGCGCGCCGTAGCGTTGCGCAAAGCCGAGCAGAACGTCCGGCCGCGCCCCGCGCCAGGCGTACAGGGTCTGGTCATCGCTGCCCGCCACCATATAGTTGAGGTGCGGATGGGCGACCATATCCAGAATCTCGGCCTGGGCGAGATTGACGTCCTGGAAATCGTCGACGATCACGCAGTCGAACCGGGCCTGCAGAGGGCGCAGAACCGAGCCGTGCAGCGAAAGCATCTCCCAGCCGGTCAGGAGCTGGTCGTCCGCGGTGAGCAGCCCCATATCCAGGCGCACCTCTTCATAGAGGCGGTACAGGTCCGCGTACCAGGGCAGATCATCCGGCGGCGCGGCGAGCGAAACCAGCTCGCTGTGTACGAGATCGGGCGGGACGCTCTCTTGGTCCGGGTAATAGAAATTGCCCTTCAGCGCCGACATCCACGCCAGGAAATCGGCGACGTCGAGCGCGTCGAGTTCGCCGGCATAGGTCGCCTGACGGCTGCGCGCTTCGGTCAGCGTGGCGGCAAGGACGGCGCGGCCCGCGCCGTTGAGACGCTTGCGCCAGTTCGGGGTCAGATGGCGCAGCCGGCCCTGATCGTAGGCGGCCTGGACTGCGCTCAACCCCAGTGCGTGCAGTGTGACGACCGCGACCTCTCGGCAGCCGGCATGGCGGGCGAGACGGCGGCGCATGCCGGCGGCGGCGGCTGCGTCGCAGGCGGCGACGAGGATGCGGTTCGCTTCATAGAGACGGGTCCGCACCAAGCGGCCAACGCGATATTCGAGCGCGGTCGTCTTGCCGGCCCCAGCCACGCCCAAAACAACGGCTGGGCCTTGCTCATGGTCGACGATGGCTTGCTGGGCAGGCGTAAGCGAAGCTGGCGGCATTTCAGCAGCATTTCAAGTGTGGCAGTGCGGGCGCTGGCGCAAATGAGATCGTCAACTGGTCTTGGCGAATACTGTACATGCGGCGGCGCTTTGCGTCAAGGCGGCCAACGCCGCGACGCTCGATGCAAGTTCGTAGTATCGGCAAATTCGTGTCGTTCGCGCCATTCGCGATGGGGTTGATCAAGACGGGCGAACGGAACTGACCGCACCCCTCGCCCGTCGTCTACGTCGTATATAGTGGGGGCGCGTTACAGCGCGTCCTCCGTCATGCGATGCCGCCAAGCAACATGCGTTGTTCACATGCGTCGCCACGCGAGAGGAAGGGATATGACCAAACGCATCACCGTCGACGTGCCGGACGAGCTAGGCGCCGCGCTGGCAGCCTACCACGACCGCCTGCCCGAAATCCTGGAGCGCGGCCTGGAAGCCCTGCGCCAGGCCGACGAGCAGACGCCGTCCGTCCGCGCCTTTCAGGAAGCCGACGCCATTATCCGCCTGCTCGCCCAACAGCCGGACCCGCAGACAATGATCGACCTGCAACCATCGCCCGCGCTGCAAGAGCGCGTCAGCGAACTGCTGGACCGCAGCAAGACGGGGGAACTCCCCCGCGCCGAAGCGTTGGAACTGGAGCGCTACCTGACCGTCGAACACCTCGTGCGTCTGGCGAAAGGCCACGCCTACAGCCGTATCGGACGCCAATCATGAGCTATATCCCGGCAGCCCTGCGCCAACTCGTCATCGAGCGGGCCGGCGGTCGCTGCGAATACTGCCTCTACCCGCAACACGCCTCCCTGCTCGCCTTCGAGATGGAGCATATCGTCTCCGAAAAACACGGCGGCGTGACCGAAGCGGATAACCTGGCCCTAGCCTGCCCCTTCTGCAATCGGGCCAAAGGCGCGGACCTCGGCTCGCTGGACCCCGAAAGCGGCGAATTAGTGGCCTTCTACAACCCGCGCACCCAGAGTTGGCGCGATCATTTCGAACTGCACGGCGCGGAGATCCGCCCGTCCACCGCGCATGGGCGCGTCACCGTGCTCATCTTCCAGTTCAACCACCCGGACCGCGTCCAGGAGCGCAAACTCCTGATCCAAAGCGGCCAATACCCCTAAAGGGCGGCAGCCATGCACCCGATCAACGACCCGCAGTTTGTCAGCCGGCAATATCAGAGCGACCGCAACCTCAACGCGCGCGTGGCGCTGCACCAACGCTTCAGCACCAACAAAACGCCCTGGTCGCAGCGGGTCTTCGACCAACTGCTGGCAGCCCTCGGCGCACAGGCGGACGCGGCGCTGCAACTGCTGGAACTGGGCGCCGGGCCGGGTACGCTCTGGGCGGAGAACCGGGCGCGCATCCCGGCATCCTGGCGCATCGTGTTAAGCGACCTGTCGCCGGGCATGGTCGCCACGGCGCAGCGCAACCTAGCCGCAGCCGGCTGCGTCGCCGCCTACCTCGTGGCAGACGCGCAGCATATCCCATTCCCCGACGCTTCGTGCGATGCGGTCGTCGCCAACCACATGCTCTATCACATACCTGACCGCGGACGCGCCCTGGACGAAATCCGCCGCGTGTTGAAGCCCGACGGGATATTGCTGGCGGCGACCAACGGCGTAGGCCACATGGCCGAACTGCATGAGTTGGCCCACCGCTTCAACCCCTCGCTGCCCGCCACAGACCCTAGCCCGTCGCGCTTTTCGTTTGAGGACGGTCTGACCGAACTAGGCGCACACTTCGCCCAGGTCGACCTCGTGCACAGCGACAACTCGCTCGTCGTCACCGAGGCCGAACCGCTCGCCGCCTATATGCTTTCCGGCATACTCGAGGCGGTGACGCTCGAACAGCGCGCCGCGCTTCATCGCTTCATCGCCGGCGAACTGGCCGAGAAAGGCGTGATCCGCATCACGCCCGTAACCGGCTTCCTCGTCGCCTCGCAGCCCAGGTAATCCTACTCTTCAACCCAGGCCAAAATCTCCGGCTCGTTGCGACTCGTCGGCGCCGGAACCGTCGCCGGATAACCTACGACCACCGGGAAGACCGGCGTATATTCCGCAGGGATATTGAACTCCGCTTTGACGTCGGCGCGGTTGAAGAACGAGCGCGACAGCCCGATCGCACAGGTCCCCAACCCCAGCGCATAGGCTGTCAGCATGAGGTTCTGCGCGGCCAGCGAGCAATCTTCGGCGGCGTAGCGGTAGACCGGCGTAGCGCAGATGACGATGAGCGTGCCTGCGCCGTGAAACAGATTGTAGCCTGGGTCCATCAGACGCGCCCGCAGGCTGTCCGACGGCGGGTCCTGCGTGTCGGTGAGGCGGTGCTGCTTGGCCCGTTCAGACAGACCCTGCAGCCGCTCCTTGCCCTGAATGACCACGAAAGCCCAGGGTTGGCGGTTGCTGGCACTCGGCGCCTGGACGGCCGCCCCGATCAGCTTATCGACTGTTTCCCGCGTCAACGGCTTATCCGCATAGGCGCGTACCGAACGGCGCGAGTGGATGGCCTCGTTCAAATCCATCATGTTCTCCTTCCGGGGCTGGCTGTTGGGCGTTCCAACAGATTTGAAAATTCGCTTCACACTCTATTAAACCACAGCCGCGGCCTAACGTCCTTGAATTAGGGTGCGCCGGGAACGCCGCCATCGTAGGGGCAACCCTTGTGGTTGCCC
>CAZYSJ010000145.1:0-8902 GCA_964649875.1 uncultured Caldilineaceae bacterium
GGATCAGGCCCTCGCCCTGATCCGCTCTTCACCCTGACTTTTGAGAAGCCCTGATCCCAATCGGACCCGGTTTAACGCACGCCCGGCTTTATGCTATGATCCCTTAATATCACAGCGCCAACGGCCCATACGCCAAACCCATCGCTCGCCTGATGGGCGACACAACCGGCAGGACTCCGTATGATTCGCATTCTGTACCGGCATCGCAGCGGTACGGTCATCCCAGATTGCCCGCTCGACCAGCTTGCCGGCGCGCTCAAAGACCCCCAGTCGCGCTTCTGGATCGACCTCAGCGCGCCCACCCAGGCGGAGTACGAGCGGATATTGGTTGACGCCTTTCATTTTCACCCGCTCGCCATCGACGACGCCATCAACGACGTCCATGTGCCCAAGATCGACGACTACGGCAGCTATCTCTATCTGGTTTTTCACACCTTCTCGCTGGGCGCCGAACGCATGGACATCGACAGCGACGAGATGGATGTCTTTCTCGGCCCCAACTATCTCATCACCAGCCACAAGAACCACAGCGCCACCATCGAAAAGTTATGGACCGCGGAATATCACGAGGAACACGGACTTTCACGCGGCCCGGCCATGCTTCTCTACGAACTGCTCAACACGCAGCTAGACGACTATGTCCCGATCCTCGACACATTCGAGGATCAGGTCGAAGAATTGGGCGATATCATCTTCACAAGCCCGCCCAAAGAAGTCAACCGCATGTTGGACGAGATCCTGACCGCCAAGACCAGCGCCCTGCGTCTGCGTCGCATCCTTATGCCCCAGCGCGAGGTCCTCAGCCGCCTGGCGCGCATTGACTACGCAGCCGTGCCCGCTTCAGCCCAGATCTACTTCCACGATGTCTACGACCATGTGCTGCGCCTAACCGACATGGTGGACAGCATGCGCGACCTGGTCAACAGCACGATCACGACCTATCTTACCGTCACCAACAACCGGCTCAACGAGGTCATGAAAGTGCTCACCGTGATCTCCACAATCTTCATGCCGCTCAGTTTTCTGGCCGGCGTCTATGGCATGAACTTCCGCCATATGCCGGAGTTGGGCTGGGCGTGGGCCTATCCGCTTACCTGGCTGGCATTCGTCGCCATCGCCGCGACGATGCTGACCTTCTTCCGCCGCCGGCGTTGGCTGTAAACGCCGCCAGGATCGCCGCCAACCCTGACCAATGCCTGACGACGCAGCGCCCCAACCTCAAAACAACTATAGCCGCACCCGCCACGACCATTCCGCCGGCGGCATCGCCTATCGACGCACGCCCGGCAACGGCCGCGTCGAAATCGCTCTGATTTCCACCCGCGGCGGCAAGCGCTGGCAGTTGCCCAAAGGCTCGCGCGAAGCCAACGAATCCGCCCAAGAGACGGCGATTCGCGAAGTGGAAGAAGAATCCGGGCTGGTCACCGAGCCGGAAGCCTTCTTGTGCAGCGTCGACTACTGGTACTGGGATACCTACGGCAGGAGCGAACCCGAACTGGTCCATAAGACCGTCGACTTCTTCCTGCTGCGCGTCGTCGGCGGCGAACTCAGCGACGCCTCCCACGAGGTGGACGGCGTCGGCTGGTTTACGTTTGAACAAGCCGTCGAAACATTGACCTTCAAGGACGAAGTGCGAGCCGCGCAACAAGCCCGCGCCGCGCTGAACGGCCAAGACCTCACTGGCCCTGCAGGCAGAACTGCGCGCTGAAGCGCCTCTCGCGCCTCTTAGCGCACAGAATCGCTCTGCACGCCGCCATAGCCTGTCAACTCTACATAGCCGCGCCCGGCCACAGGACGGCCGTCCTGCTCGCCCTCAACCCGCACTGCGCCTTCCCAGTAAACGACGCTCACGCGCATCTCTTGGTCCGGCGCCAGCGACGTAACCGTCAACGTCAACGCCTGCGCCGGCAGCGCCATGCGCCACCCGGACGGATAGGCGATGCCCGTGTGCGGACTGATCCACTCATCCAAGACGCTGAGCGTAAAATCGCCTGCCCGAACAGGCTTCTGCTCGCCGTCCGGCCCCAGCCACGTCCCGACGAAGCTTTCGTCCACGCCACCGTCCGCCAGGCGAAGCTGCGCCAACATCAACGCACTGCCATCGTCCAGTTGCACGCTAAACCAGTCCCAGCCCAGCGCATCTTCGCCCAGGGCGCTGGTGCCGAACTCATGGTCCATCCAGCTTAGGCCGGTAACGGCGACAGCGCGCTCGCCAAACGTGACCGCGCCCGCCGTCTCCAGCCCAACCAGGCTGTAATAATAGTTAGCGTTGCCCGGCTCCGCCCCCTTACGGCTCAACCCCGCCTCACCGTGCAAGACGGGCGCACGCGTCTCGCGCAGGGTCAGATCAAGCGCAATCGCCTCGCCTGCGTCCGTCTCCGCCGCGGCAACCAGACGGTACGCGCCGGGCTCAACCTGGCGCACCGCCCAATCCTCCAGCCAAATCGCCGCGGCCGGTTCGCCAACCGCGCCGGCCAAGCTTCCGTCGCCCCGGCTGAAGCGCTCAAAAGCGACATGGCGATCCGCCGCTGCGTCCGTTAGCGCAAAGTGCGCCATATAGACCTGGTTCGTCGCCATGCCGGATGTGCGCGGCGGCATCGCCGGCGTCAGCGCCTGCCGGAAAAAGGTCAACTGGTAGCCGTACTCAACGCCGCGGTCGTCCGCCAAGTTGCCCGTAAAATACCACCACTCGATCTGATAGGCGGGATGTGCGCCATGATCGCGCGGGAAGGTCAGCGGCATTGGCTCGACGGCGCGGGCAAAGCCCTCGTCCGCCTTCTCGCTCAACACCGCGATCACGCTCGAACCGGCCGTGGCCGCGGACGGCGGCGCGCTGCACCCCGCCGCCAGCAGCAAACCGATCACCCCTATCGCCAGCCGCCATGCGGCCCCTGCCAACCGTCGCCGTTTGCCTCGCTCCATCGATCTTACGCCTATCTTCGTCACATTACCGGCCCAAATTCCCTTTACCACAGCATAATGCGCGGGCCTCTCCCCATCAGTCATCTGCCGTCCTATCTCGATCCGCTCGCTTGCCAATCGTCGCTCTCGGCGGTAGACTGATCCGCATTACGACAACCCGTTCAGCCTTGCAGCACACGCTCTCAGGAGGATGACGATGAAAGTCCTCGGCATCGACATTGGCGGCAGCGGCATCAAAGGTGCCCCGGTCGACCTCGCCACCGGTGAATTGGCCGGCCCGCGCCACCGCATCCCCACGCCGGACCCCTCCGAACCGGAGGCCGTAGCCGAGGTCGTTGGGCAGATCGCCCGGCACTTCGAATGGCGCGGCGCCATCGGCTGCACCTTCCCCGCTATCGTCCACCACCGCACCGTCCTCACCGCCGCCAACGTCGACGACTCCTGGATCGGCGTCGACGCCGTGACTCTCTTCGAGCGCACGACCGGCTGCCCGGTGCGCGTGCTCAACGACGCCGATGCCGCCGGGCTGGCCGAGATGGCCTTCGGCGCAGGCAAACATCGCGGCGGCGTCGTTATCATGCTCACCTTCGGCACGGGCATCGGCACCGCCATCTTCGTCGAAGGCAACCTGCTGCCCAACACCGAGCTAGGCCACCTGCCCCTGCGCGGGCGCGACGCCGAACTGCGCGCCGCCGCCCGCATCCGCGAAGAACAAAATCTCTCCTGGAAGAAATGGGCGGCACGCGTAGACGAATACCTGCACCTGCTGGAGTTTTTCTTCTCGCCCGATCTCTTCATCATCGGCGGCGGGGTGAGCAAGAAGCAGCACAAGTTCCTGCCCTACCTCTCCACGCGCGCCGAGATCGTCCCGGCCCAACTGCTCAACGAGGCCGGCATCATCGGCGCGGCCATGTCCGCCATCGAACTGGCCGCACCCGACTAAGCAAATAGCGCCATGACCTTCGAGTCATTCACTCATGCTGAGCGTAGCGAAGCATCCCGGCGCCCCGCCGCCGAGATTCCTCGCTAACGCTCGGAATGACAGTTTTCATGCAAGCACTCTCCTAGAAGAGCCGAACCATGCCGGACTCAGCCTTCGACCAACTGGTCACGTTTCTCTATACCGCGGATCTGGTGCAGACCGCCGCCTTCTACGAACAGACCCTCGGCCTGCCGCTTGTCCTCGACCAGGGCGCCTGCCGCATCTACCGCGTGCGCGGCGACGCCTTTCTCGGCTTCTGCACACGCGATGACGCCCCGCGCAACCCGCAGGGCGTCATCCTTACGCTCGTCAGCCAAGACGTCGACGGCTGGTACGAACGCTTGCGCAGTCAGGGCGCGGCGTTCGAGAAGCCGCCCGCCCATAACCCTAAGTTCAATATCTATCACTGCTTCCTACGCGACCCGAACGGCTACCTGATCGAAATCCAAACCTTCCTCGACCCGGCCTGGCCCGCGCCGGCGGAGCGCGACTGACAAGCGCGGCGCGCTGTCCCGCCCGCTACTCGATCACCACCTCGTCCAACCCTTCCTCCGCCGGGGGGAAGTCCATCTCCAGGTCTTCCAGCGCCTGGATGATGGTCGTCGATATCACCAAGTTGCGATACCACTTGCGGTTGGACGGAACCACGTACCACGGTGCATAGGCCGTGCTCGTGCGGCTCAACATCTCCTCATACGCCGCCACATACTCATCCCAGCGCTTCCGTTCCGCCAGGTCCCCCGTGCTGAACTTCCAATGCTTGGTCGGGTCGTCCAGCCGCGCTTGCAGCCGTTCCTTCTGTTCGTCCAAATCGATATGAAGGAAGAACTTAAGGATGGTCACACCCTCGTCCGCCAACATCTTCTCGAAGGCGTTGATGTGTTCATAGCGTCTGCTCCACACTTCCGGCGGCACAAGCCCGTGCACGCGCACGACAAGCACATCCTCATAGTGGCTGCGGTTGAAAATCGTGATCTCACCGCGGGCAGGCGTGTGCTGATGAATGCGCCACAGATAATCATGGCTCAATTCCTGCGGAGTCGGAACCTTGAAGCCGGCGACCTTGACGCCCTGCGGGTTGACGCCGTCGAACACATGGCGGATGACGCCGTCCTTGCCCGCCGTATCCGTGCCCTGCAACACCACAAGCAGCTTGTGCTTACCCTCGGCATAGAGCAGTTCTTGCAGCGCCTCCAATTGGTCGGTCAACTCAAGCAGCTTGGCCTTGCCCTTCTTTTTGCCCCCGTCGAACTCGCTGCGATCCGCCGGGTCCCATTCCGCCAGCTTCACCTTAACCCCCGGCTCCACACGGTACCGTTTCATCTCACCCCTCTTTCCGCTATGTAGTCGTAAATGATCTGCCTGCTGCCGGCCAACGACGCATCTCCAAAACCAGGAGCGGCCGTCGCAGCCCTCTCTGTCTTCGAGCCCCTCATCATCTGGTGCTATACTTGAGGGCATTATCTGCTAGCCGCCCGCTTGCGCCTAAACCCGCACGCCAGACCGGAACGCATCGTGAGCCAACTACTCTCCATCTTCGCCAACGTTCTCACGCCAGTCTTCACCATTGTCGCCATCGGTTACCTGGCCGGCCCGCGCCTGGGCGTCGGCGGACGATCTCTGTCCAAAATCTCCTATTACATACTCGCCCCCGCCTTTATCTACAAGCTCTTCAGCGACGCCGCCATCAGCCTCTCATTGGCGTTACGCATGAGCCTCTTCATCACCGTCGTCACCACCGGCTGCGTGTTGGCGGCCATGCTCAGCGCCCGGCTCATGGGCCATCGCGGGAAGATGGTGTCGGCCTTCATCCTGCTCGCCGCTTTCGGCAACGCCGGCAATTTCGGCCTGCCCATCATCCAGTTCAAACTGGGTGAAGAAGGGCTGCTGCCCGCCTCCATCTACTTCCTCATCCTCAGCGCTTTCGGCTTCATTGTCGGCGTGATGGCCGCCGCCTGGGATCAAGGCGGGGCGAAGAAGGCCGTCTGGTCCACGCTCACAACGCCCGCCATCGTCGCCGTAGCGCCGGCCGCGCTGGTCAACAGCATGGACTGGACCGCGCCCCTCTTCCTCAATCGCTCTATCGACCTGCTTTCCTCCGCCCTCATCCCCGTCATGCTGCTCACGCTCGGCATGCAGTTGGGCGGCATCCACCGTCCGCGCCTCAACGCCGACGTTGCCGCCGCCGGCTTCGTGCGCCTCATCGTGGGGCCGCTGCTGGCCGTAGCCCTCGCCGGCGTATTCGGACTGTCCGGCCTGCCGCGCGATGCCGGCATCATCCAGGCCAGCATGCCCTCCGCCGTCTTCTGCGCGCTGATTGCGCTGGAATATGACCTTGCCCCCGAATTCGTGACAACCACGGTGCTCTTTTCCACGCTTGCCAGCGCGCTGACGCTCACCGCGGTGCTTGCATTGCTCTAGTCGCCCCCGTACAATGCAGGCAGCGTGTACGGCGTCGCCAATGAGCGACATGAGGCATACGACATGCACCGGATTGAGATTATCCAAGGCGATATTACCAAGCTAGATGTGGACGCCATCGTCAACGCCGCCAACAACTCGCTGCTGGGCGGCGGCGGCGTCGATGGGGCTATCCACCGCGCCGCAGGCCCCGGCCTTCTCGCCGAATGCCGCACGCTCGGCGGCTGCCCCACCGGACAGGCCAAAATCACCCACGGCTATAACTTGCCTGCCCGCTTTGTGATCCACACCGTAGGACCGGTTTGGCATGGCGGCGACCGCGGCGAAGACGAACTCCTGGCGCAATGTTACCGCAATTCGCTGGAGCTGGCCGTCGCCCATAACCTAAAAAGCATCGCCTTCCCTGCCATCAGCACGGGCGTCTACGGCTTTCCCATTCGTCGCGCCGCGCGCATCGCCCTGCGCACGATGACGGACTTTCTGGCCCAAAACAACGCCCTCCAACGCGTGATCGCGGTCTGCTATAGCCGCGGCGACTACGCCGAATACCTGGCCGCGCAGCGCGAACTAGGACAGGAACCGCCCCAATGACCGCATCCAAACGCAAACTCGTCTACTCGACGGACCCCGAACCGGCCGACTCCGCGCCCGCCAAGCAGCCCGCCCTGCCCGCCAACCCGGCCGCGCCCCTGCCCACCTTGCAGCACAACAAGCCTGTGCGCGTCCGCCTGGACCGCAAGGGCCGCGGCGGCAAGGCCGTCTCGGTGATCGAAGGCGTGATGAGCCCGCCCCGCGGCAAACAGGCGTTGCTCAAACTGCTCAAGACGAAGCTAGGCGCAGGCGGAACCATCAAGGACGACACGCTGGAAATCCAAGGCGACCGGCGGGACGATATCGTCGCCATCCTCAACCAACTGGGCTATCAGGCCAAGCGCGCCGGCGGCTGAGGCGACGCGCCACAAATAACAGCGGCGCACTCCCTATCGAGTGCGCCGCCCATCGCCCTTCCAGCGCTCGCCGCAAGCTAGCGCAGATTCTTGCCGATGCTCTTACCGCTGGCGACCTTCTTGCGCTTGCCGAACGCCTCTTCGCTGCAGAAGGGGTGTATCACCACGTTGCGCCCGATCGCCATGTTCTCCGGGATCACGCAGCCCTTGCCTACCAGGGTGAGGCCGGTGTTGATCTGTTCGGGCATGTCGGTATTGGGCGTATTGTCGTCGCTGTCGCCCACTTTGGCCCCGGCGCGCACCGTCACCCCCTTGTCGATGATGCAGCGATCCACCACCGCGCCCGCCTCAATCGACGTATCGTTGAGGATCACGCTGTCGCGCACGACCGCGCCCTCGGCCACATAGACGCCGGGCGACAACACGCTGCGCTGCACCTCGCCGTATACGCGGCAGCCGTTCGAGAGCAGATTACCCTCGACCTGTGCATTCGGCCCGATCTTCGACGGGGCGCGTTCCTCACTGCGCGTGTGGACCACCCACTCCGGGTCGTACATATCCAGCGCAGGGCTTTCGGCCAACAGGCTCATGTTCGCTTCCCAATAGGCCTGCACCGTGCCCACGTCCGCCCAATAGCCGGGGAACGGATAGGCATAGACCTCGCCCGACCCCTTGAGCATGGCCGGCAGCACGTCCTTGCCGAAATCAACATAGTCCGTATCCTGCAAAATATCGATCAGGGCTTGCTTGCGGAAGATGTAGATGCCCATCGAGGCCAACGTTTCGCGCGTGCGCTTGGGTTTCTCTTGGAAATCCGCGATGCGCTGTTCGCTGCCGACCGACACAATGCCAAAGCGGTGCGTCTCATACAGATTGACCCGGCGCACGGCCACTGTCAGATCGGCCTTCGTCTGCAAGTGCTGGTGCAACATGGGCCGGTAATCCATCAAGTAGATATGATCGCCCGCCAAGATCAACACATGCTCTTCGGACTGCAACTGCACGAAGTCCAAATTGCGGCGCACGGCGTCAGCCGTCCCGCGCTGCCAGTCGCCATACGGCCCCCCGCGGTAGGGCTGCAAAAGACGCACCCCGCCGGACGCCCGGTCCAAGTCCCAGGGCTTGCCGATCTCGATGTGGTCATTCAAGCTGCGCGGCTTATACTGCGTCAGCACCGCCACATTGTAGATGTCGCTGTTGACGCAGTTGCTCAGAGGAAAATCGATCAGGCGAAACTTGCCGCCGAAAGGAACCGCCGGCTCGGAGCGCACTTCGGTGAGAACGCTCAGGTCCTCGCTGGGACCGCCGGCCATAATCATGGCAAAGGCGCGGGTCATGGCATACCTCTTCGTAAGATTATGTTCGCAATAAACTGCTTGGCTTATTCGCCAAAAAGGCGGTCATCATCGCGCGCATCCCCCCCACGCAATCCGCTCGCAGCCGGCATCAACAGGCCTCCGTCAGATCGTCTGCCCGTCGGCCACGATCCCGTCGTCGGGGAAGGCCGACTCATCGCGCCCGCTGTTGATCAGGACATTGCGGCCGATGTAGGCCCCGTCCGGGATCACGGCGCCCTTGCCCACCACGGTGATGCCCGCAAACAGCCTGTCCGGCATCTGCACGTTTGCCA
>CAZYSJ010000146.1:0-8902 GCA_964649875.1 uncultured Caldilineaceae bacterium
GTTAACAGAGCACTAGTCCTGGGCAAGCTTCAGGATCTCGTCGACGGAAACCGGCCGGTTCTCGGCCATTGAGGTATTAGCGGCAATGCCCAACAGGATCGACGCCGCGCCGTCGACGTGCGAGGCTGCCCGCGAAAACGGGTCCGGCGGAGGCGTAGGCGAAAAGATCTGTTCCAGCATCACCCGATCGCCGCCGCCATGCCCGCCGCCCGTCGCCTCCGGTATTTCGACCTCATACGGCTTACCAAATATGGGATAAACGCGGATGTGCTTGCCGCCGAAGCGGTCAAGCGTCTCTTCATCGGGCAGCACGGTCTCCTCTTGCCCGGCGACAAACGTGCGGCCTACCTGCTCGACGAGTTCCACTTCCAGTCGGCCCTTATCGCCGGTGATAGCGATGCGGTATCCTTCCCACGGACTGTAGCAGATCAGTGAATAGGTGAGCAGCGCCCCATTGCGATAGCGCGCCGTGACGCTCATCGTGTCCTCAATCGTGACCGGTTCGCCGAATACGTTGCGGTCGCGCAGATATCCCGTCTCCGCCTCGGCGTTCAGGTACAGGCTGCGCAGGATGTCGTTCTGATCCAGGCGCAGGGCAAAAGGATCGCCCTCCGCTTCCGGCACGCCGGTGTACCGTTCATACGGGTACGACTCGCCGCGAGCAGCCGCGTTCTCCTTGCCATAGAAGTGCAAATCACCCATGGCGAACACCGTTTCCGGCTGCGACGCGATCCACCAGTTCACCAGGTCAAAGTGATGCGTCGCCTTGTGCACCAGCAGCCCGCCTGACTTGTCTTTTTCCCGATGCCAGCGCCGGAAGTAATCCGCCCCGTGGTAGGTGTCCAACACCCACTGGAAGTTGACATGCAGCGGCTTGCCGACAACGCCCTGCATGATCAGTTCACGCACCTTCGTGCTCAGCGGTGCATAGCGATAATTGAAGGTCACGCGCAGATTTCGGCCTGTCCGTTCAAGCGCGTCCAGGATGGCGCGCGCCTTTTCCCCGTCGATCGTCATCGGCTTCTCGGTGATTGCGTCGCAGCCCAACTCCATAGCGCGGATGATGTAGTGGTGATGCCAGCAGTCCATTGTCGTCACGATCACCACATCCGGCTTGGTCTCGCCCACCATCTTGTCGAAGTCGGCGGCGAGATAAGTCGGTACGGCAGCCCCATCCGTCCGTTCAGCGATCTGGGCGTTGTACCAGTCCATGCGCACCTGGCTGAGATCACACATGCCGACCAATTCCGACCACTCGCTGTATGTATCCGTAATGGCGTCGATAAACATGCCCGCCCTGCCGCCTGTGCCGACGATTGCGTAGCGCGTACGGCTGTTACCCATCGCTGTTCATCCTCCACTCTGAATTTTTGCCAAGATGCCGCCGCCTTTGTCCGCAGACTAGTGCGCCGGCGCAGTCTCTTCCGAATTCAACGTCTGGCGCACCTCGCGCTCGCGCACGCCGATCAAAAACAGCAACCCGTCCAGTCCGACGTTCGATATCGCACGCTCGGCCCGCTCGCGCACGACCGGCTTGGCATGAAACGCCACCCCAAGACCGGCCACCGACAGCATCGGCAGGTCGTTGGCCCCGTCGCCCACTGCGATCGTCTGCTCCAGCAAAAGGCCCTCAGCCTCGGCGATCTGCTGCAATAGCGCAGCCTTGCGCGGCCCGTCGACAATTTCCCCAACAAGACGACCGGTGAGCCGTCCGTTTACAACCTCCAGCTTGTTGGCATGAACGAAATCGATGCCCAGTTTCTCTTGAAGCCGTCGTCCAAAGTAATCAAATCCGCCCGACAGAATGCCGGTCTTGTAGCCCAACCGCTTCAGCGTGCCGACCACGCGCTCGGCGCCTTCCGTCAAAGGCAAGTTATCGGCCACTTCCGCCAAGACCGCCTCTTCGAGCCCCGCAAGCAGCGCGACACGTCGCTTCAGGCTCTGCGTGAAATCCAGTTCGCCGCGCATGGCAGCCTCGGTAATGGCCGCCACCTCGGCCCCGGCGCCCGCCTTCTGCGCCAGCACATCGATCACTTCCGCCTGGATCAACGTCGAATCCATGTCGAACACGACCAAGCGACGGTTGCGCCGGTAGATGTCGTCCATGTGGAACGAGATGTCAATGCCCATCTGCTGCGCAATGTCCATCAGCCGGCGTCGCATGCCGTGCTCGTCGCGCAGGTTCCCGCTGACGGAGAACTGGACGCTCGCCGCGGGATGAATTTCAGGATTTGCCAACGAAACCCGCCCCGACAGGCGCGTGATCACGTCGATGTTCAGGCCATAATGGGCGCACGCCGCGGCCACCGCTGATGTCTGCGCCGCCGTCAACGTACGCCCGATCATCGTAATGATGCGCCGTTCCTTGCCCTGCTCGGCCACCCATCGCTCATATTGCTCCAGCGAGACCGGCGTAAACCGCGCCTGAATGTCCAGGTCATGCGCCAAATAGAGCAATTCCTTCATGACTGTCGACGCAGTCTGTCCGGGCGGAATCTCCGCCAGGATGCCGAATGATATATGGTCATGGATCACGGCTTGCCCGATGTCCAGCACGTTCACATGGAACTGCGCCAGCACATTGGTCACCGCCGACACCAGGCCGGGACGATCGCGCCCGGTCACATTGATCAGGAAGATTTCACTAGCCGGCATCTTGACTGGAGGAGACAAGCCCCGCGATATCCGCCATCTGCGTATCCGAAAGGGGACCAAACGCCAACGCCCCAGCGTTCTCTTCAACCTGCGCCACAGTCTTGAAGCCGGGAATCGGGACGGTGACATCGCTGCGCGCCCACAGCCAGCCCAGCGCGCCCTGCGCCAACGTCCGCCCGCCGGCGGTCAGAACCTCGCGCAGTTCCTCCAACATGCGCAACCGTTTAGCCTGCGGCCCGTGGCGGAAGTCCCAGTCTTTGCGCACATCGTTAGCGGGCAGCGTCGAGTCGGCGTTGAACTTGCCTGTCAACAACCCCATCGCCAGCGGGCCGCGGTTGATGCTCGCCAAGTTCTCGGCCTCGCACAGGGCAAGCGTCTCCTCGCTGCCCTCGAAGATGTTCAGCCGCTGCTGAACGGCCGCACAGTGCTCGCCGCGCGCAAACGCTTTGGCCCGCTCCGGATCGTCGGTGCTCCAGCCATAGGCGCGGATCTTTCCCTCCTCGACGAGCCGTTCCAGCGTTTCAACCACCTCGTCCGCGCGGTCCAGATCGTAGTCGCCTTTGTGGAACTGATACAGGTCGATGTAGTCGGTGTTCAACCGGCGCAGACTCGCTTCGCAAGCATTGCGGATGAACGCCGGTTCACCGCTGTAGCCGGTGATTCGCTTGGTCTGTTCGTCGAATACGTTGCCGAACTTGGTAGCGATCACTACGTCATTGCGTCGGCCGGCCAACACTTCGCCCACAATGCGCTCACTGTGCCCGCATCCGTATACATTCGCCGTATCAAAGAACGTGACACCCAAGTCCAGCGCCCGCTCCAGAGATCTCTTCGACTCCTCGTCGTTGACGTCGCCCCAACCGACCGGCGTATCGCCGCGCCAGAAAGGCCCGCCGATCGCCCAACAGCCCATGCCCAGCGCGCTGACCGTTATGCCGCTGCGCCCCAACACTCGCGTTTCCATAGAGTTCTTCTCCTCTCAATCCGGTACATTTTGCCGCAGTTCTTCCAGCCACACCGCAGCTTCGGAATCGCTCGGCGCGCGCCAATCGCCGCGCGGCGACAGCGAACCGCCCGACCCGACCTTGGGTCCATTGGGCAACGCCGATCGCTTAAACTGGCTGATCTGGAAGAACCGGTACAGGAATACTTCCAGCCAGCGCTTGATCTCGCTCAGCGCATATTCGTGCCGTTTGGCTTCCGGCAACAAGTGCGGCCATGCCCCATCATTCTTATCACTCCACGCGTGGCAGCTCATGAAAGCTACCTTGCTCGGACGGAACCCAAAGCGCGAGATGTAGTACAGGTTAAAGTCCTGGAGTTCGTAAGGCCCGATCTTCGCCTCGGTGCTCTGGCTCGGCCGGTCGTTGTTGCCCGCGGCATCCGGCACCAACTCCGGCGAAATCTCCGTCTCCAAGATCGCTTCCAGCACCGCCGACGCCTCCGGTCCGAACAGATCTCTGGCCGCCACCCACCGGATCAAATACTGGATCAGCGTCTTGGGCACGGAGCCGTTCACGTTATAGTGCGACATATGGTCGCCCACGCCGTAAGTCGCCCAGCCCAACGCCAGCTCGCTCAGGTCTCCCGTACCCAAGACCATGCCGCCGTGGTAGTTCGCTAACCGGAACAGATGAGACGTGCGCTCGCCGGCCTGCACGTTCTCGAACGTCACGTCGTATACCGCCTCGCCCTCCGCGTACGGATGGCCGATATCCGCCAGCATCTGCTGCGCCGATGGGCGAATATCGATCTCGTGAGCCTGCACCCCCAGGGCTGACATGAGCCGGTGTGCGTTGCGGTTGGTGGACTGGCTGGTGGCAAAGCCGGGCATGGTATACGCCAGGATGTTCGTGCGCGGCAGCCCCAGCCTGTCCATCGTCTGCGCCGCCACCAACAACGCCTGCGTCGAATCCAGCCCGCCCGACACGCCGATCACGAGGCGCTTGATGCCGGTCGCTTCCAATCGTTTCATCAGGCCGTGCACCTGGATGTTGTACACCTCGTAGCAGCGTTCGTCCAAGGACGCCGGATCGCTGGGCACGTAGGGAAAACGGTAGAACTTGCGCAGCGGCGGCGTCTCGCCGACCGGCTTTTCGAAGTCAAACGCGATGTGGCGCAGCGTACGCAATCTGTCCTTGTGGTCCGTCGCCGAATCCGTGAAAGCCGTCATGCGGCTGCGATCCTGCACCAGCCTCTCCAAGTCTACATCGGCGAGGACGATCTGCTCCTCCTCCGAAAAGCGCTCGGACTCGGCCAACAACGCGCCGTCAGCATAGATCAGCCCATGCCCGTCCCATGCCAAATCCGTAGTCGACTCGCCCGGCCCCGCGCCCGAATAGAGGTACGCGGCCATGCACTTGGCCGACTGCGAAGCGCAAAGTTGTCGCCGGTAGTCCGCCTTGGCGACGGTGATGTTGCTTGCCGACAGGTTCGCCAGCACAGTCGCTCCAGCCAGCGCCGCGTACGTGCTGGGCGGGATGGGCGTCCAGATGTCCTCGCAGACCTCGACGTGCAGCCGGAAAGCAGGCAGGTTCTCCGCCCCGAAAATCAGGTCATTGCCGAACGGCGTACGCTCGCCCAATAACGTCATCTCTGAGCCGACGGCGTCGCGCGCCGCCGCAAACTGCCGCTTCTCATAGAACTCTCGGTAATTCGGCAGGTAGCTCTTTGGCACAACGCCCAGCACGCTGCCTCGGTAGATCACGACTGCGCAGTTAAATAGCTTGTTTTCCACGCGCAGCGGCGCGCCAACCAGCACGATCGGCGTCCAGCTCGCACTGCGCCGAACCGCCGCCTCAAGCGCCGCCAACGTCGCCTCCAGCAGCGCGTCTTGCTGGAACAGGTCTTCATTGGAGTAGGCCGACAGACCCAACTCCGGAAAGACTGCGAGCGCAGCGCCTGCCGCCGATGCCCTTTCCGCCAGCGACAATGTGCGCTCGGCGTTGTATACCGGATCAGATACGCGCAGCCGCGGAATGCAGACCGCTGCACGGATAAAGCCATGAGAATATATCGAGTTGAATGGACTGATCATAGGGGCTGCTTCAATGGTGAGGATTACGCAGCGATCACGCTGCATCGCGCCGGAAGTCTGCGCCCATTATATCGCGGGAAGCTGTTTTGAGGGAACTATGCGCCGGCCATTTGTGGCAAGCTAATGCAACGGCGCGCGTTTTGCCGGCAAGACTCGCGCTTGGTAAACTGCACGCAATCGACGCTCGGCATGTTTTACTACCCACGTTAGGCCCAAATTCCTTTGAAGTCTAGAACCGCCGCCCTATTTTTCCTCCTGATCATCGCACTTAACGCGGCGATCCATCTGCCGCTTCCCGTCTATGCGCGCGGCATAGCCGCCTACCTTCTCTATGTTCCCGTCATCGGTTACCTGCTCACCGTCGCCGCGGGGCTGCAACGGCGCTCACCCTGGCCGGAACAGGCGCTAATCGCTTTCGGCGCGGGCTACAGCGTGTCCATCCTCGTCACGCTTGCACTCGTTTACTTGCCGGGCGGACTCCAGCCGTGGCAGACGCTCGCCGCCTTCGACGCGCTCGCCGTGCTGTTGCTCCTTCTATCGCTGCGCCAGTCGCCGGCTGTGCAGCCCGACACAGACGAACCTCGCGCTGCAGACGGCATTCCCTGGCCATTGGTCGGAGCTGCAGCCCTGATAGCGGTTGCCGGGCTCTTGCGGCTGCCCGACCTGGCCTACGCCGAGTTTCAGGATGACGAGGTCAGCGTCATCTGGCACAGCGCCGAGGCGATCCAGGGGCGGGCGGACGCGCTTTTTATCCACGACAAGGGACCGGCAGAGATTCTGCTCAGCACGGCCGTATACTCGTCCGTTGACCGCCTCAACGAAGCTGCGGCGCGTTTCCCCTTCGCTATTGCCGGCATCGTTGGGCTGCTGGCGCTCTACTGGCTGGGTTGGCGGCTGTTCAGCCCGCTCGCCGGCTGGAGCGCAGCCATGCTCCTCGCCGTTGACGGCTATTTCGTCGGCTTCGCACGCATCGTACAATACCAAAGCATCGTGCTGCTTATGGTCGTATTGGTCGCCGGCATCATGCTCAAATACGTTGAACGGCCCGCGACCCGTCCCGTCTATTTATACTTTGCCGCGCTCTTTCTGGCGACGGGCATGCTCGCTCACTATGAAGCTGCGCTCGTTCTCGTGCCAGCAGGCGCCTTCGCCCTCCTTTCCATCCGCCACAGCGACAGCACGCTGCGTCGATTCCGCCATCTCCTCTTGGCGGCGCTCCTCGGAGCAGCCATCCTGGCCGCTTTCTATGCGCCGTTCAGCCAGCACCCGCGTTTTGCCCGCACCTTCGACGAAATCACAGGAAACCGCATCGGCGCCGGCTTCCCCTATAACAACCTCGTAGACTTCTTCACGCGCACAATCATCTACAGTTCCACCTACTACTTCCTGGCGATCACGCTCGGCGCGGTGATCGCGCTCGCCGGCGCATATCGCCGCGCCTTGCCGCGTTGGGCTGCGTGGCCAGCCATTGTTGCGCTGGTTGCCGGGCTCGTCTTGACATTTTCCCGCCCTGAGTGGCTCGCCATAGGCGGGCGCGACCACATCTGGCTCTTCTTCGCTGTCGCTCTCGCCCCGCCCCTACTGACGCGTAGACTGCCCCTCAAACAGAGGGCGGTGTGGCTCTGGTTCGCCGCAGCCATGATCCTAGCCCTTTTCTTCGTACAGAAGCCGCGCACGCACGTCTACAACTTCTTCATCCCCTGGGCTCTGCTCACCGGCTATGTCTGCGCCGAAGCATGGCGCGCCCTAGAAGGCAGATTGGAGAGAAACAAAGCGCTCGCCGTCGGCCTGCCCGCCGCCGCTGCGCTCATTTTGCTCTTCGGCAATTATGTCTATTGGCTATTTACGTATAACGGAGCCGAAGTTCTGCGCACTTGGCAAGAAAACCGCCCCGCCGGCTACTGGACGCCCTACGCAGAACCGCACCAAAACGCTATGTTTGGCTTCCCCTTTAAGAACGGCTGGAAGGTGGTCGGCGCGCTCTACGCGTCCGGCGAGTTGGACGGCCCCTACGCGCGCAACGGCAAGCGCGGCGTCGCCAACTGGTATACCAGAGGTGTTGGCGACTGCTCGCGCGACGCCCGCTACTTCGTGTTTACCCCCTGGAACGAACCGGTCAACAAAGGGCTCCTCGATCCGCCGCGCCGCCCGACCGAGGAGGAAGGCTATCACTTGATCCACTTAGTCCAGGTCAACGGCGAACCGCGGCTAGAGATCTACGAGCGCGGCGACGCGCCCGCGTCTGCGCCGGTTGTCCACAACGTCGAGGACTACGAGACGCACTTCGACGCCGCTCTTTCCAACCCGCACTTCGAGCCGGACGGCCCCGCGGCCAATCCGCAGATCGAACACGCTCTCGATTTTCGCTTTGGGGATTCTATTTGGCTGAAGGGGTACAGCCTCGCCGCCAACAATGTCCGCCCCGGCGATCGCGTCGACCTGACGCTCTACTGGCAGGCGGATGCAACGCCTGCAGAGAACTACAAAGTCTTCACGCAGATCATCGACATGACAGATTACTACAAGGCGGGCCAGCGCGACGGCGTGCCCGGCTGCGAGAAGTTTCGCACCAGCAGTTGGCTGCCGGGCGACATCATCGTAGATCGCTACGCCATCATGATCGAAGACGACGCACCCGCGGGAGACTACACCTTGCTCATCGGCCTCTACGACGCAGCCGAAGACCGGCTCGATATCTTCACGCCGGACGGCCAGCCGATGGGCGAAGCGCTGGGCATCGACACGGTTTTCGTCAGGCCCTAGCTATTTGCACTATGCTCGAACCAGACCGGGTTCGTCCAGGCGCGCCCGCCCTGGTGATCTCGCACCGTGATGCGCGCGTACGGGCTCGTAAAGCGACTGAGGTCGAGCGTCACGTCCATCAGCCCTTGACCCGCCGCGGAAGCCGCCACCGGCCCCTTACCGCTGACAAAAACCCGTTCCGCGGGCGAACAACGCACGCGCACCCGGTCCCGCCCGTCGAACTCAACGTCGTAAATCTGCGGGCCGGTGCTGGAATAAAAATGCCCGGATTTCAGCGCTTGCAGCAACGCTTCGGGCGTTAGCGCTTCACTCTTTACCCATACCCAGCCGCGGCCGAACTCGTAACGCCCGGCGTCGCCGTGGAAGTCGTCTGCTGCATAGGCGTCGTAGCGCATGCCCAATACACATCAAGCTAAGAAGAAGGGAGTTGAAAAAGGAAGCTCTCTG
>CAZYSJ010000147.1:0-8820 GCA_964649875.1 uncultured Caldilineaceae bacterium
TTGCCCACCACGGTGATGCCCGCAAACAGCCTGTCCGGCATCTGCACGTTTGCCACGCTTTCGTCGCCCGTGCCCAAGACCGTGCCGGCGCCGATCATCACCTGCTTGTCGATCACCGCCTTGTGCACATGCACGCCCGGCCCGATCCAGGTGTCGTTCATGACGACGCTGTCCTGCACCACCGCGCCCGGGCTGACATAGACGCCGGGGCTTAACACGCTGTTGATCACCGTCCCCCGGATCACGCAGCCGTTGGAGATCATGCTGCTCACCACTTTGGACTGCGGCCCGATTTTTGCTGCCGGTCGCTCTTCCGACCGCGTGTGGATCGGCCAGTTGTTCGTGTATAAATCGAGCGCCGGCTCAGGCTGCAACAGGTCCAAGTTCGTCGCCCAATACGAATCCACCGTGCCGACATCCACCCAGTACCCTTCAAACCGATAGGCATATACCCGGTCCTCGGCCGCGATCATCGCCGGGATGACATGCTTGCCGAAATCGATGCGGGGATTGTCGGCGCTGCCTTCGCGCAGGCGCTTTTCCAGCGTAGAGGCGTTAAACACATAGATGCCCATCGAAGCCAGGTTGCCCTTGTCGCGCTCCTTCGGCTTCTCGTGGAACGCAACAATGCGCTGCTCTTCGTCCACCTGCATGATGCCGAACCGGTCCGTCTCTTCAATCGGCACCGGCATCACCGCGATGGTCATATCTGCGCCCATCTCCCAGTGGTATTGCAGCATGGGCGCATAGTCCATCTTGTAGATGTGGTCGCCCGACAAGACGAGCACCGTGTCGGCGCGGTTGTCCCACACAAACTCCATGTTCTGGGAAATCGCGTCAGCCGTCCCCGCGTACCAGTGCTGGCCCTTGCGCTGCTGATAGGGCTGCAAAAGCCGGATGCCGCCGCGGCTCCGGTCCAGATCCCACGGCTTGCCGATGCCGATGTGGTCGTTCAGGCTGTGAGGCCGGTACTGGGTCAACACGCCGGCCGTATAGATGCCGCTGTTGACGCAATTGCTGAGCGCAAAGTCAATAATGCGAAACTTGCCGGCAAAGGGCACAGCCGGTTTCGCACGCGCTTCAGACAACACGGTCAGCCGCGTTCCTTCGCCGCCCGCCAAAATCATCGCAATGGTCTTCGTCATAGCTATCTCTCTGGTTGCGCCGGGTAAACAGAGGAGGTCACAATTTAAACAAATCATGCGAACTGCTCGTGACCTTATAGTAACCCAAATCGCGCCAATCTTCAATCGGCCCGAACGGCTCGCATCCGAGCGCCCAAATCCAAAACTCCTCTCAGCCGCGGCCTTGATTTGATTTTCCCCGTGAGCCTGCTATAATCATCGGTTGCAGTTGACGTAATTTGCCGGCACTTTTGTCGCTCACCCAATAGGAGGAAAGCGTGCTGCCTCGCCAAACCCAAACAGCAGCTTTCTGGCGTGACCAATTTGAGGTCACATCAAGAGATCTGGACTTCATTTACACCCTGCTCCTCGACGCGCTCGCCCCAAAAACAGTTGACGAATTGGCACTGGCTCTAATCGACGAATATATCCGCCGCGAGACCGCCACAATCGAAACTGAGTTGGCCAAAGGCGCCGTCTACGTTCCGAAAAATCGCTACACCGTTGGGCAGACGCTGGTCTTCCCTGCTTTGGATTTCGCCGCCGGAGAAGTCGTTGGGCTGCGCCCCGGTCAGAACCCCGAACACGGCGAGTTCGATGTCATTCAAGTCGCCTTTGCCGATTCCGGCGCACAACGCGAGTTCGCCGCCGGCTTGGCAACCGCACATCGCCTCAATGAGACGACCGGCGACAACCTGCTCAGCGACGAGTCGCTGCTCTCTGCACAGGAAATCTACTCGCTTTACACCGACGAGATCGACGAGAGCATCCTCTACGCCCTAGAAGAAGGCGACCGCAGCGACCAGTTCGTCTCCGTCGACGGCAAATGGCTCCTGGCCGATATGCTCGCCGAAGTCCATATCGGGCATCTCCACCTCGCCGAAGCCCTGATTGACGTGCGGGCCGAACCTGTCACCACAGACGATCTCCTGGCCGAAATCGAGTTGGACCCGAACGTGCCGCCGCCCATGCAGCGCATCAGCCTAGAGCATGGCCTTGCCTCTGACTCGCGCTTCGACCCCGTACAGCACAACGGGCAGAACATGTGGTTCCTCAACCGCATGGAGCCGGCCGTCGTCGTCTCCACGCCGTTGGCCCTGCGCCCGGAGGCGCCGCGCTACAACCGCGCCCTGCTCAGCGTCGAACTCCTGC
This sequence comes from uncultured Caldilineaceae bacterium, assembly GCA_964649875.1. GTDB lineage: Bacteria > Chloroflexota > Anaerolineae > Caldilineales > Caldilineaceae > JASGTU01. The sequence continues at coordinate 2,277 of CAZYSJ010000147.1, forward strand.
AAATCGAGTGGGAACTCGACGACGAGTGGGGAGAAAGCACCCTGAGCAGCGAGTTGCCCAACATCGTGCCCAGCACGACGCTGACCCTCGCCTACCCGCACCGGCGCTACGGCGTCCTGCCTCTCAACGGGCGCACGCGCAGCTTCTTCCCGTCCGCCTCCGGCATCAAGTCGATGGTCACCTTCGTCGATGGGCGCTGGGGCAAACGCTACACAGGCTGGGTCGTCCCGCAGGGCCGTTATGTGGCGGGACTCGCCGAGTGGATGGAGGAGCACGCCATCCCCGTCGGCGCCTACATTACCCTCGAACGCGCCCCAGACACACAAGAAATCCTGGTCGACTACCGCGCCCGGCGCCCCAAGCGCGAATGGGCGCGCATCGCCAACCCCGACCTGGAGGCCGGCCGGCTCACCTTCGAGATGAACAAGGTGCAAGTCGCCTGCGAATACGACGACACCCTGATCGTCGCCACCGAGGACGTCGAAGGCGTGGACCAACTGCGCGAGCAATTGAGCCGCGACGGCGTCCCCTTGCACGCCATCGTCGAACAGATCGTGCCCGAACTCACCAAGCTGAACCCGCAGGGAACCGTGCACGCCAAGAGCGTCTACAGCGCCGTCAACATCGTCCGCCGCTGCCCGCCCGGCCCCATCTTCCATGCACTGCTCACCAATCGAGCGTTCCGGGATGCCGGGGAAGGCCTGTTCGCCCTGGCCTAAGAGCCAACGCAGCCGCCATGACGGCCTGCCGGAGACCAGAAAGAGCAAGATATGAGCCAACCAACCGCCACACTTCGCCGCTTGCGAAGGTTCCGCCCTACTGCAGATACCAAATTCCACATCGACCACGATTGGTGGGAGAACAGCGGACGCGACTTCCGTCTGTATCTGCGCGACCAACTGTGCGAGGAATGCCGCGAACGTTTCGCCGACCACCAAAACACGGAAAACGTCGACTGGGTGGACCCTGACACCGGGGAAGTGCACCAGACCGACGCCCTGCGCGAGTGCTTGCGCACGCGCTGCGCCAACGACCCGGAATACATCAACGAACGGCTGCCGCTTGCTTCGGCCTGTTTCCGCGTCTTTCTGGCGAACAACAACGCGCCGCTCTCGCCCAACGAGCTGAACCAACTCCTGCCCTGGCTGTCCGCAGACAGAATCCTGCGCACCCTGGGCGGCGAGAGGGTCTATCTCGGCCTTCGTCCCGTCGAAAGCTAACGCAGAGAGCTAAACGCAGATGCAAAAGCGGCCGGTCATCTCGACCAGCCGCTTTTCGTTTGTTCAGGCAAAGCCGTCAACGAACCGGCTGCGACGCACACGTCGCCGGGATCAGCGCGCACGCCTGGTCGGGCGCAGGCGGCTCCTCGATCACCGTTACGCCCAACACGAGCTCATCGCCGGTAACCGCTCCATTCTCTCCGACGACGGCTGCGCGCACGCCGCTCGCAGGGTCGTATAGCCCCGCCGCCGCCGTCCACTCGCCCGCGAACAAGGCCGCATCCGGGACCGCAAGCTGCCGCCAATCGACCGCCGCGCCGCCGTCGTCGAGCGCATCCGCCGCTGCGTACTTGACGAAATAGCGCGGCAAGCCGTCATTCTGGGCGACGTTGACCCCGTCCTGGCGCAGATGCACAAACACCGTTGCGCCGTCCGGCCAACCATCCCCCGCCGTCCAGCTCAGGTGCACGTCGACCAGTCCGCCCGGCCTGACCGCCCGTTCCGGCAGCCAAGCGCGCACCTGCACCGTCTCCCCGTCCGCCATGCGCAGACGAGCCTCCTGCGCCGCGGCTGAGCCAAACCGGTCGCCCCACGCGGCGTCGCCAAACAGATCCGCAGGCAGTTGCGCCAGTTTGTCGCCGTCGCCGCGGCGGTACGCCGCCGCAAGAACGCCCCCCTCCTCCTCGGCAATCGCCAACTCCGGCGGCACAACCAAGCCCGGCGTCTTCTCCGCCACAACGCCCCAGACGCGCGGCAAATACAGCGGCAACGTCGTTACCCGCACCTCGTCGCCCGCCTGCCACGCTTCCGGCGGATACCACACCAGCGCCGGCGGCATGGCGTCTGCAAAGCGGTACAAGGTCTCGCCGGACGGCGTGCGCAGCTCGATCTGGGGCGCCATCGTCGCCGCGTCGAAGCCCTCTTCTACGCGCCAACGCATCTCTATCTCGCTGCGCCGCCAGCGCGGCCAGTCGTGCGCCGCCACGCCCACAAAGCGCAGCGGCGCGGCCTCCGCCTGCGCCGCGTCCTGCTGCGTGACCGCAAACGTGTAAAACTCCGCCGGCAGCGTCTTATCGGCCGCGCCCTTCGCCAACAGCATGAAGCCGTCAGCCGCATCCACCACGCCCCACTCCCCGGACAGCATCGCTTCGACCGCCGTCCGCACGTCGCCCGGCGCCATGTCGGTGGCAGTCGTCACGTCGAGCAAGGCCCAATCCGCGTCCGCCGGCGGCTCCAGCCCCAACGGAAACTGGTACACGAAGCGGCGATGGCTCACATGCGGATGCACGGCGGCGGTAGCGGTCACCCTGGCATCGGCGGGCAGTTGCGCCGTAAAACGCCCCAACAGCCGGTGATGCGCGCTGACCGGCGCGGGATCGTAGCGCGCACCGCCCGGCCCGCGGCCAAACGCCGCATACGCGCCGATTGCCCAGCCGACGATCCACAGCGCCAGCAGCGCGCCGGCGAGGGGACGCAGCGCCGCACGCGAGTTGCGCAGCGCCGCCATCAGGTTCATCGTCGCCAGGCCGGACGCGGGCAGGTGCTGGAAGTGCCCCGATGCCTGATCCGTGCGCCGCGCCAGCCAACGCCACAGCCGCGCCGCGCCATAGGCCGCGCCCGCCGCGAAATAGACGGCGACCGGCGCGCTGTAGTGGAACTCGCCGTAGTATTGCGCGGGGTAGGCGCTGAGGAGGTTCGCCAGAAGCGCCGGCAGCGACAGCAGCACGACCTCCGGCGCCAGCAGCGTGACAAAGCCGTAGGGCATGGCCAGCCTGTATAGATACTCCAGCCGCGCCGGTTCGGTCGCAATCCGCCACACGACATGGGGCTGCGTGAAGAAGCTCTTGAAGATGTCCACGGGTGAATCGCCCAGCGCGCCGTAGCGGGCGAAATAACCGCTCTGCGCCACGCCGTAGGTCTGCGCGGCGTGCGCCGGCACGATGACGAAGGTCGTCACATAGAACCAGGCCAGCGACGCCAGCGTCACGCCGAGGGCCAGCAACAGCGGCCAACGGATCGGCGCGCTCGCCTCCCCGCGACGCGTCGCCAACCTGCGTTCCAGCCAAAGCCGCCACAGCGCCCACAGCCCCAGCCCCGCCGCCAAGAGCGCGGCCTCCTCCTTGACCAGCGCCGTCAGCGTCGCGGCCGCGGCAAACTGCGCCCAGCGCCCGGCAGAGACGGCCCATAGCGCCCACAGGATCAAAGGAACGGCCAGCGGAATGGCGTGGAACTCCGTCAACGCCGCGGACTGAAGCTGCGGGGCCAGCAAGTACGCCGCGGCCAGCGCCAGCGCCACAGGCTGCGCCGCCTGGCGCACCGGCTCCCACAGCCATATCTTTGAGCGGTCCGCCGGAGACAGCAGCGCGGCCATCTGGCGCAGCGCCAGTTCATACAGCGGCCATGCGCCCAATGCCGTCGCCGCCGCCTGCAGCAACAGCAGCGCACGCACATCGTCCCACACCCAGAAGACCGGGCTGATCAGCGCCAGGATCGGCTCGACGTGGTCGCTCATACGCGTGGAGATGTAGCCGTAGTCCGTCATCTCCACAAAACGCCCGCGGCTGCTGTTCCACACGGCCTGGTCGATCTGCCCCAGGTCCGCCTTGTGCGTGCGCATGCCCGCGTGCTGGTTGAAGGCCAGACTGGTGAACACCCAGCAGTAGAGCACAATCAGCCCAAAGAGAAGCAGCCGGAAGCCGCCCGCGGCCTGCAGCGCCGCGGGCAAATGCCTCCCCAGCCGGTTGCCCTTGCCTGATTCTGTCATGCGAGAAGCGCGGCCTTTCTAGACCGCAGAGGCATTTCCGGCGGCGCGCCCTGTGATCCTGCGCAGCGCTTCCGCCGTCGCCCGCGCCTGCTCTTGGCTCATGTGCGGGTGCATGGGCAGCGACAGGATTTCGCTCGCCGCCGCCTCTGTGTGCGACAGGTCATGCCGCACGCCCGCGGCCCCCTGATACGCGGGCTGCATATGGATCGGCACGGGATAGTGGATGCCGCTGCCGATGCCGTGCGCGGCCAGTTCGCGACGCACGGCATCGCGTTCGGCCACGCGCACCACATACAGGTGGTAGACATGCTCGCAGCCGACGCGCTCGACGGGCTTGACCAGCGTATCCGGCAGCAAATCCGCGTACCAGGCGGCGACCTGGCGACGCGCTTCGTTCCAGGCCTCCAGGTGCGCCAACTTGGCGCGCAAGATCGCGGCCTGCATCTCGTCCAGCCGGCTGTTCATGCCCTCCACCTGCGACACATAACGCGCCGCCGGCGTCCAGCCGTACTCGCGCAGCAGCCGCACGCGCTCCGCCAGTTGCGGGTCGCGGCTCACCACCGCGCCGCCGTCCCCCATCGCGCCCAAGTTCTTGGTCGGGTAGAAGGAGAAGCAGCCCAGATCGCCCAGCCCGCCCACACTGCGGCCGCGGTAGCGCGCCCCGTGCGCCTGCGCGCAGTCCTCGATCACGCGTATCCCCGCCTGCGCCGCAATGGCGAGAATTGGCTCCATCTCCGCCGGATGGCCGTAGAGGTGGACAGGTATGACCGCCTTAGTGCGCGGGGTGATGGCCGCGGCCAGCGCCGCCGGGTCCATCGTGTAGGTCTGCGGGGCAATGTCCACGAAAACGGGCGTGGCGCCGGTCAGGCTGATGGCCGCGGCCGTGGCGACCGCGGTGTGCGCTGTCGTGATCACCTCGTCGCCTGGGCCGACGTCGCAGGCCATCAACGCCAACTGCAGCGCGTCCGTGCCCGAATTCACGCCGATGCAGGTCACCGCGTCGCCGCCGCGTGCCTGCAAAAACGCGGCGAACTCCTCCTCGAACGCCGCGACCTCGCGACCGAGGATATACCAGCCGCTGTGCAGCGTGCGCGCCACGGCTGCATCGATCTCGGCCTGTATCGAGCGGTATTCGCCCAACAGATCCACTGCCGGCACACTCATCGCCTGAGCCATCTCTGCCTCACATCTCCCGCTTGCGGTCGCCAATACAAGTTGCGGTTACCAATAATGCTCGCGGTAACGCCGGTAATAGGCCACGGTCCGCTCCAGCCCCGCGCGCAGCGGCGTCTCCGGCGACCAGCCCAGGTCGGCCTGAATGCGCGCATAGCTGGAATAGACGTCGCCGATGTCGATACGCTTGCGTTCCTCCGGCCAGGGCACAAGCCGCACGCAGCCCTGCCCGGCGATCTCCACCAGCAGGTTAGCCAGTTCCAGCAGCGTGATCGGCGCGCTGCCGCCCAGGTTGTACACCTTGCCGTCCGCCTGCTGCGACGCGCCCACGCGCAAAAACGCGTCCGCCACATCGTCCACGTAACAGAGATCGCGGCGCTGTTGGCCGTCGCCGTAAAGCTGAATCTCGGCCCCCTCCACCGCCAGGCGCACGAACCAGCCGATGAAGCCCTGGCGGTTATGGCGCATCAACTGGCGCGGGCCGTACGTATTCGTCAGCCGCAGCGACGACGTGCGCAGCCCGTAGGCGTTGTGGTAGACGATGTGGTACCACTCGCCCGCCAGCTTGTTGACGCCGTTCACGTCGGTGGGGTTCTGCAAGTGCTGCTCGTCCAACGGCAAGTACTGGGGCTTGCCGTACTGCTGGCGCGTCCCCGCATAGACCACCTTCACGCCGGGGTTCTCGTGGCGGCACGCCTCCAGGATGGAAAGCTGGCTGCGCGCGTTGATCTCCAAATCCGTGAAGGGATCGTGCATCGAGTCGATGTGGCTCACCTGGCCCGCCAGGTTAAAGATCACGTCCTGCCCCTGCACCAGCGCGCTCATCGAATAGGGGTCGCGCACGTCGGCGATGTTGACGCGCAGCCGCTTCTCATAGCCAGCGATGTTGAAGAGGTTGCCGCCGTAGTCGGGGATCAGCGAGTCCGCCAACGTCACGTCCGCGCCCAGGTCGACCAGGCGCCGCGCCAGGTTCGAGCCGATGAAGCCCAGCCCGCCCGTGATCAACACCGCCTTTTTCGCATAATACGCAAGGTAATCGGCTTCGCTCATCGGCGCGTCTACGTCGCCTCCACTCCTGAAGGGGCGTCGCGGTCATGGCCCTGGGCGAGCCGCGCAAAGTGTGCGCGGTAACGCTGCGCCAGATGCGGCCAGCCCAGCTCAGTCTCGATGCGCCGCCTGCCCGCATGCCCCATTGCTATACGAATCTGCTCGTCGTCGGCCAGCCGCGCCAGCGCCGCGGCCAGCGCGCCCTCATCCTGCTCCGGCACGATTACGCCCGTCTCCCCGTCCACGACCGCCAGGGTATTGCCCGCCGCCACCGACCCGACAACCGGCTTGGCGCAGCTCATGGCGTCGAGCACGCACACGTTCAGCCCGTCCGCCGGCC
>CAZYSJ010000148.1:0-8692 GCA_964649875.1 uncultured Caldilineaceae bacterium
CGTCCGGCCCGTCCGTCACGGCGTCGGAGAAGATCGGCGCAGCCGAACCGAGCAGCCGGCGGAAATAGTCGCGATCCGACCAATCCTGCGCGATGAGATCGGCGCGCAGCGGCTCCGTTGCCGCCACCCGGCCGTGGTTGTCCAGCAGAATCAGCCCGCCGTCAAAGACTCCCTCGCGCACGAGCAGCGACTCTTGCAGCGCCTGCTGCCGCACAGCCAGGTCTCTGTCATACAGCGCCTGCGTACGCGCAAAGGTTTGCAGCGCATCGGAGAACTTCGTCAGTTCTCCCCGGATACGCGCCGCCGAAAGGTAGGTCAATTGCCGGTCGCGTTCGATGAGTAATTCGACAGCGGCGCTGCGATAAGCCATGAAGGTGAATACGGCTAGAGACGCCACCGCAAACAGCGCCGCCAAGAACAGCCAGGCGATATGATAGCTGTTCCAGCGGCCAAATCGGGATGTCGAGTTCACTTCGTCCCCTCCGTTCCGGCGGCCTGCCGACGCCTGCCGGCCTCCTCCACAGGCCGTCGCCCGCACGCGCCTCGCTGTGCAACGCTAGGCTTGGCTGCGTCCGGGTTGGGCCATTTCGATCATGGCCGATGCGTTCTTCATGATGTCCACGCGCGCCTGGCCCAGCGTGTAGATCTCCTCCCAGGCGGCCAGCGCCAGACGGCGCGCCTCCGCCATGTTGGCGAAGATCTCCGCCGTCACCGAGTAGCCCTGGATGTGCCCTTCGGCAAAGGCGCCGATGTCAATCTCCTGCGACTGCTCCGGGTATTGGGTGCGCACGATCTCGACCCATTCATCAACCAGCGACGCCCGCGCCGGCTGCAGCAGTTGCGCCTCCGCCATCGCCCGGCCATATTCGGGGCTGACGAAGAACTTCATCAGTTCCCAAGCCGCTTCCGGGTGCTTCGTGCCCGAATAGACGGCAAATCCGTCCGTCGTCGCCAAGGTCACGCGGCGCTGCGGCCCGGCGGGAAACGGCGCCACGCCGATGCGAAACGGGGCCAGTTCCAAAATGTCGCGCAGCGCCCACGACCCGTCTTCCACCATCGCCAGCGACTGCTGGATAAAAGCGTGGCGGGTCTCCAGGTTCTGCACGTCGAGCTTGTTCGCCATCACATGGTCATCCCATATGCGGGCGCGGATCCATTCCATCGCCGCCATCGCCTCCGGCCCGGCCATGAGGCTTCGGGTCGGGTCCTCAGGATCGACGAAGTGACCGCCCCAGCCGTTGACATGGATCTGCAAACGGTCCCAGGCAATATCCGCCATGCTCCCCCACAGGTCGACCTTGCCGTCGCCGTTGCGATCAACCGTCAGCCGCCGCATGGCGTCCAGATACGCATCGTGATCCCACGTGTTGTCAGGATAGGCGACGCCGTACTCGTCGAACAGGTCCTTGTTGTAATAGAGCGCCAGCGCGCCGTGATATTTGGGCAGGGCGAACCGCATTCCGTCCGGCGTCAAGAAGCTGGCGTATTGCGCCGCGTCCCAATCGGCAATCGTGGCGGCGTCCAGGTCGGCTTCCACATAGGGATGCAGATTGAGCAGATGGCCCTCTTCCGCCCAGATGGGCAGCATTTCGCAGCAGCCCGAAAATACGTCCGGCGCGATGCCCGCCTGCATATCGGCAAGCATCTTCTCGTCGGAATTCTCCGGGTCGGGAATGTAGAACACCTCTATATCGGGATGCGCCTCGTGGAAATCCGCCAACAAGAACTGCTCGCCCAGACAGCGGCAATCTTGGTAGACGAGTTGGATCTTGCCGTCTTCATGGGGCGCTGTGCCGGCGGGGCGCGGCGTGCAGGCGCTCACAGCCGCGGTTGCAATCGACGCCCCCGCCATTTGCAAAAACACGCGGCGCGATAATCGCCGCCCATCCGATTGCGTCCGCCTGCCGGTCGACAAAGGCACGGCAGACGACGCTCCAGGCATCCGTCGATCGGATGCAGCCGCCTCGCTGACTTGACGCTGCCGGTGACGCATATAGCCCTCTCATTCTGCGCAGCAGCCCTGCCGCGCCTGCGCTCGTCCCGCTCCAATATAGAGAATGACATGCGCCGCAATGGCCCGCATGCCCGATCCCGTCCAACCGTAAATGCGTCCGCCCCTCCACGATGAAGGGTGGGTCAGCGATACAATTCCGTACAGAGGCGCTGCTGGAACGATGAAGATACGATCTCAGCGCGGGAAGGAACCTTATCCCGTCAAGGTTACGTCAGGATTGCGTCAAGGTTGCGTCGGGAGATTATACATAATTCATTCGAGCGCGCAAATCGATTACAGCGGCGCAGTCGCTTTGCCGAACGGCGCCCGTGCCGCAACCGTAAGCAGGGAACACCAACCTACGCGCCGACGTATACTGAGTAAGGGCGCAGCATGAGGACGCGCCCGGTTTAGGAGGAGAACCATGCAGAGTTTGACGAACGCACCTCGTCTGCGCTTGTGGTCCATTGCATTAATGGTCGCCCTGCTCGCCGGCCTCTTGCCGGCCCTCACCCGGCCGGTGCAGGCAGCCGAACCGGTGACCCCCTTGCATTCCGACCCTGTGTGGCAGGCGAGTTACTGGAACAACACCGCGTTGAGCGGCCCGCCCGTAGTGGAACGGGTCGAACAGGCCATTGACCACGACTGGGGTGATGGCTCGCCCGCGCCCAGCATCAGCCGCGACGGCTTCTCAGCGCGCTGGACCCGGTATGTGGACGTGCCCCCCGGCGTCTATCGCCTCACCGCCGCCAGCGACGACGGCATCCGCGTCTACGTGGATGACCGTCTCGTCATCGACCGGTGGATTGCGCGCAGCATCACCGTCGATACGGTCGACGTCCATCTGGGCGGGGGGCATCACCTGGTCCGCGTCGAGTACTTCGAGCAGGCCGGCGCGGCGGCGGTGCGCTTCTACATGTCTCCAGCGACGGAAGGCGGCGGACGCTGGCGGGGCGAATACTACAACAACCGCTCGCTCTCCGGTTCGCCGGCGCTCGTGCGCTACGATGAGCGCATCGACTTCAACTGGGGTGAAGACTCGCCCGCGCCGGGCCGGATCGGGCGCGACGACTTCTCGGTGCGCTGGAGCGGCGTCCTCAACGAGGGAGCCGGCCGCTACCGCTTCGAGGTCAAGGCCGACGACGGCGTGCGCCTATGGGTGAATAACCACCTGTTGATCGACAAATGGCGCGACCAGCCCGAAACGACCTACCGGGGCGAACTCTACCTGCCCGCGGGCGACGTGCCGGTGACGCTCGAATACTACGAGCACGCCGGCCAGGCTGCCATCCGCCTTGGCTGGACGCGCATCGACGCTACCGAGACCAACGCCTGGCGCGGCGAATACTTCGACAACCGCCATCTGTCCGGCGGGCCGCGCTTGGTGCGCAACGACGGCGACATCGACTTCGACTGGGGCGGCGGTTCGCCCGCGCCGGAGGTGATCGGCCGCGACGACTTCTCGGTGCGCTGGACGCGCGCGCTGCGCTTCCGCGAGGGGCGCTACCGCTTCACCGTCACCGTCGACGACGGCGTACGCCTCTACATCGACGACCGCCTGGTCATCGACGAGTGGCGCGACGGCCCGCGGCGCAAATTCACGCACACGCAACGCCTGAGCGGAGGCGTCCATACCGTCCGCCTTGAGTTCTATGAGCACACGGGCGACGCCGTCGTTCGCCTGTCGTGGAAGCGAACCGGCGACCAGGAGGAGGAAGGAGAAGACCGGCCCCGCGTCGGCAACATCATTACCTGCGCGCCGGCACAGCCCGGACACTGCGCCTGGGTCAAGGTCTATCGCAAGGAGCCGGACGGAACGTGGGTCGACGTGGCGGAGCGCGGCTTTGCCACATGCAACGCCGCCGGCTTCCTCAAGATCGACGGGCTGCCGGTCGACGAGAACCTCTACGGCGGCGCAGGCCACCCCTATCGCGTGGAGGTCTGGACGGACAGCGGCCTGCTGCATTCGACGGGCGACGTAGGCCGCGGCGAGCCGGAATTCCGCGTGCGCGCCTTCGCCGACAACCACACGCCCTGGCCCTGCCCATCATAGCCCCGCAAAATAACCCCGCAAAGCAAAAGGAAGGGGCCGGTCTTGCCGCCGGCCCCTCGCATTTTCTAACCCAACCCCAAGCGTTCTTTCGTCGGCTTGTGCAACTCGAAGATGTCGTGGATGGCGCCGACCGCCACGGCCCGTTCGCTCTCCTCCACCACCAGGCTGACATTGGCCTCGCTCGACCCCTGAGCGATAGCGATCACGTTGATGCGCTTCTCGCCCACGGCACGAAAGATGCCCGCCGCCAGCCCCGGCGTCCCGCGCATCCCGCTGCCCACCACGGCAATGATCGCAATTTGCGCCAAACCGGATATATCGTCGATATACTTGCGCTCCAATTCGACCTTGAACTCAGAGCGCAAGGCTTCGATTACCGTTTGCGCCGAGTTGTCGGGCACGACGAAACAGATGCTCTGCTCGCTGCTGCTCTGGCTGATCATCAGCACATTCGCCCCCACGTCGGCCACGCTGCGGAAGGTCCGCGCGGCGATGCCGGGGACGCCCATCATGCCGCGCCCCGCCACGGTAACCAGGTTCAGCCCGGATATGGCGGTGATCGCCTTCACCGACCCATGCAGATCGCCGTCGCTCTCGTTGCGGATGTAGGTTCCCGGATGTTCGGGCTGGAAGGTATTGAGCACGCGCAGCGGGATGTTCTTCTCGACGGCCGGCGTCACGGTCTTGGGGTGGATCACCTTGGCCCCGTAGTAGGCCAATTCGGCCACTTCCTCATAGCTGAGTTGGTTCAGGCTGCGCGCGTTGGGCACGATGCGCGGGTCCGCCGTCATCACGCCGTTGACGTCGGTCCAAATCTGAATCTCGTCGACATCGAGGGCCGCGCCGACGATGGCGCAAGAATAGTCGGAGCCGCCCCGTCCCAATGTAGTGGGGACGCCGTCCACCGTCGCGCCGACAAAGCCGGTGACCACCGGCACAACGCCGGCCTCGATCATGGGCAGCAGCCGTTCGCGACAGCGCTGGTCCGTCAGCGCCTTGATCGGTGCGGCCGCGCCGAATTCGCTGTCGGTCACGATCAGATCGACCGCATCCACAGCCTCGGCGGGCACACCCTGCGAGCGCAGCACCGCGGCCAGCACCGGCGCGCTGAGCCGTTCGCCCAGCCCGCTCACCAGGTCCATCCCGCGCTTGGTCACCTCGCCCAGCACGGCGATGCTGTTGCACAGCCGGCTGAAGGCCTGGAGCCGCTCGTCGGTCAAGCGAGCCAATTCGGCGCGCTCCAAACCGTCTTCGATAAACTGGCCCGCCACGAAATGATGCTTGACCCGCAGGGTGTTCTCGGCTTCCAGATAGAACTCATCGCCGTCGGCCGCTCGTCGCGCCGCCTCGATCAGCAAATTCGTCACGCCCGCCATAGCGCTGGTCACAACCACCACGCCCGGCCGCTCCGTCTTCGCTTCCTGCTCCACTGCGTCCGCCACAATCTTGGCGACCTGGGCAAACGCCTCGACATTGCCCACCGACGTGCCGCCGAACTTCATCGCGATCATTGTCTAAGCCTCCGCGTCATCCTTTACACGATCCGCCGGGATCGGTGCAGAAAAAGAAACCCTCTCATCTTCAAGAGTTAGATGAGAGGGCGAATGGACGCAACAAAGCCTTGTCTCTCATCTTCCAGATTACTCTGCCGGACTTGGCACCTTGATTGGGCGACGCCTTCGCCGCCGTCACCAGGTTGCCGAGGCTTCAAAGGGCCGGTCCCTCCGCCTCTCTGGATAAGAGCTCGAGCTATTCAATTGTTGCAGACTATATCAAGAGCCGGGCGCAATGTCAAGCGCGTATTTGGCTTGGTGCGCCCCACGCCTTGCGGCGCCTGTGGACAGATGTTCTGGCATTGGCTATACTAGAGATGGGCAAAGGCCGAGCCCGACATACGCGACTAATTTTTGATGGATAGACCGATGCATCCCGACTTCACCTATTATGAGTTTTTTGCCGGCGGCGGCTTGGCGCGGCTTGGGCTTGGGCTAGGGTGGCGCTGTCTATTCGCCAACGACATCAGCGCTAAAAAAGGCGAGTCCTACCGGGCTAACTTTGGCGGCGCGGATGAACTTCTGATTGCGGACATCAATGACGTACGCGTCGCAGACCTTCCCGAAAGGGCGACGCTGGCCTGGGCGTCATTTCCTTGCCAAGATCTTTCGCTGGCAGGCGCTGGCCGCGGCATCGACGGCGAGCGCAGCGGCGCCTTCTGGCCGTTCTGGCGGCTGTTGCTGCAACTTCAGCGCGACGGACGCAGCGTTCCCATTATCGTGATCGAAAACGTCGTCGGCCTGTTGAGTTCCAACAAAGGCCAGGACTTCGTACAACTGAGCCGCGTGATCGCGGATGCGGGCTACAACCTGGGCGCGTTGGTCATCAATGCAGATCGGTTTGTTCCGCAGTCGAGGCCCCGCCTCTTCGTTATAGCAGTGGACCGGTCGTGGAACATCGCGGATGAACTGGTGCAGTTTGCGCCTTACGGAGTCTGGCAGCCCAAGCACCTGATCGCAGCTTATAGGCGGCTGCCCGCGGAAGTGAAAAAGCGCTGGCTTTGGTGGAACTTGCCGACGCCCCCTACGGCGCCGCCGCATTTAAGCGAACTGATCGAACGGGAACCCGAGGGCGTTGAGTGGCATACGGCGGAGGAGACGCAACGTCTCTTATCGCTCATGTCGGATGCGAACCTGGCGAAAGTGAAAGCAGCCCAGGCTATTGGCAAACTGCATGTAGGCACGATCTACAAGCGGACGCGCAAAGAGGGCGGCAAAAGCGTCCAGCGGGCGGAGGTTCGCTTCGATGGCATATCAGGCTGTCTGCGCACCCCTGCTGGAGGCTCGTCCCGGCAGATCATTCTGGTTGTGGAAGGCGACAGCGTTCGTTCGCGCCTGCTGTCCCCGCGCGAGGCGGCGCGGCTCATGGGCTTAAGCGATACATATCTGTTGCCGGCCCGCTATAACGAGGCGTATCACCTCATGGGCGATGCTGTCGTCGTGCCGGTCATTGCCTGGATCGAACGGCACATCTTGCGCGAACTCGTCTATGGGCAGAACCGAAAAGCGGATAAGGCATCTCAGGAATGGCGCGCCAGTCAATTATCGCTTGCGGACTTCTAGAATCAACCAAGCAATCTATCGAGAACTACGCTGAGGCGCTGCGCAACGCCGCCCCCAGCATCGGCGATCACGGCCTCACCGAACAGGAGTTCTGGGATTCGGGTCTTTTCAGGAGCGCCATCGAAAAGCTGCGCGGCAGTCAAGCCGCATCAATGGAGGAAAAGAGACGCTTCGTCGACGATGCGCTCGATTATCTGCAGGCGACAGGGCGGATCCGCGAATGGCGCTTCAGCGGCGCCGGCGAACGGCATGACTATGAGGTCAGAGCTATCGATGGGCGTCTTTGCGTCATCGAGACAAAAGGCTGTCTCGACGGAAACAATACGAATATCTATGAACGCCCAAACAGCGCGGACGAATTCGTAATTTGGTCGCTGTGCCAAAACCCCGGCTCGGACCCGGCGCATAACGCCTGGTCGGGAATCCACACCCGCCTAAGCGCGGAGATCATCCATCGCCGGCAGAAAGTCGACGCGCTAGTCATCTGGGACATGTTATGCGGCACAAGGGGAAGGCCGTGCCCGAAGCTGGTCGCCGATCCGTCTCGTGCGACGCTGATCGGCAGACGATTGGTTCCGCCGCCTTGTATCTATTTGTTTCCGAGAACAATACCAGACGCCAGAAACAACCCCGCGCCGCCGTGTCATGAATTAGCGGAACTTAGTTTCGTACAGGCGCTGCATTCGGCTTTTGGCGGCGATGACAATGACGTCGTTGAGGTCGGCATCCAGGTGCGCATGGATGGGCCGGAGGTGGAGCGCAAAACGCGTTATCGCCGTGCCGGCGCGACTATCGCGGAATCGAACTGGACGAAGGTTAGGCGAGCGCGGTGACTCATGGCGCCTGACGTTTTCTCCCCTGAACAGAGAAGCGAGATCATGGCAAAGGTGCGCAGCCGGGACACCAAGCCGGAAGTCCTGGTGCGCTCGCTGATCCATCGTATGGGTTTTCGCTTTCGTCTGCACGATAGGCGACTGCCGGGAAACCCGGACATTGTGTTGCCCAGGCATAAGAAGATCGTGTTTGTCCACGGGTGCTTTTGGCATCAGCACGAAGGCTGCCCCCACGCCGCCCGCCCCGAAAGCAATGTAGCGTATTGGAACAAGAAACTCGACGGCAATATGCGGCGAGATAAGGCCAACCTGGAGAAGCTGGCCGCGTTAGGCTGGCGCGTTCTGGTGATCTGGGAATGTGAGACCAGAAACCGGGAGCGGCTCATTCTTCGTTTACAGGAATTCCTTTTTGATTCCGAAACTAAACCCTGACTGGATTGAGAGAGAGCAAGCATGACCGAGAAGATTCGCACCGCCCTGGTTGGTTGCGGCAAGGTTGGGCATACGCACGCCCAGGCCCTAAAAGCCCTGCCGCACTCGGAGTTCGTGGCGGCTTTTGACGTCGACCAAAGCCGGGCGGACGCATTCGCCAAGAGCTACGGCGTACGCGGCTACGCCGATCTGGCGCGGATGATCGACGATGCCGGCGTGCAGATGATCTCGATCTGTACGCCGCACCCGACCCACGCCGGCGTGA
>CAZYSJ010000149.1:0-8633 GCA_964649875.1 uncultured Caldilineaceae bacterium
GGGTAGTACACTCGACGGTTTGAGCGGCGAGAACAGCAGCAGGGGGATGCATGAATATTAAAATGCACGAGGCGCCGTGGTCGGAGGAAGCGGATGCGAGTGACGGCCGTCGCCCTCAGAGCGGCGATCGCTTTGTCACTGAAGCTCTGACGTTTGATGATGTGTTGCTCGTACCCGGCTATGCCGATGTTCTGCCGTCTGATGTGGACATCAGCGCGCACCTGCACGAGCGTCTACATTTAAACATCCCTGTCCTCAGCGCAGCGATGGATACGGTCACCGAGAGCGAGCTGGCTGTGGCATTGGCCCGGCAGGGCGGCCTCGGCGTGATCCATCGCAACCTCACGCCACAGCAACAGGCCGGCGAAGTGGACAAGGTAAAGCGCAGCGAAAGCGGCATGATCGTCGATCCGATCACATTACCGCCGGATGCTACGCTTGCCGATGCCGAGTCGGTGATGAGCCGATACCGGATTAGCGGCGTGCCTATTACCGACGAGAGCGGCCGGCTGGTCGGCATTCTCACCAATCGCGACGTGCGTTTCGCTCAGGACGATAGCCGTCCTATCTCCGACTACATGACCAGTCAGAGTTTGGTCACGGCGCGGCTCGGCACGACTCTGCAAGAGGCGCAGGACATTTTGCACCGTTATCGGATCGAGAAGTTGCCGCTCGTGGATGAAGCGGGTTTTCTGAAGGGGCTGATTACCTATAAAGACATCCTCAAACGGCAGGACTTTCCCAATGCCGCCAAGGATGAACGCGGCAGGCTGCTGGTTGCGGCCGCGGTGGGCGTGGGACAAACAGGTCTCGAACGCGCTGCCCTGCTCGTTGAGGCGGGCGTAGACGCCTTGGCGATCGACACGGCGCACGGACACAGCCGCGGCGTGCTGCAGGCCATCCGCGACCTGCGCGCTCGCTATGCGGAGATGCCGATATTGGCCGGCAATGTCGTGACCCCGCAAGGCGTGAAAGACCTGGCGGAAGCCGGGGCGAGCGTCGTCAAAGTAGGGGTGGGCGCCGGTTCGATCTGCACCACGCGCATCGTCAGCGGCGCCGGCATGCCGCAACTCACGGCTATCGCCGAATGCGCCGAGGCCGGCCGCAGGCTGGGCATTGCGGTCATTGCGGACGGCGGCATTCGCTTCAGCGGCGATATTACCAAGGCGTTGGCCGCGGGCGCGTCCGCGGTTATGTTGGGCAGCCTGCTCGCCGGCCTGCATGAATCGCCGGGCGACATTGTCATACGCGAGGGGCGGTCCTTCAAGGAATATCGCGGCATGGGCAGCTTAGGCG
This sequence comes from uncultured Caldilineaceae bacterium, assembly GCA_964649875.1. Taxonomy (GTDB): domain Bacteria; phylum Chloroflexota; class Anaerolineae; order Caldilineales; family Caldilineaceae; genus JASGTU01. Next base: position 1,297 of record CAZYSJ010000149.1, read on the forward strand.
CCATGAAGGGGCGTGCGAGCGACCGTTATCAAACCGCCCAGTCGAGCAACGGAGACTCCGCCAGCCCGGACATCAGCGGCAAGACCGTGCCGGAGGGCATTGAAGGCCAAGTGCCGTATAAAGGCCATCTGCGCGATTTTGTCTTCCAATTGATGGGCGGCTTGCGCAGCGGGATGGGCTATGTAGGGGCTGCGTCGATACCCGAGATGTGGGAGAAAGCGGAATTTGTCCGCATCAGCGGCGCCAGTTACCAAGAAAGTCACCCGCATAGCGTGATCATCACCAAAGAGGCGCCAAACTACCAGATTCAGCCAAGCCGTTGATGCCGTTTTCGCTGCCTATCTTCGCTGCCAAATCGAGAGAGCATGGACCCTCAACATGAATTGAGCGGCAGGCGTTTTGCCGGCAAGGTTGTCTTAGTGACAGGCAGCGCCGCCGGTATCGGCGCCGCTATCGGTGAACGCCTCGCCTATGAAGGCGCGTCGGTCGTTTTGACCGGGCGTCGCGCGGAGTTGCTGGAGATGAGGGCTACGGCGTTGCGCGCCGCAGGGCTGGATGCGCTCGCTCTGGCGGGAGACATTACCGCCGATGCCGAGGCAATTGTCGACCGCACAGCCGATCACTACGGTCGTTTGGATGTGTTGGTAGCCAACGCCGGCGCTTCAGCGGGCAGGACGATCGACGAGATGACGCCGGCGCTTTGGCGTCAGGTGATGGCGGTCAATCTGGATGCCGTGTTCGAGATGGTGAGGCACGCGTTGCCGCTTTTGGCGGCTGTGCGCGGCAATGTCCTTCACATCAGCAGCATCAGCACCGTGTCGGGCGAATTTGACGACGCCGCCTATGCCGCCAGCAAAGCGGGCGTCGAGGCGTTTAGCCGCAAGCTGGCGCTTGAATGGGCTGCAGCCGGTGTGCGATCTAACGTCATCCGTCCCGGCCTGATCTTGACCGAAGCTTTCTCCGCCATGCCGCCTGACTTTTTCGACTCTCAAATTCCGTTGATTCCGCTGCGGCGGATCGGCAAGCCGGAAGAGATCGCCGCCGCCGCCGCGTTTCTTTGTTCCGATGAGGCCGCATTTATCACGGGAGCTGTGTTGACGATAGACGGCGGCGAGTCGGCGAAATAAGCAAAGCGCCGAAGGCCTAGCCGGCAGCATTCGGCGGGCCGCTCTTCCATTGATCCTGTTTCGTAGCCGGTGTCCAGGAGGTGGCAGTTATGTCCGTAACCGCGGTTGTGGGCGCGCAGTGGGGTGACGAGGGAAAGGGCCGCATAATCGACTATCTGGCCCAACAAGCCGATGTTGTGATCCGCTTTCAGGGCGGAGACAATGCGGGCCATACAGTGGTCAATGAGTATGGCAAGCACGCGCTGCATCTTATTCCGAGCGGCATCTTTAACCCCAACACGAAGAATATCATTGGGTCCGGCTGCGTAGTGAACCCGCAAGCGCTGCTTGAGGAGATGGATAGTCTGGTTGCGGCGGGTGTGAGCCTTGAAAACTTGTGGATCAGTACGCGCGCGCAAATGCTGATGCCGTATCATCGCGAGTTGGACGCGCTTGAGGAAGCCGCGCGCGGCAAGGACACGATCGGCACGACCAAACGCGGGATTGGCCCGGCCTACGCCGACAAGGCCGCGCGTTCCGGGCTGCGCATCGGCGATCTGCTGCAGCCGGATTGGTTGGAAACGCGGCTGGACAATGCGCTGCGTACGGTCAACCGCAAGCTCGAGATTTTGGGCGGGAAGCCGGTTGACGGCAGTCGGCTTTACGCAACATGCATGGCCTATCGCGAACGCCTTGGCGCGCGTATTGTCGATACGCTGCCGATCGTCCGTCAGGCAATCGACGCCGGACAGGAGGTGATGCTCGAAGGACAGCTAGGCGTCATGCGCGACCTGGACTGGGGAATTTACCCTTATGTGACGAGCAGCAACCCGACGGCTTCCTTTGCCAGTTCGGGCGCCGGTCTGCCGGCGCGCGCCATCAACCGCGTGATCGGCGTGGTCAAGGCGTATAGTACAGCCGTGGGAGATGGCCCGTTTCCGGTTGAGTTGCACGATGAGGATGGCGAGCGGCTGCGCAGCGAGGGCGGCGAGTTCGGCGCGACGACCGGACGGCCGCGACGATGCGGCTGGTTCGACGGCGTTGCGATCCGCTATGCCGCGTGGCTGAACGGCATGACCGGCCTGGCTGTGACGAAGCTCGATGTGCTGGACGCCTTCGACGTGATCCGCATCTGCGTCGGTTATGAACTGCCCGACGGACGCGTGATCACCGACAGCATGCCGGACACGCCGGTTCTCTTCCAGACGAAGCCGATTTATGAGGAGTGGCCGGGATGGCGCACCCGCACCTCGGACTGCCGCAGTTGGGCGGACTTGCCGGAGAATGCCAAGGCGTATGTGGCGCGCATCAGCGAACTGGCGGGCGTCAAGGTCGACTATGTGTCGGTCGGGCCGGAACGAGGCCAGATGTTCGAGATGTGACCCAACAGGACCGGAACTGCATGCGCGACAAGCTGGGGCGCGTTAGCCGGTTCCGTCCGTATCGGCTTGAACGATGAAGTCTAGGAGGCGCTCCGCGAACGTGAGGGGCGCCTCTATCATTGGGCTGTGCCCGACGCCGCGCAGAACTTCCAGGTTATTGGCGCCAGGGATGGCGAGCAGTGTGCTGGTAACGTCGTCGCGGTCGACGACGGCGTCTAGCTCTCCCCAGATCAGCAGCGTGGGCAGCGTGAGTTGGCCGGCGTCGGCAAGGCGATTCCACTCGCTCACGGAGCGCGCTATCTGCGTGAACGCCGCCGGAGCCATCTGTCCGGCATCTTCCACGAGCGTATCGAAAAACGAAGATTCGGAGTCTGCGCCTTGCGCAGCCGGTTTGAGTGACGGCATGAGCAGCGCTAACGCACGCCGAAGCAGGTCATGATCCTGCCGCATTTCGGCGAGAAGGTGCAGCGTTTCGGGCGGCGAATAGGTTCCCTGGATAGGCACGCTGTCTGCTAAGGTCAGCGTGTGCAGAAGATCGGGGCTGCGCAGCGCGAATTCGACGGCCACTGCGCCGCCCGTGGAGTGGCCGACAAGATCGATGTCGCGCCAACCCAATGCCGCTACAAGCTGCTCAACGTCGGCGGCCTGATCCGCGACTGTATAGCCGGTTTCGGGTTTGTCGGAAAGCCCGCAACCGCGCAGATCGGGCGCGACCACATGGAGCGAATTGGGCAGCACCTCCAGCAGCGGTTCCCACCACCGGCCAGTTGCAAAGCTTCCGTGCAGCAACAGCATGGGCGGTCCATCGGGGTCGCCCTGAATGCGGCAGTGAAAAGTTAGCCGATCGGTCTCTACGGTTGCGCTTCGCCAGTTGCCCATACGACTGTTGTCTTGTCCTGTCTAGTGCACCGGCGCTAACCCAAAATCACCGGCTCTTCGGGGAAGCGAACCAACGTGGGCTGTAGCCGCTGCGCCAATGCCACCACGATGGTGAGCGGGCCAAGGCGACCCCAGAACATTGTGAATATCACGATATAGCGCGCAAAGGCGTCCAGTTCGGCGGTAGCCCCCATCGAGTAGCCGGCATTGGCGAACGCGCTGACGACCTCGAAGGCGGACGCGAAGATCGGCCCATTCCCTCGCAGCGCAAGGGTGAGCGTCATCGCCACGACGAGCAACGTGCTGACCGTCATGATGGCGACCGCTTTGGAGATTGTCTCCTCAGGAAGGGTGCGGCCAAAAGCGACTGCTGCGGCATGGCCGCGTGCTGTCGCCAACACGGCAAGGATGAGCACGCCGACGGTGCTCGACGATACGCCGCCGGCCATACTAGCGGGCGAGCCGCCAATGAACATCCACAGCATGAGGACCAGTTGGGACGCTTCCGTCAATTCCTCAATTGGCAGAATCGTCAATCCCGCCGTGCGAGCGGATACTATCGAGAATAGCCCGGCAGCGAAGCGTTCATGCCACGGTATGCCCGGCATGCCGTTCCGGAAGAACGGGTCAAGCAGCAACAGGGCAAGGCCAAGTGCGGTCAGCGCTGCCGTCAGCGTTAATGTCATGCGAGTATGAAGGCTGAGCGAGCGGTCCCGCAAGTAACTCCATAGGTCGTACATGATGGTGATGCCGAAGCCGCCCAAAAGAATCAGCGCGCCCATGACTGTCAGCGTGTACCAATCCGTGCCGTATCCAAAGAGCACCCCGAGATCGGTTCCCGAAAAGAGATCGAAGCCGGCGTTGCAATAGCTGCTGATGGCATGAAAGACGGCATACCATAGCGCCTGGCCGTCGGGCATGGCATGCTGCCAGCGCAGCCACAGCAAGAATGCGCCGACAGCCTCCAACGAGAGCGTGATGCCGAGCACATAAAGCGCCAGGTTGAGCGCGCCGCTAAGTTCGCCGGCCCCGACGCTCTGCTGAACGATGAAACGCGTCTGCAGCGTCACGCGACGACCGATCAAGCGGAAGAGAAGTACGCTGAAGGAGATGAAACCGACTCCGCCGACTTGCAGCAGAAGGAGGATGATTACCTGGCCGAAACGCGAGAAGTCCTGCGCCGTATTCAGAACGACCAGTCCGGTAACCGTGGTGGCGCTGGTCGCCGTGAAGATCGCTTCGTCCCAGGTGATCGACTGGCCGGTTGCTGATGCCCAGGGCAGTTTGAGCAGCAGCGTGCCGATCAGGATGATGCTTGCAAAGCCTAAGATGAGCACCCACGAGCCGGATAGCGCGGTGCGGCGCTGTTTTTGCGTCTGCCGCCAAAGCGTCGTTGCGTCCGGCTCGCGCGGGTCGAGCGCTTCATCGTCTATGGATATCTTGTCCAGATAGAATTGCGCCGCTGCGCGTTTCTTGGAAACACTACCGCTTCGAGGCGTTCGCTCGGATGGCATACACTCTGCACCGTCCATTGGGCCTGTGACAGGCCAAACTTACGCGGGCAAATCCGCCGCTATGCTGGATTATCCTATGATGCAAACTGTAGGTCAAACCTGACTGATCCGGTCGAGGAAAGTTCTTGAATTTCTCCGACTTGGATTTGACCAGAGTTGCGGTGCGGGATACAGTGGAAGGAATGGCGCAAAGCCGGCGCTGTTACATTGCCCCATAAAATACCATCCGGAAAGATCACAGCGCATGATCGTTCTGCATAAGATGCTGACACGGCTGCTGTTGTTGGACAAGCCGGTCCCCGAACGCAGCGATGAGGAAGCGTTGGCCGAGGCGCAACGCAACTATAACTGGAACTTTGTGATGAATCTGCTGGACGGGGGAACCTTCTGGTTTGGCATCGCCTTCGCATCGTCGGCCACGATCGTCCCGCTTTTTGTTAGCAAGATCACGCTCAACCCGCTGGTGATCGGACTGGTTGCCATGATTGCCCAGTCCAGTTGGTTCCTTCCACAGTTGTTCGCAGCCGGACTGACCGAACGAGTCGATCGCAAGAAGCCGATCGTCGTCAACATAGGCTTTTTTCTGGAGCGAGTCCCCGTTTGGTTATGGCCGGTCGCTGCGCTGATGGCCGTACGTTGGCCCTATACTGCGCTTGTCCTGTTTTTGTTGGCATACGCATGGCACGGATTCGGCGCAGGCATCCTAGGGCCGGCTTGGCAGGACCTGATCGCCCGCTGCTTTCCGGTTAGTCGACGCGGCACCGTTTTCGGTTTGACCAGTTTTATCGGCACCGGCGTAGGCGCGTTGGGCGCCTTAGTCAGCAGCCGCCTGCTTGCGTACTATGAATTTCCCTGGAACTTCTTCCTTGTCTTTCTGACGGCAGCCATCGCCATCAATGTGAGTTGGGTTTTCATCGCGTTGATCCGCGAGCCCGAACAACGCAGCGTCGACCACGAGGATAGCCAGAGCGGTTCATGGGCTAGAATGTGGCGCGTTGTTAAGCGCGACTCGGTATTTCGGAGTTTCCTGGCTTACCGCGTGATGATGGTGTCCGGCGCAATGGGAACCGGGTTTCTCACTGTGACAGCCGTACAGCGCTGGTCAGTGCAGGACAGCATTGTGGGGTACTTCACGGCGGTTCTGTTGCTGGGGCAAACAGCCGGCAGCCTGATCGCCGGAATGTTAGCCGATCGCTACGGACACAAAGCGCCGCTTGTACTGGGCGGGATGGCGCAGGTCAGCGGGTTCACAATGGCGCTTACCAGCCCGACGCCGGAAGGGTTCTTCGTCGTGTTTGCCTTGATCGGCCTTGCCATGGGCGTCCATATGGTGTCGGGCACGCTAGTGGCTCTCGAGTTCTCCGAGCCTTCGCGCCGGCCAACGTATGTGGGCATTGCCAACACGACAGCGGGCGTCGCCGGCAGCGTTGCGCCTTTGATTGGCGGCTGGCTGGCAAGCGCCGGCTATCAGTTGCTCTTCGGCATTTGTGTTGCCCTCGGAGCGGCGGCGTTAATCTGGCTGCTGGTTGGCGTGCGCGATCCGCGCAGCCGCACTCCCCCTGCCCCGGCGACGGCATAGATAGTAGGCCTGCGCCTATGACCGGAAGCGGAAAAAACTCGAGCGCGACGATTTCGCTTTCTTTGGTATAATGGGGCTGGCGCGGCCGAGACCGCGGTTTTTAGCGCGTAGCAAGGGCAGGGTCGATATGTTCAACTTCATCATGGGCGTCTTCGCCGGTCTGGTGGTTGGGCTTGCCCTAGAGTGGATGGTCGACTGGTCTGCTCTGAGGCCAGAGCGGGGCAAGCGCGAAAGCTCCACGCTACGCTCGAAAGACTCCGAAAACAGCGCGGCGTCCGAAAGCGACGACGAATCGCGGGCGCCGGAAGGGTAATCCTTTCCCCTTCACCGCCACCTTTGCAGCGCCAGTTTTATAGCAAAACGCCCACCAAGGAAACATTGCTATGTCACGCATGCGGACTCCTCGGTCTATCTGGCGTTATGACATCGTCAAGTACGGGATACTGCTCGTCCTTCTTATTGCGTTCCTCATTCTTTTTGTCATCTACGGCCTTCGCATACGGCAGGTCGACGAAACCGCTTTGGCTACCCTTGTGCCGACGCTGGAGGCGCAAGCGCGACTGCCCCAGCCGGAAAGTGTGCAAGCCGCAACGGCAACGCCCGCGGAGACGGAGAGAGTGAGCGAGCCGGATGCGCCGGCGACGGAGACCGCGGACTTGCTGCCGACGATCACGCCTAGCCGTCTGCAAGGAGTTGAGACCGCCACACCTGAGGATGTCGAATCCGCCGAGCGAGATGAGATTGCGACGGGGGCGACAGAGGGGGCCGAACCGGCGACCGCGGAGGCCGGAACTCCCTTGCCGGCTGTGAGCGCCACGGAGTCGCCTGTACCAACTGCGACGGATGCAGCGGAGCCTTCGCCGTCAGCGACCGATAC
>CAZYSJ010000150.1:0-8602 GCA_964649875.1 uncultured Caldilineaceae bacterium
CTACCGGCGCACGCAATCAGGCTAGACGGTGCGCCAATTCCGCGACTCGACTTAGGCTATCCCCAGAGCGCAAACCTATTTTGACATCTGCAACCGCATGTATTACAGTAGCTCTGTTAAGCGTTCCCGTCCAACTAAATTGCAGATTTCATAATAGCCCGCGTGGCGTCGCGCCTGCCGAATTCTGACATCACCGGGATCTTCTCAAACATGGCATGTCGCTCATCTGTCGTTGGTAGCGACGACAGGGCGCGTTTTCGACTGCGCGACTCCGGGTTTGCCGCCCAAAATGCCGTTGTAGTCGGGCGAATGCGCCGGCGCTTGCGGATTTTTCCAATTTCCCCACTTTCCACCATTAGGAGGCACGGAGTCCATGAACAGCAAATGGTTGGTCGCAATCGGACTGATCCTGGCGCTTGCTCTGGCAGGCTGCTCGACGGCTGCACCTGCACCGGAGGCGGCGCCCGCCGCAGAAGAAGCGGCTGCGCCCGCAGAAGAGGCCGCCCCGGCTGAGGAAGAGGCCGCCCCGGCTGAGGAAGCAACCGCTCCGGCAGAGGAAGAGGCCGCGCCCGCCGAGGAAGAAGCCGCCCCGGCGGCAGAAGCGCCTACCATCGCCCTGGTCTACGGCGTAGCGGGCGACGGTTTCTACATCACGATGGAGAAGGGCCTGCGCGACAAGGCCGCCGAGATGGGCGCCGAAGCAGTTGCCGACGGCCCGTCTCAGTTTGACGCTGTGCAGCAGACGCCGATCCTCGACGCCATGGTTTCCCGCGGCGTCGACGCCATCTGCATCGCCGCCACCGACAAACAGGCCATGATCGAGCCGATGCAGCGCGCCCACGACGCCGGCATCCCCATCATCTCGGTCGACACCTTCATCGGCGACGGCGACTATGAGAACGGTCCGGTCACCTTCCCGCTCTCCTATGTCGGCTCCGACAACGTTGAAGGCGGGCGCATCGCCTGCAACGCCATCATCGAAGCGATGGGCGGCGAAGGCAAGATCTACATCCAGAACGTCAAGCCGGGCGTGAGCACCACCGACCAGCGCGAGCAGGGCTGCATCGAGGCCGTCGAGGCCACCGAGGGCAAGGTTACGCTGGTAGGCGTGGACTACAACGACGACAGCGCGGCCAAGGCTGCCGAGCAGACCTCGGCTGTGCTGCAGCGCGAGCCGGATTTGGGCGCCATCTTCGGCACCAACCTGTTCAGCGCCCAGGGCGCGGCGCAGGCCGTAAAGAACGCCGGTCTGACCGGCATCGTCAAGGTCGCCAACTTCGATGCGCCGGAAGCCGCCATTGTGGACCTGCGCAACGAGGTCGTCGACATCGTGATCGCACAGCTTCCCTACGAGATCGGCCAGAAGTGCGTCGAATACTCGATGCTGGCCCTCGAAGGAAGAGAAGACGAGATCCCGTCGCGCTGGCCTACCGGTTACGTGGTGATCACGCGTGACAACGTGGACAGCGAAGAAGCGCAGATGGCGATCTACAAGAGCGAATAGTCTCGCTCGCTCGTTTGCGCTGTGTGTCTTCGTGTGCGGGCGGCCCATGAGCCGCCCGCACCGTTCATCAGCATCCGGGGCGCGTTCGCCCTCAGTTCTCGCCTCCATTAGCAACCCGCCTGGACCGTACTGCAAAACCGCTGTGGGCTCCTGGCTCCTGACCACGGATTCCAATGATGACAACCGCACAACTCGAATCAGCGGCCCAGCCCTCTCTCTCAAAACGCAACTGGCTTGAGACGCTAGGTGCAGTCTGGGCCTGGATCTTCCTGCTGCTCCTGATCGTTTTCTTCTCCATCACCGGCAAAGGATTTCTGAGCCTCAACAACTTCCAGAACATCCTCGCCAATATGTCGATCCTCGCCATTCTCGCTTTTGGCCAGACCTTCGTCATCATCGCCGCCGGCATTGATCTGTCCACCGGCTATGTCATGGGCATGGTGTCGGTCGTCTCGGCCATCGCCATGACCAGCCTGCCCCCCGGCTTGCCGCTGTGGCTGATCGTGCTGGTGGGCGCGATGGTCGGCATCTTCGCCGCGCTGATCGCCGGCATGGTCAACGGTTTTCTCATCGCCCGGCTCGAAGTGCCGCCCTTCATCGCTACGCTGGGCATGTTCGGCATCGCGCGCGGCGTCGGCTTCTTGCTCTCGAACGGCATGCCCGTGCCTATCCAGATACCGGGGTTGGGGCGGCTGGGCAACGGTTACTTCTTCTATTACCATCCGCAGATCGGCTGGTCGTTTCTGAACCCGCCTGAGGGGCTGGAACGCGCCCAAATGCGCGAGTTGGTAGGCGTCATCCCCTTCGTGCTGGTCATCATGCTCGTGCTGCTCGTCGTCGCCCATTTGGTGTTGTCGCGCTCGAAATTCGGCTTGCGCACCTACGCCATCGGCGGCAACAAAGAGGCGACGTTGCGCGCCGGCATTCCGGTCGTGCGCCAACTCGCCCTGATCTATATGGTGTCGGCCCTCTTTGCCGCGCTCGCCGGCCTTGTCTACAACATCCGCTTCACCAACGGCGCGGCCAACGCCGGCGAAGCGCTCCTGCTCGACTCGATCGCGGCGGTGGTTATCGGCGGCGCATCGCTCTTCGGCGGCGCAGGCACGCTCATCGGCACGCTCATCGGCGCGCTCATCATCTCGGTGCTGGCGAACGGCCTGGTGATCTTAGCCATCAACCCGTTCTGGCAATACATCGCCGTCGGCACGGTCATTATCATCGCCGTCCTGATCGACCAGGCACGCGAGCGCATGGTTAGAGGGTAGGGAGACGAACATGGACAACACACCCAGCCAAGCCGCGCCGATCCTGCGGCTCGAACACGTCTTTAAACGCTTCGGCGGCCTGACAGCCGTCAACGATGTCAGCGTCGACATCTACCCCGGCGAGGTGATCGGTTTGGTCGGCGATAACGGCGCCGGCAAATCCACCCTCATCAAAATGATCTCCGGCGTCTACCGCCCCGACGACGGGCGCATTTTTCTGGGCGACGAGGAGATCACCTTGTCATCGCCCATGGAAGCGCGCAACCTGGGAATCGAGACTATCTACCAAGACCTGGCGCTGTGCGAAAACCTGGATGCCACAGTCAACATCTTTCTGGGCAAAGAACCGTTGCGGCGCATGTTGGGCATCTTCAATCAGGTAGACCGCCCGCACATGCTGGCAGAATCGCACAAGGTGCTTAACCGGCTGGACATCAAGATACCGGACCTGCGCAAGCCCATCCGCCAAATGTCGGGCGGCCAGCGTCAGGCGGTAGCAATCGCGCGTGCGCTCTATTGGAACGCACGTCTGGTGATCATGGACGAGCCGACCGCTGCGCTTGGCGTGCCCGAACAGCGCAAGGTGCACGAACTCGTCCACATGCTCAAAGCCAACAACGTCCCCGTGATCATCATCAGTCACAACTTGCAGGATGTCTTCGCCACCGCCGACCGCATCGTGGTGATGCGGCGCGGGTCAAAGGTGGGAGACCTGCTCGCCCAGGACACATCCGGCGACGAATTGGTTTCGTTGATGGTCGGCGTGGAATAAACGCCCGCCGCCGGCGTCTAGATGAGCTGGTTCTGCGGCAAAATGACCAGATCGCGAATCGTGACGTGCGGCGGCTGCGACAACATAAAGACGACAGCCCGCGCCACATCTTCCGAACGGATGCTGTTGTGCGCGGCGACTTCCTGGGCGATCGCCTCTTCTTCCGTGAAGCCCCACAGCGCGTTGGCAACCCGGCCCGGCGCAATCGCGCCCACCCGAATGTTATGCGGAGCGAGCTGGCAGCGCAGCGTGTGCACGAAGCTCTGGATGGCGTGCTTGGACGCGCTGTAGATCGGCTCCCAGTCGATATCTACGAAGCCGGAGATGGAGCTGGTGACGAGGATGTCGCCGGAACGCTGCGCTATGAGCGAGGGCAACACGGCGTGCACGCAGCGCAACACGCCGTTGATGTTGATGTCCATCAGTTCGGCCCACGCGTCCGGATCGCCCTCCGCCGCCTGTCCGGGGATGTAGATGCCGGCGTTGGCGAAGAGCGTGTCGACGCGGCCAAAGCGCTCCAGCGTCTTGGCGACCAGCGCCTTCGCATCGGCGCCGGCGGTGACGTCCGCCGGCACGGCGAGCGCATCCGGCCCTAATTCCGCCGCCAGGGCGTGCAACTTGTCCGCCGACCGTGCGGCCAGCGTCAACTTGCAGCCTGCCGCGGCCAGTTCGCGCGCCGTGGCCGCGCCGATGCCCGAGCTCGCGCCCGTGATGATGACCGCCTTGCCTGCCAGCGGATGCGCCATAGCGTCCTCTCTCTCGTTGTTATGTCGTTGTGTCGCTTACCGGTCTCTTGCGCTGTAGGATATACTCAAGAGACGACTCGAATCAAATGAGCGCAGAACCTACACGCCCAAACCAACGACGCCTTTCTGAAAACGGCGAGTTTGCCGGAAGAGCGCAGACCCTACGCGCCTTCCCAGCCACAAGAGAGATGCCACAAACGTGAACATCTACGCCAGACAACTTCCGCATCTCATCCTTCTCACCGCGCTGATTGCCGGCGTATTCTTCGTCCTCGACGACGCCATGCTGGCTGGACGTTTCTTAGGGCTGTCGACCGCGGCCTGGCTGGGTCTCGCCATCATCACGCCGATCCTGCACCAGGTCTATGTCTGGCTGGCCTGGCGCGGCGAACTGACCTCGCAATGGATCACGCGTCGTTTCGGCAATAACGGCTTTTTCTACTATGCAGCCGGCTTCACCGTCTTCTTGGTTGGCCGGCTGCTGACCATCATCGCCCTGGCCTACTCGAACCGGGGGACGCTTGCCCTCAACCCCGTGCCGGCCTACACGCTCGGAGTCGCGCTCTTCATTCCCGCGCTTTACCTTTTCTATTCGGTGCGCACATACTTCGGCTTCAAGCGCGCTTACGGCATCGACCATTTCGACCATTCCTACCGCCATTTGCCGTTTGTCAGGCAGGGCATCTTTCGCCTGACCGGCAACGCCATGTATGTTTTCGGCTTCTTCGTCTTGTGGACGCCGGGCCTGTTCTTCTTGTCGCAAGCCGCGCTCCTGGCCGCCGCGTTCAACCACCTCTACATCTGGGTGCACTACTATTGCACCGAATTGCCCGACATCCGCCACATTTACGGAAAAGAATACGGCCAAAAATACGACCAGGAATTCGGCTAACAATCCTAGACGTTGCAGCGCATTGTACAGGTTGCGCTATACTAAGGCTGTGACAACACGCATCGAGAGGCCGGCCGAGCGTCAGCCTCATAAAGCCATGCGCCTGCCCGTCACAGACGCATAACGGAGAAAAAACGATGAAACTCGCACAACGACTGGATAACCTGGGAACGGAAACCGCCTTCGCCGTCTCGGCCGCGGCCGCAGCATGGGCGGCGCAGGGGCACAAGGTCTACCCATTCCATCTCGGCGACATCAACATTCCCACGCCGGCCAACATCGTCGAAGCGGCGCTTAAGGCGATCCGCGACGGCTACACGGGCTACTGCCCCGGGGCGGGCATTCCGGCTCTGCGCGACGTGATCGCGCAGGATGTGGGCGCTAAGCGGCAGGTGCGTTACAGCGCCGAGAACGTCTCCGTCCAGCCCGGCGGTAAGCCCGTGATCGGCAAGTTCCTCTCTGCGGTCCTGAACCCCGGCGACGAGGCCCTCTACCCAAACCCGGGCTACCCCATCTACGAATCGCAGATCGAATATCTGGGCGGCATCGCCGTGCCCTACGGCTATGTCGAGAGCGACGGCGCCTACACGCTGGACATGGACCGCATCCGCGCCGCCATCACCCCGCGCACACGCGTGCTGATCTACAACAACTATCACAACCCCACCTGCGCCCAATCCTCTCGCCAAGAGATGGAAGAACTGGCCGAACTCGCCCTGCGCCACGACCTCTGGGTGCTCAGCGACGACGCCTACTACGAGATGCGCTACGCCGGCGAGCCGCTCTCCATCGTCAACCTGCCCGGCATGCAGGAGCGGACGGTCATCCTCTACACCTGCTCCAAACGCTTTGCCATGACGGGCTGGCGGCTAGGCGCGGCCATCGGCCCCAAAGAGGTGATCGACGCCATCAGCAAATTGAACACCAACGCAGAATCGTGCACCACGCATTTCATGCAGCACGCCATGGTCGAAGCCATCCCCGGCGATACGTCCGGCCCTGACGCCATCCTAGCGGAGCTGAAGGCGCGCCGCGATGCGGCCGTCGCCGGCCTCAACGCCATCGACGGCATCTCCATCGCCGCGCCGGAAAGTTCGTTCTACCTCTATCCGAACGTGACGAAGATCATGGAGAGGAAGGGGTTGCACGACGTGAACCAACTGATGGACGAAGCCCTGAAGCAGAGCGACGTCTCCTTCTGCACGCGGCATCACTTCGGCCGCGTCGTGCCCGGCGAGACGCAGCACTACATCCGCCTGGCTTACTCCGGCATCGACGTGCCGTCGATCAACCAAGGTCTACAGCGGCTCAAAGCCTACTTCGAGGCGTAGTTTTTCCATCGCACCCGCGCCCTCCAGGAAACTGCCAATTTCCTGGAGGGTTTTTTGTTTACGCCCTCTATGCCGGCTGCCCGCCGCGCAGCATCTCGGCGACGGTCGCGGGGCTGATCCGGCCTTCCATCGGCCCAAACGCAGCGGCGTTGAGAGCGCCGGCCGCGGCCGCGATGCGGGCGCACTCGGCCAGCGGCTTGCCCTCCAGCAGCCCGCAGAGGAAGCCGGCGTCGAAACAGTCCCCGGCGCCGGTGGGATCGACCTCCTCGACAGGGAAGGCGGGCGCGTCAATCTGCTCCGTGCGCGTAAAGACCGTGCAGCCCTGCTTGCCGCGCTTGAGCACGATCACCTCCAGCGGCCAAGCGGCAAAGGCGCGGCGCACGTTCTCTTCGACCTCCTCCGCGCCGCCGAGCATCGCCAACTCCGCCACGCCGGGCAGAAGCACGCTGCATTTTGCCAGCAACGGATCGACCAGTTCGCCTAAGCTGCGTTCGCCCAACAACTCGGGGCGGATGTTGGGGTCGAAGCTGATTTTGGCGCCGCGCGCATGGAGGGTCGCCATCGTGTCGAAAATGCGCGCGCGGAAGGCGTCGTTTGCCATCAACGAACAGCCCATGACGTGGAAAAAGGCGGGGTCATCGACAGCGGACGCATCGGTCAGGTCGCCCAGCACAGCCGGCGTGTTGTCGATATGGTAGATGAACTTGCGCGATCCGTCGTCAAAGTAGGTGACGAAGGCGACCGCCGTCGCCATGTGCGCCATCTGCGCCACATTGCGGCAGTCGACGCCGTCGGCCTGCAGCCGGTCGAGCACGCAGCGCCCGAAGTCGTCTGCGCCGACGCCGCCGATGATGCCCGCAGCATGGCCGAGCCGGGCGACCGTGTCGATGAAGATCGCCGGCGCGCCGCTGGGAAACGGCCCCAGGAACTCCCCGGCCTGGTCGAGCGGCATTCCCGGCCGCGGCCGCATAATCTCAACGAGAATTTCGCCCATCGTCCAGATGCTTGGCATGGTTGGCTCCAGGTTCGTGGTTGGCGTGATGCGTTACACGTTACGAGTCAGGCGTCACACGTCATCCGTCACGAGTCATCCGTCAAGACCGTCCTCTTGACTCGCGACTCATGACTCGTGATTTATAACGCCTGTTCTCTGCGGTTCACCGCTGTTCTTGATCCTAGCGGACAAAGGCGCGGCTTGGCAATTGTGGTATCCTGAATGGCGCTGCGCTGCGCAGCAACCAAGCTTCGCCGGTCACGTCTCGCTAGGCCATCGGAGAACCTGCCATGAAGCGTTCTACGTCCCCGCAACCCGCCTCGCGCTCGCTCCAGTCGTTGCCGCGCAACGTCTGGGCCGTCAGCATCACCAGTTTTCTCACCGACGTCTCGTCCGACATGGTGATCAACCTCATCCCGCTCTACCTGTTCAACGTGGTCGGCGCCGGCACAGCGGTTATCGGCCTGATCGAAGGCGTGGCGGAGATGACGGCCAGCCTTCTCAAAATCTTCTCCGGCTGGCTCTCGGACCGGTTGGGCGGGCGCAAATGGGTAGCGGTGGCGGGCTACGCCATTTCCGCCTTCTCCAAACCGTTCTTCTTCTTCGCGTCTACCGCGGGTGCAGTCGGGGTCGTGCGCTGGGCGGATCGGGTGGGCAAAGGCGTGCGCACCGCGCCGCGCGACGCTCTAGTGGCGGACAGCGTCGACGCGGAAAGTCGCGGGCTGGCTTTCGGCTTTCAACGCGCCGCCGACACAGCCGGGGCCATGCTCGGCTTGGTCATTGCCTTCATCGTGATCTGGCGCGTGCAGTCCGCTTCCGTCACGCTCAGCCGCGAGGCCTTCCAAACAGTCGTCCTGCTTAGCCTGGTCCCCGCCTTCCTAGCCGTGCTCGCCCTGGCATGGATCGCACGCGACGTCCCCCGCCAGACGGCGCAACGTGCGCCCGCGTTGGGTCTACGCGGCCTGGGCCGTCCCTTCCTGTTCTTCATGGTCATTGTGGGCGTCTTCGACCTGGGCAACTCGTCCGACGCATTCCTCATTTTACGCGCGCAAGAGCGGGGCATGAGCGTTCTCGGCGTGCTGGGCATGCTCATCGTTT
>CAZYSJ010000151.1:0-8553 GCA_964649875.1 uncultured Caldilineaceae bacterium
AGCGCGCGATAGAGGTGCCGCACGGCGTCAGCCCGCTTTACCTGGACGGGCCCGCAGCGGAGGGCATCTCGTGCGATTTCTGCCACAAAATCGGCGATGTGATCCTGGACGAGGAGACGCAACTGCCGCTGCCCGACATGCCAGGCATCCTCTCCTACCGGCTGTACCGGCCGAATGAGGGCGAGGACATCTTCTTCGGCACGCTGGACGACACGCCCGGCGACGATGTGTATTTGCCGCTGATGGGGGAGAGCGCGTTTTGCGCCGGCTGCCACTATGGCGTGTTCGGCGGCGTGGTCGGCGTGGGCGAAGTGACGGGCGGGACGTTGATCTACAATTCGTATGGCGAGTGGCTGGATAGCCCGTACAGCGACCCGGAGACAGGCCAGACCTGCCAAGACTGCCACATGCCGGGCGGCGCAGCCGAGTATTTCGTGAACCCGGAAGCGGGCGGCATGCAGCGCGACCCCGGCCAAGTGCATACGCACCTCATGCCGGGCGCGTCGGATGTGAACCTGCTGCAGAACTCGGCGACGATGACGGTCACGGCCGAGGTTGTAGACGGGCGGCTGGCGGTCGACGTGGCGGTGATCAACGACCAGACCGGACATCACCTGCCGACCGACGCGCCGATGCGTTCGGTGATGTTGGTGGTGCAGGCCAAGGATGCGGACGGCGCAGCGTTGCCTCCGGCGAGCGGCCCGGTGCTGCCGGAGTGGACAGGCGACTATGCCGGCGTTCCGGGGCGCGCTTATGCTAAGCTGCTGCGCGATGATTGGACGGGCGAGATGCCGACCGCGGCTTACTGGCGTCCGGTGACGATCGTCGAGGATGCGCGGCTGGCGGCGATGCAAACGGACGTGAGCCGGTATGAGTTCGAGGCGCCGGACGGCGCGGCCACCGTGGACGTCCGGTTGATCTTCCGCCGCGCCTTCCAGGAGTTGGCGGAGCAGAAGGGCTGGGACGATCCGGACATCCTGATGGAGCGCGTCACAATCGAGATCGCCAGCGGGCGATGAGGGCGGGCGCAGGGGTGAAGCGCAGTCATAGGAGACGAGTTCGTCAGGCCCGGACAGAGGAGTGTTGGGGGCGACAATGCGGGACGACATGGAAGCAGGCCGTCTGCATCAGGCTCGCGGTTCGGTGCAGTTTAAATGGGACAGATATGACGAGATGACTGGCGAAGATTACATCCTGGAAGTGAAAAACCTCAAACAGCATTTCCCAATCTATCGCGGCTTCTTCCAGCGCGTAGTCGGGCACACCAAGGCCGTGGATGGGGTGAACTTCTTCTTGCGCGAGCAGGAAGTGCTGGGGCTGGTCGGCGAGAGCGGTTGCGGCAAGACCACCACCGGCCGGTCTATCCTGCGGCTCTACGATCCGACGGGCGGCGAGGTCTGGTATCGGCGGGCCAATGGCCAGCGCGTCAACGTGGCCGCGGTGAGCAAGCGCGAGATGAAGGAATTGCGCCGGGAAATGCGCATGATCTTTCAGGACCCGTTTAGCTCGCTGAACCCGCGCCTGACTGTAAAGGACCTCATTGGCGAGCCGTTGGTGATCCACCGGGAAGCGCGCGGCAAGCGGTTAGAGGAGCGCGTGGCGGACTTGATGCGCAGCGTCGGGCTGGACCCGAACTATATGAGCCGCTATCCGCATGAGTTTTCCGGCGGGCAGCGACAGCGCATCGGTCTGGCGCGAACCTTGGCGCTCAGCCCGCGGCTGATCATTGCCGACGAGCCAGTCTCGGCGCTGGACGTGTCGATCCAGGCGCAGGTCCTCAACTTGTTGCAGCAGTTGAAGGAGGACTTGGGGCTGACGCTGATCTTCATTGCGCATGATCTGTCGGTGGTCGAGCATGTCTGCGACCGCATTGCGGTGATGTATGTCGGCAAGATCGTGGAGTTGGCCGAGTCCGAAGAATTGCTGCGCCACCCCATGCACCCGTATACGGAGGCGCTGGTGTCGGCAGTGCCCCCGGCTGATCCCGACATCCGTCTGAAACGCATCATCTTGGAGGGTGATGTGCCCAGCCCGGCTAACCCGCCGTCGGGTTGCGTGTTCCATCCCAGATGCCGGTATGCCAAAGATGTATGTAGTCAAGAAGAGCCGACGCTGATTGAGGTCGAACCGAATCACTATGTGAGCTGCCATTTTGCGGCGGAACTATCGCTCGTGGGGATAGGAGGTTAATGTTGCAGAAACCGAATCGCATGCTGGCCTTCCTTTCCTATCTGCTGCCCTTTGTGGGCTCGATTGTCGCCATCGCAACGGATCGCAAGAACGCCTATGCGCTCTATCACGCCTGTCAGGCCTTGGCAATGTATCTGGCCGCGGTGTTGTTGCCGATAGCGTGGCTGGTTGTGGCGTGGTTGGCGGCGTGGGTTCCGCTGGCCGGCGCTACGTTTAGCATTGCGTCCTTTGCGCTGGTGATCGTGGGATATGTCACCCTGGCGTTGCTTTGGCTGTCAGGGTTGGCGAACGTGTTGCGCTCCGAGCAGCTAAAGCAGCTCTTCATCGTGGGCAAATGGGGCGAGAAGATCTTTGCCCGGCTCTATCCCATCTCCTAGCCGAACGCCGTTCTTCGATGTGCGCTCATAGCGAAGCGACCAAATTAGGACGCCTCTTTGGTCTCCGATTGTTTTTGAAAGGCTGCGGCCCGCCCGCTTGGGCGAGCCGCATTCTCCTTATAGGACAGTTTTTTCGTTTCACGAAGCCCGGCGCTTCTAAGAGGGCGCCATCACGATACACCGGAAGGACAGTAAGATGCCGAAGATAGCCTTTATCGGGGCCGGCAGTTTCGGATTTACGCGCAAGCTCGTGCGCGACGTTCTAACTTTTCCGCTTCTGGAGAACGCGACGTTGAGTCTGATGGACATCGACGCCGATCACTTGGAGTTTGCCCGCCGCGCCGTGCAGAAGATCGTCGACCTGGGCAATTACCCGGCCAAGGTGGAGGCGACGCTGGACCGCGAGGAGGCGCTGCGCGGGGCCGACTACGTGGTGGTCACCATTCTAGCCGGCGGGCTGGATGTATGGCGGAAGGACATCGAGATACCCAAGAAGTACGGCATCGACATCAACATCGGCGATACGCGCGGCCCTTCGGGCATCTTTCGGGCGCTGCGCACCATCCCGGTGATGCTGGACATCGGCCGCGACATGGAGCGTCTCTGCCCCGATGCGACCATGCTCAACTACACCAACCCGATGGTCATGCTCTGCCGGGCGCTGCAGCGCGAGACGAGCATCAAGTTGACGGGGCTGTGCCACAGCGTACAGGGCACGGCGGAGATGCTGGCGCGCTGGATCGGCGCACCGATGGAGGAGATTACCTATACCTGCGCCGGCATCAACCACATGGCCTGGTATCTGAAGTATGAGTGGAACGGCAAGGACGCGTATCCGCTGATCCACAAAGCCGTCACAGAGCGCCCTGAGGTGTACAATGAGGAGCAGGTGCGCAATGAGATGTACCTGGCGCTTGACTACTATCCAACCGAGTCGAGCGGGCATCATTCTGAATACAACTGGTGGTTCCGCAAGCGACCGGACCTGATCGAGAAGTACTGCACGCACGGCACGGGCTGGAATCCTGGAGAGTACGGCTACATCATCAAGGAGCGCGAGAAGCGCCTGAGTTCGTGGCGCGCCGAGACCGAGAAGTGGCTGGCGGCGGATACGCCTATCGAGCTGGAGCGCGGGCACGAATATGCGGCCTACATTATGAACGCGCTGGCGGGCGGCGAACCGTTCGAGTACAACGGCAATGTCGCCAACACCGGGCTGATCACCAACCTGCCGCAGAACGCCTGCGTTGAAGTGCCGGTGTGGGCGAGCCGCAAGGGGCTGACGCCGGTCTACGTGGGCGAACTGCCGCCGCAGGTGGCGGCGTTGACGGGGCTGACCGCTCTCACCGAGGAGATGGCGGTGGAAGGCTGTTTGAGCGGCGACCCGCGGCTGGTCTACCAGGCCATCGCACATGACCCGTTGACGGCGAGCGTGCTGTCGCTGGCCGAGATTCGCACGATGGTCAACGAGATGTTTGCGCAGAACAAGGAGTATCTGCCTACGTTCCGGCATTATGAGGCGTAGGCGCATCTAGCCTGTTGCCATGTGCAGCGTTTCGTCCACATTGCAACAGGCTAAGCGCAGGCAATCAGGTCGGGCATCGATGAACTGACGTCTTGGGGGAAGCTGTGAGAGATCTGTTCGAGGCCGTCTACTGGTTGGCCCTCGTCGGCGAAGTGATCGTGCGTGCGCCTTTTCAGAAGCATTGGAAGAGCGCGGCTAGGATCGACCGGCGCGTCACAAGGACGGATAGAACCCTGGTTTCGCTGCTGTGGATCACGATGATCATCCTGCCCCTGATCTATTCGGTGACGGACTGGCTGGATTTCGCAGATTACCGGCTGCCGGGGTGGATGGGCTGGCTTGGCATCGTGCTGCTCGGCGGGGCGCTGGTCGTCTTCGCGCTCGCCCACAAAAGCTTGAAGTCCAATTGGTCGCCGACGCTGGAGATATATGAGGGGCACACGCTGGTGACGGACGGCATCTATCGCTACATCCGTCATCCGATGTATGCCAGCCAGTGGCTGTGGGGCATGGCGCAGATGTTGCTCTTGCAGAACTGGATCGCCGGCCCCGTGAACCTGCTGTATTTCATTCCGTTCTATTTCCTGCGCACGCGGGCTGAGGAGCGGATGCTGCTGGACGTGTTCGGCGATCGATATCGGGAGCTCATGAAACGAACGGGCGGCGTTATTCCCAGGATAGGATCGTTTGCCTTAAGCAATCGGTAGCATTTGGCATCGGGCATATCGCCAGCCGCCGCAGCTTTCGGACCGTGTCGCCGCATTGGTTGCGGCGCGGCATATCGGACGAGAGATGCATACAACTGCTTTTATCATCATCCAAGATATTTCGCTCTATGCATTAGAGAAAGGGTAACAACCATGCCGAAGATCACGTTTATCGGTGCGGGCAGCACCGTTTTCGCCAAGAACCTGATGGGGGACATCCTCAGCTATCCCGAGTTGGCGGAATCGACGATCAGCCTGCACGATATCGACGAGGAGCGCCTGCGCACCTCGGTGATTGTCGCTAACAAGGTGACGGAGGCGTTGGGCGTCAAGCCGACCATCGAGGCGACGACCGATCGCCGCGCCGCGCTGGATGGGGCCGACTACGCCATTTCGATGATCCAGGTGGGCGGCTATAAGCCCGGCACGGTCATCGACTTCGAGATTCCGAAAAAGTACGGGCTGCGCCAGACTATTGCCGATACGCTGGGCATCGGCGGCATTATGCGCGGGCTGCGCACAATTCCGGTGCTGCTCGACATGTGCCATGACATGGAAGAGCTGTGCCCGGATGTCTATTTCCTGCAATACGTGAACCCGATGGCGATGAACTGCATGGCCATCGACCGGGCGACCACGATCAAGACGGTCGGCCTGTGCCACAGCGTGCAGGGTACGGCGGAACAACTGGCCGAGGATATCGGCGTGCCCATCGAGGAAATCAACTTCGTGTGTGCGGGCATTAACCATATGGCCTTCTACCTGCACTTTGAGCGCCGGGCCAACGGCGAGGTCGAGGATCTGTACCCGCTCATCCGCAAGGTCTATGACGAAGGCCGGGCGCCGGAGTGGAACCTGGTGCGCTACGAGATGTTCCGGCGATTGGGCTATTTCGTCACCGAGTCGAGCGAGCACTTTGCCGAGTATACGCCCTATTTCATTAAGCGCGACCGGCCCGACCTGGTGGAGAAATACAACGTGCCGCTGGACGAGTACATCCGCCGCTGTGAAGTTCAGATCGCAGGCTGGGAGCGGATGCGGGCGGATCTGGAAGACCCGAAGTCGGTCGTCGAGGTGCACCGCAGCCATGAGTACGGTTCGGGCATCATTCACAGCATCGAGACGGGCGCCCCGCGCGTGATCAACGGCAATGTGCCCAACCGTGGGCTGATCTCCAACCTGCCTGAGGGTTGCTGCGTCGAGGTTCCTTGCCTGGTGGATAAGAACGGCGTTCAGCCGGTCGCAATCGGCGAGCTGCCGCCGCACCTGGCCGCGCTGATGCAGACGAACATCAATGTGCAGGAGTTGACCGTCGAAGCGGCGCTGACGGGCAAGCGCGAGCATATCTACCACGCGGCCATGCTCGATCCGCACACCGCGGCCGAATTGGACCTGGATCAGATCTGGAATTTGGTCGACGACCTGATCGAAGCCCACGGCGACTGGCTGCCGGCCTATACATAGGGGCGAGAACGACATGCGCGTATTGGTGACCGGCGGCGCCGGTTATATCGGCAGCGTGACTGTCGAGCAGTTGATCGAAGCCGGCCAGGAAGTGGTCGTCTTCGACAACCTCTCGCAGGGGCATCGGGCCGCGGTTCACCCGGATGCCGCCTTCGTGCAGGGAGACCTGGCTGACCGGGACGCAATCGACGAGGCGATGCGGCAGTTTGCGCCGGACGCGATCATGCACTTTGCCTCGCGCACGTTGGTGGGCGAATCGATGCAGGAGCCGTTTCTCTATCTGGGCGAGAACGTGCGCAACGGCCTTAACTTGTTGGAGAGCGCCGTGGCGCACGGCGTGCTGCGCTTCATCCTCTCGTCGACGGCGAACCTGTTCGGCGTGCCGGAACGGGTTCCTATCGACGAGGACGAGACAATCGCACCAGGCAGCCCCTATGGCGAATCGAAGCGGATCCTGGAGCGGATGCTTTACTGGCTGGACGAGACGCGCGGCATGCGCTACGCGGCGCTGCGTTACTTCAACGCGGCGGGCGCGACGGCTGCGCGTGGCGAAGACCATGATCCGGAGACGCACCTGATCCCGCTGGCGTTGCAGGCGGCGTTGGGCCAGCGCGACGGCATCAAGATCTTCGGTGATGATTACCCGACGCCGGACGGGACGTGTGTGCGCGACTATATTCATGTCGTAGACCTGGCGCGGGCGCATATCCTGGCGCTGGGCGCGCTGGAACAGGGCAGCTGCACGTATAATCTGGGCAACGGGCAGGGCTTCTCGGTCAAGGAGGTGATCCAGGCGGCGCGAGACGTCACCGGCCATCCCATCCCTGCCGAGATCGCGCCGCGACGACCGGGCGACCCTGCCGTGCTGATCGCCGGCAGCGAACGCATCCGCCGAGAGTTGGGCTGGGAGCCGGCGTACCCGCGCTTGCATGATATTGTGCAGAGCGCGTGGGCATGGCATGTGGCGCATCCCGCCGGCTATGCGGACCGAGCGGACGCGGCCGAATAACAAGAAAGCTCGGACCGTCGCGGCGGTCCGAGCTGCTGTTCATATGCAATTGTGGCAATTGTGCGGTGATAGCCGGCGTTTACTTGAGTTGATGCACGCCGATGCGGTCGAGGACTGCGGTGCAGCCGATGCAGAAAGCGGCAAAGGCGGGCAGAAGGGGGTCGGCGTTGAGGCCGGTTGTTTCCATGACGGCGAAGCCGCCAAGCATCACGACGCCAATAGCCAACAGGGAATTGCTTAGAAAGGACTTGCGCATTGCTTGATTCTCCTGCGCCGGATAATGACAAATCAAAAAATGGCGCACTATAGCCTGTGAAGATGTTCACATTATAGGCTAACCAAGCGTGCAAGCCAAAGCCGCTGCGTACAGAAACTGTCCGCAAAATGACCTGTTTGCGACCGTAACAAGCATTTCGTGGGGTAATCGTAGGTTTTCTCAATGAGGCGTTAACAGAATCAATTCAAAATGGCCGGAGAGAATCCGGCCTTAGGGCGATAGGAGCGACGCGTGAAATCCGATCTCGATCGGTTGATGAAAGAACGCAATCTCGACGCGTTCATGGTGTTGGGCGATTCGGGCAATAACCCGGCGATGAACTACTTGACCGGCGGCATCCACTTGGAGCACGCCATCGTGCTCAAGCGGCGCGGCGGGCCGCTGACGCTGGTCCACGGCTCGCTGGAGCGGACCGGCGCGGCTACGACCGGCCTCGAACTGGTAGACCGCGACCGGGTTTACAATCAGTACGATCTGCTGAATAAGCACCAGGGCGACCGGCTGAGCGCGATGCTGGACTATTATTCGCAGGTGATCCGCGATCAGCAGTTGACGGGACGCCTGGGCGTATACGGCAAGATCGATGCCGGCGGCGCCTATCAACTGCTGAACCGGCTGCAGGCCGCGATGCCGGATGTGGAGATCGTCGGGGAGTACGCCGATTCGATCTTCGCTGTGGCGCGCGAGACCAAGGACGACGCCGAGATCGCCGAGCTTCTGACGGCGGGGCGCGAGACCTGCGCCGTCGTCGGCGAGGTCCAGGAGTTTATCCAGGGGCATGGCGTGCGCGGCAAGACGGTGGTGCGCGCCGACGGCGAGCCGCTGACGATCGGCGACGTGAAGGCCTTCATCCGCATGCGCCTGATGGCGCACGGCTTGGTCGAGGACCATGATACCCTCTTCAGTCAGGGCGGCGACAGCGCCTTGCCGCACGCCAGCAGCAACTTGGCGCAGCCGCTGGAACTGGGCCGGGCTATCGTGTTGGACATCTTCCCGCGCACGGC
>CAZYSJ010000152.1:0-8356 GCA_964649875.1 uncultured Caldilineaceae bacterium
TGTATTCCTGGTAGAAGGCGGCGATCTCTTCCTCGCTAAGGCCGGGCTGGAAGCTAATGATGATCTGTCCAGGCACGAAAGCCGGCGCGACATCTTCCTGTGTTTCTCCCGGCTGGGCGAAGACCGCTGCGGGCAGCGCTTGCAGGCAGAGGATGAGGACGAGCACGAGGAAAAGGATGGTTCGGGACCTTTTCATAAGGCTTTGGCCTCCAGTTGCGAACATTGGGCGTTTGCTGGGCGGGGATGGGAAGCGTTCCGCCGGGGAACTGCTGCGGCAAAGCCCATGACCGGCACGATACGACAGCACGCGACGCGAAAAGCCCGCCGATCGTGGGCCTATTCTAATTCATGGCGCGGGGTCGCGCAATCAACTTTCGGGGAGTCGGGCGATCAGCACCTTGTCGACGCGACGGCCGTCCATATCGACCACCTCGATGCGCAGTCCTTCCCACTCGAAATGATCGCCGGCGACCGGGATTTGGCCGAGGCTCGCCATCACCAGGCCGCCGACGGTCTGGTAATAGCCTTCGGTCTGGTAGGGGAGCATGTCCACGTCGAAAAGGTCCTGGAAGCGGTCGATGGGGAACATGCCGTCTACCAGCCAGGTGCCGTCATCGCGCTGCACCGCTTCAGGCTCGCCTTCCTCGTCCGGGCCGGAGATGTCGCCCACCATCGCTTCCAGTACATCGTCAACGGTGACGATGCCCTCGACGCCGCCATACTCGTCGATGACGACGGCCATTTTGGTCTGGCTTTCTTTGAAGCGCTCGACCACGGTCAAGGCGGGCATGCTTTCCGGCACATAGAGGGCCGGGCGCAGGACGGAGCGCAGATCGATCGGGTCGCCGGCCATGCATTGCGCCAACAGGTCCTTGGCCAGGACGATGCCGACCAGGTGATCAAGCTCGCGTTCGGCGACCGGAAAGCGCGAGCGCCCGCTGGCGACGATCTTCTCGCGCATGGTCTCGACGCTGTCTTCGACCTCGATCCAGACGATCTCCGGCCGCGGGGTGATCAGCGCGCCGACTTTACGGTCCGCCAGCCGGAAGACCTGGCCGACGATCTCCTCCTCCATCGGCTCGAACACGCCGATCTCTGCGCCCTGCTCCAGCATCATGCGCACTTCTTCTTCGGTGACGGCAGGCTCCGGCTCGCCGCGAATGCCGAGAAGGAGCAGCACGAATTCAGTCGATGCGCTGAGCAGGCTGACGAGAGGCGAGGTAAGGCGCGCCAGCCTGGCCATAGGCTTAGCGATGACGGCGGCCACGCGTTCCGGGCTGCGCAGGGCCAGCCGTTTGGGGACCAACTCGCCCAGAACGAGCGTGAAATAGGTGATCACCACGGCTACCAACGTTAAGCCGATGGCGTCGGCGTAGGCGGCCATGTAGGGCAGCTGAGCTAGCGGCTCGCTGATCATCCCCGCCAGTCTGGCGCCGCCCAATGCGCCGGCTAAAATGCCGGCTAGGGTGATGCCGATCTGCACCGAGGACAGAAAGCGGCCCGGCGCCTCTGCCAGTTCGAGGGCTGTACGTGCGCCCAAGTTGCCGTCGTCGGCCATCTGCTGCAAACGCATCTTGCGCGCCGAAACCACAGCCAACTCGGACATGGACAGCGCGCCGTTGGCAAGGATCAACAGCAACAGAAACAGAAGCTCGAATCCGATTGTGGTCATCATATCCTGCTTGGCAGTCTGACTGCCCGGCTTTTGTGAGCGATTCTCCTCCTGCTCCTGACTTTACCAGCAAACCGGCGCGACTGCCAACCTGCCTTCCTGCTCTATGCCGCTGTCCCGCGTGCCCGCGTTTGTCTTGACATCGCGCCGCTCCCATGCTACACTCTTGGGCATTACATAAGAATGCGTTGATGGAGACGAGTAGACGCAGGCGAGGCGCTCAGCGAGGCCGGGATGGTGGAAGCCGGCTCAACCCTCCAGCGTCGAATATCCCTCCGGAGCAGCGGCCCGAACGGGCGTTATCGCCCCAGTAGACGCCGCCGGCCTGATGGCACGTTATCGCCATCGCAGACTCAACCGGCGCGACGCTGCGCCCGCGGTTCTGCAGCAGAGGCGCCCGCGTATGCCCTGAGCATGCCGGGAACCGGGGTGGTAACGCGGACTTTCTGGCCCGTCCCCGATTGGGGGATGGGCTTTTTGATTGGGCAAGGGCCGCAGGCGTAGATGATAACTTTGCGGCTATACAGCGGAGAAAAGCGAAATGACCGAGTTGCTCTATTACGAAGACGCCTATCTACAGGAATTCGACGCCGTCGTTACCGCCTGCGAACCGGA
Organism: uncultured Caldilineaceae bacterium; assembly: GCA_964649875.1. Taxonomy (GTDB): domain Bacteria; phylum Chloroflexota; class Anaerolineae; order Caldilineales; family Caldilineaceae; genus JASGTU01. The sequence continues at coordinate 2,288 of CAZYSJ010000152.1, forward strand.
CGGAGACGCGCTGCGCGTGGCGCTGAACCGCACGGCTTTCTATCCGGGCGGCGGCGGCCAACCCAATGACGAAGGTCGGCTGCAATGCGGCGACCGGCGCTACCGCGTGAGCAAGGTGCAGAAGCAGGGCGGCGAGATATGGCACACGCTTGTGCCGGAGGACGGCGCGCCTGCGCCCGTTGTTGGCGATGCGGCGCACGGTACGCTGGACTGGGCGCGGCGCTATAAGCTGATGCGCACGCACACGGCCATGCACATCTTGTGCGGCGTCGTCTGGCGCGATTACGGGGCGAGCGTTACCGGCGGCAACATGGACCCGGGCAAGAGCCGCATGGATTTCGAGTTCGCTTCGCTTAGCCGCGACCTGATCAACGAGATCGAAGCCAAATGCAACGCCGAGGTCGCCGCAGCCCGTCCTACGCGCACCCAGACGCTGCCCCGCGACGAGGCGTTTCAGATACCCGATCTGATCCGCACCAAGATCAACCTGTTGCCGGAAGGCATCGCCGAGGTGCGCACCGTGGAGATCGCCGGCCTCGACTTGCAGGCGGACGGCGGTACGCATGTGCACAATACGCAAGAGGTCGGCGCCATCCGCATTCCCGACTACAAGAGCAAGGGCGCCATTAACAAGCGCATTTATATCGAACTGCCTGATTGAATGTCTTTATCCCGATGCCGGATCATAGTTAAGCCGAAGAGCCGATAGGTTAGCGCCATGACAAAACCAAAGTTTCGTGACGTATCGCCGTCAGTCAACTACCCGGAGATGGAAGAAGCTATCCTCGATCTCTGGCGCGAGCGAGATGTGGTCGCCCGTTCGCTGAGCGAGCGCGAGGGCTGTCCAGAATACGTCTTCCACGAAGGCCCGCCCACCGCCAATGGACGCCCCGGCATCCATCATGTGCTGTCGCGCGCCTTCAAGGACATCTTCCCGCGCTACAAGATCATGCAGGGCTATTACGTCCAGCGGCGCGGCGGCTGGGACACGCACGGCCTGCCCGTCGAGATCGAGGTGGAAAAGCAGCTCGGCCTCAGCGGCAAACAGCAGATCGAGGCTTACGGCGTCGAGGAGTTCAACCGCCGCTGCCGCGCGTCCGCTCAGGAGTACATCGAGGACTGGGAGCGGATGACCGTGCGCATGGGTTTCTGGGTGGACCTGAAGACGGCCTATGTCACCTTCCACAACAGCTACATCGAGTCGCTGTGGTGGATCCTCAAGCAGTTCTGGGAGCAGGGCCTGCTCTACCAGGGCTACAAGGTCGTGCCCTATTGCCCGCGCTGCGGCACGCCCCTCAGCAGCCACGAGCTGTCGCAAGGCTATAAGGAAGGAACTATCGACCCCAGCGTCTACGTCAAGTTCAAGGTCAAGGGCGAGGATAATGTCTATCTGCTGGCCTGGACGACGACGCCGTGGACGCTGCCCGGCAACGTCGCCCTTGCCATCGGCGAAAAGCTGGACTACGTGAAGGTGCGCGATGCCGGGGGCGATGTCCTTTACATGGCCGCAGCCCTGGCCGATTCCGTTCTCACGCCGGGTTATGAGGCGCTGGAGACGCTGAAGGGCAGCGACCTGCTGGGCATGCGCTATGAGCCGCTCTACAACTTTTATCCCGTGGACAAGGATTACGCCTACGTCGTGGCGGGCGATTTTGTGAGCACGGACGACGGCACGGGTATCGTCCACATCGCCCCGGCCTTCGGCGCCGACGACATGGAGGCGGGTCGCAAGTATGACCTGCCCGTTGTGCAGACGGTCGACGCCGCCGGTCGTTTCCGCCCGGAGGTGACGCCCTGGGCCGGCGTGTTCGTCAAGGATGCGGACCCCGCCATCCAGGAGGAACTGGCGAGCCGCGGCCTGCTCTACAAGTCCGGCACGTATGAGCACACCTATCCCTTCTGCTGGCGCTGCGATTCGCCGCTGCTGTATTGGGCGAAGGAGACCTGGTATGTGCGCACCAGCGCCAAGCGCGACCGGCTTGTGGACCTGAACCAACAGATCAACTGGTATCCGGAACACATCAAGAACGGGCGTTTCGGCAACTGGCTGGAGAATAACGTGGACTGGGCGCTGGGCCGCGACCGCTACTGGGGCACGCCGCTGCCCATCTGGCGGAGCGATGCGCCGGGCAGCGATTATGCCGAGTGCATCGGCAGCGTGGCCGAACTGGAGGCTAAGGTCGGCCATACGCTCGAAGACCTGGACTTGCACCGGCCGTATGTAGATCAATTGACCTGGCCCGCGCCCGACGGCGGAACCATGCGTCGCGTCACCGAGGTGGCCGACTGCTGGTTTGACAGCGGCTCGATGCCCGTCGCCCAATGGCACTACCCCTTCGAGAATCAGGAAGTGTGGGAACGCCAAAAGCAGGCCGACTACATCTGCGAGGCCATCGATCAGACGCGCGGCTGGTTCTATACGCTGCACGCGGTCAGCACGCTGCTCTTCGACCGTCCGGCCTTTAAGAACGTTCTCTGCCTGGGCCACATCTTGGCCGAGGACGGCAGCAAGATGAGCAAGTCGCGCGGCAATGTCGTCAACCCGTGGGACGTGTTCAACGCGCACGGGGCCGACGCCACGCGCTGGAACATGTACACGGCCAGCCCGCCGGGCAACAGCCGCCGTTTCAGCGTCAACCTGGTCGGCGAGACGGTGCGCAAGTTCATGAACACGCTGTGGAACACCTACAGCTTCTTCGTGACTTACAGCAACCTGAGCGACTGGGCGTTGCAGCCGCAAAACGCCGAGCCGCAGGCGCTGCTGGACCGCTGGCTGCTGTCCGAGTTGAACATGCTCGTGCGCACGGTGACCGACGCTCTAGAGAGCTATGATGTGTTGGGAGCCACCCGGCCCATCGCCGCTTTCGTAGACAGCCTGAGCAACTGGTATGTGCGCCTCAGCCGTCGCCGCTTCTGGGAGGGCGACCCCGCTGCGCTCAACACGCTGTACACAGCGTTGGCGACCTTGAGCAAACTGCTGGCGCCGTCGACGCCCTTCATCGCCGAAGAAATGTACCAGAACCTGGTGGCGAGCGTCGACCCGCAGGCCGACGACAGCGTGCACCTCAGCCGCTGGCCGCAGTATCGCACCGACCTGATCGACGAGCGGCTCAACGCCGACATGGCCCTGGTCCAGAAAGTCGTCAGCCTGGGGCATTCCGCGCGCCAGGCCGCCAACCTCAAGGTGCGCCAGCCGCTGGCCCAGGTGGTGGTGCGCGTGCGCAACGCCGAGGAGCGCGAAAGCCTGACCCGTCTGCAAGACCTGGCGCTGGACGAGTTGAACGTCAAGAGCCTGGCCTTTGCCGACGCCGCCGGCGACTTGGTGGATGTGCAGGTCTTCCCCTATCCGAAGCAGTTGGGGCAGAAGTACGGCAGCGGCTATCCTAAGATCCGCCAGGCCCTGAGCAAGCTCGACCAGGCGGAACTGGCGAGCCGTTTCCAGGCCGGGGAAACGGTGGAGGTCGTCGCCGACGGCGAGACCTACGCCGTGACGTCCGAAGACGTGGAGGTCCGCTCCACGCCGCGCGCCGGCTATAGCGTGGCCGAGGCGGGCGGCTACCTCGTCGCCGTCACCACCGAACTCGACGCCGCGCTGGAGCAGGAAGGACACGCGCGCGAACTGGTGCGCCGCATCCAGCAGTTGCGCAAGGACGCCAACCTGGAGATCAGCGACCGCATCGTCACCTACGTGCTCGATTCCGATTTGGTGCACGAAGTGCTCGACCATTTCGGCAACTACGTGCGCGAGGAGACGCTCACGGTGGACCTGGTGCAGGTGCATGCCGACCAGGGCGACGCCATTCCGGCGCATCTGCCGCAGGCCGGCTTCGATCTCGGCGGCAAGGAAATCGTCATCGCCGTCAGCAAGAAATAGACAGGCAATCGCAAAGGCAAACCGGCTCCGCAGCGCTATGTTGTGGGGCCGGTTTCATCATCAGACCGGCAGGCCCGAACCCGTGAACTCTCAGCCCGCGGCGCGACGCAGCCGCCTTCTCGCCATCCTTCTCCAGCGTTGCCCCGTCTGTTTGCAGGGGAAAGTGTTCCGTTCGTTTCTCGGCGCGCATAAGGACTGCCCGCACTGCGGCATTCACTTCGAGCGCGAGACCGGCTTCTACCTCAGCGCCATGTTCGTCGCCTATGCGCTGGGCTTCGTCATCCTCGCGCCTACGGCGCTTTACCTCTACTTGCGCCAGGTCTCCGGCGTCTGGTTCTCCGCCATCATCATCGGTGAGATGCTTGTGCTGTGGCCGCTGATCTTCCGTTATTCGCGCGTTCTGTGGCTGCATGCCGATCAACTGATGGACCCGCGCCCGCCGGAAGACGCGCCTTAACCGCGCGTCTCGTCCTGTAGAATAACGTTCCCCAGAACAACGCCTTCCAGGAAGCTCGCAGCTTCCTGGAAGGCGTCAGATTTTCCGAAGGATTGTGTCGCCGCGCCTAGCCGGCGGGCTGGGTGCGGACAGCTCGACGCCGGCTGGCGAAGAAGGCCAGCGCCGCGCCCGCTACGTATAAGCTGATGGTGAGAACGAAGGGCAGGCTGCGGTTGATCTCCGACATCTGTCCGCCGATCCAGCCGAAGGGCGACGTGCACGACAGAACTGCCAGGTTGAGGATTGCCATGATGCGGGCGCGCTCTTTGGCCTCTACGGTTAGGGCGACCAGCTTGTCGAGCAGGGTGCTGATGGCCGGGTAGCTGGATCCTTCGAGGATGACGGCGAGAAAGATGAGGCCGTAGCTCCCTGGCGCTATATTGATCAGGATGAGCCAACTGAGAATCATGCCGGTGAAACCGAAGACCATCGGCTTGCGCGCGTCCATGTTGCGCAGCCGGGGCATGACGAGGAAGTAGAATAGCAGCATGGTCATCGACTTGACGAAGTAGAAAATGGGCAGGTACTCTGTGCCGATTTGCAGCTTTTCGGTCACCATGATCGACCAGAAGGTGATGTTGATCATGTTGCCGACGCCCACGATCACCATCAGCCCCCCGGTAATTAAGGTCTCCGGCGTGCGCAGCACTTGGCGCAACACGAACTTCGACTCGCTCACAATGGACCAAATGGACTGGTTGCGCGTCTCTTGCATGCGGACGATGCCTTGCTCCGTTTCGTCCACCATGGCGTTCATGATGACGAACTTGGCCGTCATCATCACGAAGGCGAACAGATACAGCCCGCGCATGGTCGGCACCAACGAGAAGCTGGCGATCAGCAGGCTTGTGATGGGCGAAAAGAAGGCGGCGACCAGGCCGGAGATGTAGATCAGCGACCAGACGTCCACCAGCATTGCCGGTTCCGTGCCTTCTACCAACAGGCAGTACCATGAGTTGTGGGTGATGCGCCACATGCTGTTGACGATGGCCGCGACCAGGAAGTAGTTGAAGTCCTGGGCGACCGCCCAGATCAGGCAGGGGATGCTCCAGGAAATGAGATCTACGATATACGTGGTGCGCTTGCGCCCGAACTTATCGGTGAAAGCGCCGCTGAAAAACGTCCAGAATACCTGGAGAATCAAGCCTATGCTGACGAGCAGACCGATCTGGCTGTCGCTTAAGCCCAGAGCCAGCATATAGACTGAGACAAAAGGCGCATAGAGATTGTAGGGGATGCCCCAGAGCGGCTCGGTGATGACGACGCCGCGCACGTTGCCGCGCATGGTGCGCAGCGTGTCGATGAGAGGGTGGCGGAAAAGGGCGCTGATAACCAAGGTCGTCCGTCGATTCTAGTGATTGGGCAAATGATGGAAAAGGATTGAGGCCGTTGGTTGACGGCAGTGGGGCTTGGCGGAATGCGTTGCAGCGGTCTGGTTGCGGCCAGAGGCTAAGGCGAGCGACGAAGGCAACGCTTATTCTGCCGGAACCTCTGTGGGCGGCAGGTCAGGCGGGGCCGCCGGCTCTTCCGCAACCGGCGGCGTCTCCGTTGGTTCCGCCGGTTCTTCTGCCGGCGGCGGTTCGGTTGGCTCTTCCGCGGTGTGCGTAGGCAGCGGCGTGTTCGTGGCGGTCGGCCATGGCGTATCCGTCGCCGTAGGTTGCGGCGTGTTCGTGGCGGTCGGCCATGGCGTATCCGTCGC
>CAZYSJ010000153.1:0-8324 GCA_964649875.1 uncultured Caldilineaceae bacterium
AACTCACCCCTCTTCGCCCATACCCCTTTGGCAAAATTCGGGATGAGTCATGTTGCGTTCGATGTTTGCCCTGTGTAGGAACCGGGCGAAACGCCGTACTGATAGTGATACTCGATGGTCGAATCGGGGACGATGTTGACCGTGATCGAGTCATCCGTTGGCTTGCCGAGCAACTCATCGCCAGTAAAGGTGATCGGGCTGGCCGCCTGCGCAGCAGCGGGGAAGCTCCCGACCAGGATCAAGAGCAGGGCGATTAACACTAGAACCTTGCCGCGCTCGGCAAGAAGAGTGCGCAGCGCCGGATTGGACTGAGACAAGCTGAGCATGCGCCGTGTGTGCATCATGTTGCCCTCCTGAAATGTGCCTCGATAGGTTGCCGAATTTGTCGGCGAATAAACTCAGTGCAGACAGCCCCAGATAGGGCCTGATTCCACACTCATGGCAGACAGAGCCGCTTAAGCGCGTGCGACGCGACGGGTGCGGCGCGACGGGCGAGATGCGCGCGACAACAGCGGGCCGATCAGCCGGTCCGCTCATGGTTGCCGTCTACATGCCCGTCAAATGCACACAGACCTGTAGGCCGGGCGAGGGAACCGGCTTACCGCTAGTGGCCTGGATCGGCGACAGCGCCTGGTGCATTACGGCGAAAGCGCCGCTCAGGCGTATACCGATCCGTGAACAGAATAGATGCCGACAGACGGAACGTAGAGATGGATTGTGTTACAGGGAAACGGAACTTTGCTCTAGAAGAGGCAGGGGATGATGGGGAGGGCGTTGCTTGCGGCTCTAGGGCGCTATTCTTTTCAAGCTTGCTTCAACATCCACGCTGTGAGGCTGCCAGTGTCGCGGCAAGACGGCAGCGACGTTGGCGCCAAAACCGCAATGCAACAAGAATAGAGAAGCCTAAAAGCGTACTGCCGAAGAGAGTTTAGTGCACGCCGCATGAACACTTTACCGGCTGCATTGGCCTGTGCATGCGACAGACATCGCTACAATTTTCACAAAGTGTCGCGCCATGTGAGCCGTAATTGTCTGTTAATTTGCTGTCAAACGGGCGGGGGGGCTGAAAGGTGTGAGGCGCTTTGGCGGGTGAATCTATCGGGCGGCTAGGCGCGCGCCAGGCGCGGAAACCGCTCCGCGCCGCCTATCGATTGGTTTCTTTGCTGCGCGTCTGCCATTCTGAAGCAAGCGGTAGCGGGTTGAAGAATCTCGATATGCGAGAGGCAGGAATGCTCTGCTATGAGATGTTTCGCTACGCTCAGCATGACAGGAGACGGCGTGGCGGGGCGCGCAGCCGCCACCCTGAGCGCAGCGAAGCGTCCGGCAGGGGTCGGCGCGCAGCAACCGCACGCGGCGGAATAGGCTTGATGGAAATAGAACGCGAGGGAAGATGCCGGCTGTCGCCGCTAGAACAGGTCCTCGTCGTCGCCGGCTGTCTCGCGCTCGTCTTCGTCCTCGTCCTTGAGCAGCACTTCGCGGCCTTGCCCGCCGCCCATATCCGGGCCGACGACGCCGCGCGCTTCCAACTGCTCCATGAGACGGGCGGCCTTGGGATAGCCGACGCGCAGCTTGCGCTGCAACATGCTCGTGCTGCACGTGCGCATGCCGCGCACGAGGTCAATGGCGTCGAGCAGGACCTCTTCTTCCTGGTCCATCTGGTCGAGCAGCCCGTTCCAGGGCGGCACGGCAGGCGAGTCGTCCGGATCGGCCTGGCCGCGCCAGAAGCGCACAATGTGGCCGATCTCGTCGTCGGCCACGAAGCAGCCTTGCAGGCGGAAGAGTTTGGCCGCGTCCGAGCGCATAAGCAGCATGTCGCCCTGGCCGAGCAGCCGTTCGGCGCCGGGTTGGTCGAGGATGACGCGGCTGTCGACCTGGCTCGTGACGGCGAAGGCGATACGCGAGGGGAAGTTGGCCTTGATCAGCCCGGTCACCACGTCGGTGCTGGGGCGCTGGGTAGCCAGAATGAGGTGGATGCCCGTGGCGCGCGCCATCTGCGCCAGCCGGCAGATCTGGCGCTCGACATCCTCGGCCGCGGTCATCATCAGGTCAGCCAATTCGTCGACCACCAGCACGATGTAGGGCAGCGGCTTGGGTGCGTTGCGCCCGTGCGATTGCTGCGCCGCCAGTTCGTTGTAGCCGGCGATGTTGCGCACGCCGGCCTCGCGGAAGAGGCGGTAGCGGTCATCCATCTGCAACATCAGCCAGGTCAGCGCGCCCATCACCTGGTCCATGTCGGTGATGACCTTGCCGATGAGGTGCGGGATGCCGTTGTAGCCGGGCAGTTCGACCATCTTGGGGTCGACCATGACGAATTGCACTTCGTCCGGGCCGTGCTGCATGAGCAGGCTGGTGATGATGGCGTTGATGCTCACTGATTTGCCGGAGCCGGTAGCGCCGGCGATCAGCAGGTGCGGGGCCTGCGTCAGGTCCATCACGACCGGCGAACCGGAGGTGTCGCGGCCTAGCGCGATCTGCAAGCGACCGTTCTGGCGGTTCATAGCCGGGCTTTCGAGGATGCCGCGCAGCGCCACCCGCATTTTCTTGCGGTTGGGCACTTCGATGCCGACGTAAGGGCGACCCGGCACCGGCGCCTCGATGCGCACGGACTTGGCCGCCAAGGCCAGCGCCAGGTCGTCGGCCAGGCTGACAATGCGGTTGACGCGCACTTTGCGCCGCTGGCCGGAACTCTCTAGAAAGAGCGGCTCTACGCCGAACTGGGTTACGGTCGGCCCGCTCTCGACATGCACCACGCGCGCCGGCACGTTGAAGTCCGACAGCGTGCGTTCGATCATCTGCTCCATTGGCCGCACGTCGCCCACGCCGTAGACGCCCGCATCCTGGGTGAGCAGGTCGAGGCTCGGCAGGGCGCCGCGGCGTTGTTTGCGCGACGGCGTTGCGCTGCGCGTGCGAGAAGCGCGCCCCGCGGCGGAACGTCGCGGCTGCGCCGGAGCAGGCGCGTCCCCGATCTCCGCCTCGTCAACCGGGTCATAGGGGGGTACAAAGTTACCGGTGTGCATCGGCATGGCGGCGGCATGCTCGCGCACGAAGCCGCTGCGCCGGACAAGGCGTTCTTCTACGAACCAGCGCATGTAGAGCCACGCGACAGGGGTCAGGCGTGCCGCATAGACCGGCGCATAGATCAGAGGCGTATAGCGCACGAGCCAATACAGGCCAAGCGCGCCCAGGCTGCAAGTCACGACCAGGGCGGGCGTGCGGCCCAAGCCCGCAGCCAACAGCCCGCCGAGGGCGACGCCGACCAGGCCGCCCCCGCCGCCTTCTAGGGCTAAGTCTAGGTTCATGGCCGGGTTGGTCGCCAGCGCGGTTCCGGTCATGAGCGAAAGCAGCAGCGTCTCGATGCCCAGCAGCGCCTCGGCGCTCCAATAGCCGGCTTGGCGACGGAAGAGCATCACGCCGCCGGCCACTATCATGCTCACGACGATGAGGGGCGCGGTCCAGCCGGCCATGCGCACAAGCCAGGGCACGCCGGCATCGGCGCGCAGCGAAAGGAGGGCGCCAAGGCCCGCAAGCAGGACGCCTGCGCCGATCAGTTCATGCGCGTAATTGGCCCCGACCTGGCGGAATGCTGTGGGAAATGGGTTGATTTGAATTTGAACGTCTGATTTTGCCATAGGGTTGTCGACCATCTTCTCTGAATCAGCCGCACGCGCTGCGTTGCTTGCCGGCGCAAGGGCGGAACGGCCGGTCGCAGCGGGGCGACATGACTCGCCAACCCTGGCGTCACATCTCGCCCTCCGTGACCGGGGAGCGGCGGCGCTTGTCGTCTGCTGCGCCGCCGGATGCGGGCCGGCCGTTTTGTTCGGCGTCTGCCCGCTGAGCGGTCTGTCCAGGCCCGTTGCCTTGTTCCATCTCGGTCAGGACCTGCGCCACCTGGCCGATCGCCACGCGCTGCTTGCGGTAAAGGTCGCTTTCGCTGATCGCCAGCCGGTCTGCGATTTCGCGGATGCGGCGACCTTGGATGAAGCGCATCTCCAGGATGTTATAGAGCAGCCATTCCGGTGCGCTCAGGTTGGGCTTGCCGTCCGGCTTGAGCCGTTCGATGGCGGAGCCCAGCACCAGGCGCAGCGCCTTAGTCGGGTTGCCGCCGGCCTCATCCAGCGCGCCGTCTACCACGCGCATCTGCACAAGCGGGCTGCGCGTCAGTTTGGGGCCTCCCCAGTAGTGGCGCAGCGCGTCCCGCACCCAGGCCTCGAACTCGGGGCTGTGGATCGGGCTGGGGCTGAGCATCGCCTCCGCCGCCGGCGCTGCGCTTTCCGCCGTCTGGTAGGGCACGACGTTGCGCATCTGCTGAATGCGCTCGATGTCGGGGATGATGGCCTGCAGGGCGACGAACACGTCCTGCTGCAAACGCCGGTCCATCAGCGCTCGTGCGCAGTTGGCGATCATATGCTCGAGCAGTTCGATCTCGTCGGCGCTGAACAGGGGCGTTTCCGTGCGCGCCTTGACGCCCAGGATGCCCAGCACCCTCGCGGCGTCGTCCTGTTTCGCAGCCGAGTCGAGCAGAGGCCATAGCCAGAATCCCCGATGGGACAGCGGCTCGACGGTGGTTTCATGACGCAGCGCAACGCCCAGAGCCGCGGTCCAGTCATCAATCGCAACGATCTGATCGCGGGTTTGTGGCGGGCCGACCACGACCTCTAGAAGCAGGTCCGGCCCCGCCGCTACAGCCACAAACCCGGAGGGCACGCGCAGCAATTCGCACAGCGACACCAGGTTGTTTTCCAGGAACTGGCGCAGATCGCTGGCGCCCAACAGGCGCCGATCCAGTTCGCGCAGCCATGCGATTTCCTCGCGATCTTCTCGATAGACAAGACGGTCGACGAGCGTTTTAGTTACGCTGAGCACGAGTTGGCTCAGCACGATTACGCCGGTGATCACGCTGAAAAGGACTACGTCGCGCGGCAAGCCCACGAGCGTCTCGACCTTGGGGATCGTCTGCACGGCGAGGATGACGAGAATGGCGACAGCCGGCCCGCGGAAGAAGAAACGCAGCAGGCGATAGCGCACCACGCGGTCGGGCGTCAGCACGCCGAAATAGGCGACCGAATAGCTCATCACGATCAGCGCGAAGGCCGTGACGCCGTTGACGAGCAGCGCCAGCAAGAGGATCGGCGCGCTGGATTCTAGGGATTGGATGAGGCTGTTGGCGCCGATCAGGTAGGGGAAGATGCCGATGCTCGGAAAGGCGAACGCGGTCAGCAGGTAGGACATGCGCTGGCGCGTGCTGTCGGTCAGGCAGCGCTGCCGCGCTTTCAGGATGTTGCCCAGCGCCAGGAGTGAGGCGGCGATATAGAAGGCGGCAAAAGCCCAGAAGAGCGGGCCCGGCTCTAGGTGGCTGATGGGCGGCTGAAAGCGTACGAGGCTGACGATGGAAGAGGTGAAGATCGCCAGGAGCGCGCTGACGCCCGACACGGCGAGGATCAGCGTGCCGACGTGGCGGCGGCGGCCCACCCGGTGGTTGGTGACGAGCAGCACTTCGAGCGAAAAGCGGTAGCTGGCCGCCGGCAGCAAGGCAATGCCCAGCCATTGCAGGCGCAGCCAGCGCGCGGCCGACATGGCAGAGGTCACCCGGTCTAGAGCGACCTCGCTGGCGTAGGTAATGGCAACGCAGGCCAATAGAAAGGCAAACCAGCGCGCTACGCTGCTGCGAAAGTTGTAGGTGAGCGTATAGGCGAGCAGCGAGAAGGCCAGAATGACCAGGACGCTGGATAGCGCTACGTTGAGGAACGTCAACAACGAAGCAACCGTCAGACCAAGTTGGGACATTGCGCTTAGCTAACCCACTCCACTTCTTCTCCGACGATTACCCACATTTTGCGCCGCTTCTTCAGCGTCAGGCGAAAGCCGCCGCCGACCATGGGCGTTCTGCGGATATGCATTTGCACTTCCGCATCTTGCAATGTGTGGAACTCGATCGGGTCCATTTCGATCAGGGGGCCTTCCGCCGGCGGGGCGGGCTCATCCGGCATCAGCCAGTACGTGTCGCCGTCGAAGCCAAGATCGCCCGTCACCTCGGCGGCATGCGAGCGGATGCGCAACTGGGCCGGCTCTCCCTCGGGGCCGGGCTCCATCTGCCGGCGCAGCCCCAGCTTGTGTATCAATACAGTACGACGAATGCGGATTGTGTCCGGTTCCTGCGGGTCGTCGCTGCGGTAATAGCGAGCAAGGGCGTAGGTGGGGCCGAAGGCGTTCTGTTGCCCCAGCAGGCGCAGCAACTCTTCGCGCACGCCGCTCCATTTGTAGCGCCACTCTTTGGTCTGAATCTGGTCGCCGTATTCGAGCAGTTCGAGGGTGGCTTCCGCGCCCAGGCGGCTGATGACGGCAACAGGCGACAACTGGGTCGGGTCGCGCTTCAGCCGCGCCAGCAGCATCTCCGGCGTCGACTCGATCTCGTCGGGTACGAGGAAAGAGCGGCGCGTGCTCACGTTGAAGACCACGCCCAAGGCTAAGGCGCCGAGCAATAGCCCGACGAGAATCCATGCCACCAAGTCCATCGACTCCACGATGCGAGCAAGCGATGGAAAGCGATTCAGATCGAGGCTTTCGAGCAGGCCTTGTATAGCTTCGGATACGTCCGGCATACGCCCCATGATGACCAAGCAATGATGGCAAGGACCCGCCCCGGCGCCTAGACGCGCGCCAACGCGACGCGCTGCGCACAGACGGCCAACATCCGCCTCTATTCTACCATATGCGACGGAAAACTATCGCGCCGGAGCGGATATGCTGCAACCGGCAAGCGCCGCGCCTGCCGTCCGAATCGTCGCCAACTGGTTGCAAGGAAATGCGATTGTAAGCAAATTAACGACTTTCCCTGTAGGAATCCGATATTATGCACAATATAAATACAGTGTTTGTACAAGGTTTGGGCGGTATTGGCTTGGTTCTCCCCCTTGCGACGATTGGCAAGGACGCACTTTCGTAAGTCGAGGTTCGCACGGTCTAGGTTTCACACAACACTAGGTTTCACACAACAAAGGAGAAACTCAATGAAGCGTTTGTTTGTACTGTCCATGATCATGGTCCTGGCGCTGGGCGTCAGTGCATGTGTAGCCCCGGCCGCGCCTGCGGCTCCCGCCGCCCCGGCGGCAACCGAAGCGCCTATGGAGGAAGCGCCCGTTGAGGAGCCTGCGCTAGCGGACATCGTGGACACGGCTGTGGCTGCGGGCGGGTTCACGACGCTGGTGACGGCGGTGCAAGAGGCCGGGTTGGTGGAAGCGCTGAAGGGCGAGGGCCCATTCACGGTCTTTGCGCCGACTGACGAGGCGTTCGCAGCGCTGCCTGAGGGCACGATCGAAGCGCTGTTGGCTGACCCGTCGGGCGACCTGACGCAGATCCTGCTCTACCATGTGGTTCCGGGCAAGGTGATGTCGGGCGACCTGGCTGACGGGATGACGGCTGAGACGCTGAACGAGGGCAACTCGGTGACGATCAGCATTGACGGCGACAAGGTGATGGTCGACGAGGCCAACGTCGTCGCCGCCGACATCGAGACCAGCAACGGCGTGATCCACGTCATCGACGCCGTTATCCTGCCACAGTAGGCGCGCTGTTAGGCGCTTCCGTCCGGCGATGTTGCCGGGTTGTTTCCTCCTCCAGAATACGACGGAGGGAGAGGGTTCGTCCCCTCCCTTCGTCGTATCTCTTTAGGGGCGTTAGGTTGCCCCTGTTCGCCGTCCGTGCGTATAATCTGCGCATGACGAACTCGCTTCCATTTCAACTGATCCATCCGGAACTGGGCGTCGGCTCGCCTTTGCCGGACTCGTGGCGGTCTCTGGCCGCCTGCCCGCTGGTGATTCTGGTCGGCGTGACGGGCGTGGGCAAGAGCACGGTGCTGGCCCATCTGGACGAAGTGGGCGTGGACTATGCCCTGCTGCCGGATCGCCGCGTATTGACCGACCGCCTGATTATTTCCGCCATGCAGGCCCAGGAGGGCAGGCCCATCCAGCCGGTGACCGACCGCGGCCTGCGCTTTGACTACACACGCCGCTACCGCGAGCAATATCCCGGCGGCATGGCGCATGCGTTGGCGCAGGTTTGCGCCTCGCCTGGTCTGGCCGGGCGGCTATTGCTGTTCGACGGGCTGCGCGGGGCCAACGAGGTGCAATATGCAGCGCAGGTTCTGCCGCAGGCGCGCTTCGTCATGCTCGAAGCGCCCGACGCGGTGCGCGTGCAGCGCTTGCTGGGCCGCCGCGACGCGTTCGACACGATCCGCGTCATGCCGGCTGCCGGCCTTGACGCCGACGGCCCGCAGAGCCTGGCCGATTTGGGCTTGCCGGAAGCGGCGGGGCTGCTGCCGGACGAGG
>CAZYSJ010000154.1:0-8275 GCA_964649875.1 uncultured Caldilineaceae bacterium
TTCAACGGCGACAGCGTCAAGGAGATTGCCGTCGCCTACCTGACCAGCCCCACCACGCTGAATCTGGACATCTACCAGTATTCCGTCACCATCGTCGACCATACGCTGCAACGTTCCTTAACCCGCATCGGCGGCGCCACTGTCACGCTCACCGGCAACTACAAGTGGAACGAGAGCCTTACGTTAGCGGCGGGCGACTTTGACGGCGTTGCCGACCCCAACACAGCCATTCGACGCGACGAACTGGCGCTCGGCACGTCCGAACGCGTGATCCTCAGCGCGTCCTCGCACCAGCAAGACGTGCGTATGCGCCTCTTCCGCTTCACCTGTACGGATGGCGTCGACTGCTCCACAAGCCCCAACCTGACTGTCAGCCTCGCCGGCGCCTACAACCTTCCCGACGCCCTCACAGACGACGGGACAGGCCCGGCTCGAAAAGTGCAACTCGTCGCCGGTCTGTTCAAGGTCGACCCCGTCAACGGCTGGGACTTCAACCGCCGCCAGCTCGCGGCCGCCTACACCACCGGCCCCGTCGGCAATCTCGGCACGCGCGTCCGCACCATCGAGGTGCAGACCGCCTCCAACTTAGTCATTGCGCTCAGCGACCCGAAGGACTATAACGGCCTTAAACACTTCTGGCTGGCGGCCGGCGGCTTCAAGGGCAGTCGCACGAGCAGCGATCCGCTGTGGTCCTTGGCGTTGACCATGTGGGGCGGAACTACCTATATCCTCGAGACGCTCCAGCCCGTCGCACTGCCCGCGCCCCCGGAGCTTCTCGCGCGCACAACGTCGACAACCGCCATCATACCCACCGCCGGCGCACGATGCCCGCCATTAGCCGTGGACACGGACGGCGACAGCATGCTCCTAGGCGCGCCCGTCCACATGATCATCTACGACGTGGTCAACCTCGACTTCATACTGCAGGAGCCGCCCAAGCACGCCTACTGGGATCCGGACCTTGCCCAGGTCTTTAGCGTGAGCCGTACGGATGACTTCAACATCACGTTGGTCAGTTCCGAAGGGACCTCGTTCACCAGCAAGAGCACCGACTCCAGCGACTGGTCGATCGGCGGGTCAATCGGCGGCAGCGCAAAAGCCACCGTCGGGGCAAACGCCAGCTGCATCATCGTCAAAACCTCCATGGAGGCGTCCCTCGAAGTGTCCGGCAAGGTGGGCTACGACTATCAGACACACGAGGACGACTACAACGAGGGCAAGCAAGAGCGCACCGTCACCTTCAGCGGCAGCACCAATAAGGACGACTATCTGGTTGGCCGGCTGCAGACGCTGCACATCTGGCGCTATCGCATCTTCGGCATGGGCCTAAGCGACCCAACCCAAAGCCCCTTCTTTGAGATTGTCATTCCCGGCAGCTCCACCGATCTCGAGACCGACGCCGGAGGGCTGAACTTCGACTGGTATCAGCCCCTCCATGAGAACGGCAACATCCTCTCGTACCCTGCATTTGTCGACGGCCAGACGTTCAACCCGCCCGACCTGGGCAGCTACACCATTCCCTGTGAACCTGGGACGTCCGGCTGCGTGGATGGGCAGAAGACGGTCACCGAGTTGCTGCTCAAACCCGCCGTCCAATACTGCGACGGCAACACCGGCGCACGCACGCTCAGTTTCTCAATTGAAAGCGGCGGCGGCGCCGAGCGAAATTCGTCGCATACCCTCGCCGAGAACGCCGCCATCAAGGGTTCCTACAAAACGTCGACCTCCGCCGGCGGCAAGCGCAACAATATCTCGATGTCAACCGAGTTCACAGCAGAGGCGGAGTTTCACAACTCCAACAGTTGGGGCAGCGCCTCCTCTTCACACTTCAAGACGAACGACAGCACGGGCATCACGCTCAACCGCAAGGGCTGCAGCTCCATCACCGCCTACGCCTACTTCCCCATCCTCTATCAGACCACCGACGGCACGATCAAAGCCACCTTTGCCGTCGATCCGCTGGGCTCTCCGGGGCATGGAGAGTGGTGGATCGACCACTACGGCCAGCAGCCCGACCTGGCGCTCAACCTGCCGTGGCGCTTCTACTTCTCCACTGTTTCGCAGTGGAACACCGGCAACTGGATGCCGACCTCCAGCGCAATGCGCAAGCATATGCGCGGCTTCTTCGTGCGCCACAACACGCCTAACCCCGCTACCGGCGTCTACGACCAATACCCGGGCGCAGTGCTCGACGGCGACATCGCACGGCTGGAGGCTCGCGTCTACAACTACAGCGTGACTCAGAGTGCGTCCGCAGGGGCAAAGGTCCGCTTCGAAGCCGTGCCCTACGACTGGAGCACCAACACAGTGACGGGCACGCGCGAGATTATCGGCGAGGCCACGCTGCCTGCCCTCGCCCCGCGCCAGATCGTCACAACCACGATCCAGTGGGACACGACTGGCAAAAGCCTCAATAACTCGCAGATGTACCGCATCTACGTCGTGCTCGACCCCGAAAACAGTGTGGCGGAGAAGTACGAAATCGAGAGCAAGGCCACCCAGTTCTACTTCACGGTCGACCTGACCCACCCTGCCGGCGGCTTCTGGACATCGTGCGCAGGCCTCTCGGACACGGAATACCCGACCAAGAACTGCCTCGACCCAGCCCAGAATAACGAGGGCTACAGTTACGTGACCGTGGCCAAACAACCCGCCGCCGCTGTCCCGGGACAACGGCTGGATGCCGACGTCAGCATGGATGAAGGCGGGTTGGCTGCCCTCGACGCCGAAGGCAACATCGTCTCAGACATGGTCAAGATCATGGCTGGGCAGCCGCTGCAGATTCGCGTCACCGTCCATACGGACAAGCCCGGCACGGAGTTCAGCCATGTGCTGATCTTCGACGGCGACCCGCAGCAGGGGGGCGTGCCCATTGCCGGCAAGAAAGTCTTTGTCGGCAGCATGGCTCCGGAGGGCAACTCGGTTTGGTTCGAGTGGGTTCCCTCCACACGAGGCCAACATACGCTCTACGCCGTCGTGACGGAGACGAGCGGCGACGCTCAGCCCGGCAACAACACCGACACCCTAGCCGTGACGGTCGAATCCCCCGGCTGGCGCAGCCTCTTCCCAGTTGTCTTCAAGTAATACGCAACTAGGGCCCTATCCACGGAGGGGGCCGCCATGCGGCGGCCCCCTCCATCCCAGGAAGACCAGACCATGCTAACTAGACAAGCTCTCTCTCGCCGCCGCTTCCTACGCACAGCAGGCGCCTCCGTCGCAATCACCACCCTGTCGGGCTGTTCACCGCGGACGGCCCGCCGGCTCTTGTGTTCAGATGCGTCATTCACACCGGCCAAGAGAATGGACGAACCTGTCCCGCGCACCGCCGATGCCGCCTTCCAGCGGCTGCTTGAGGGCAACCGCCGCCATGCAGCGGGCCATCCCCTTCCGCTGCACGAATCAGCTTACCGCCGCCTTGACGTCGCACAGGGCCAGCAACCGTTCGCCACCATCTTTGGCTGCGTAGACTCACGCGTCCCGCCGGAGATCGTCTTCGATGCCGGTTTGGGCGACTTGTTCGTCATCCGCACGGCCGGGCATGTGCTCGATTCTGCAGTGCTGGGCAGCCTCGAATTCGGCGTTGCCGAACTGGAAATCCCCCTGCTGCTGGTGCTCGGCCATGAACGCTGCGGCGCCGTCACAGCCACGCTTGACGCCGTTGAAGAAGGAACCGAAGCAGAGGCCGACATCGCCGCGGTCGTCGAAAGCATTCGCCCCTCGGTTGAAAGTGCCATCGAGCAGCCCGGCGATCCGCTCGACACCGCCGTGCGAATCCACGTTGAGCAGACTGTGCTGACCCTCAGGGAGCAGCCTTTCTTTGCCGAAGCCTTGGCAGGCGGGGCGTTGGCCATCGTCGGGGCGTACTATGACCTGGACACGGGAATGGTTGACGTGATCGTTCCGTAAAGGAGAAAAACCGCCATGAAAGGCTTCATCTGCTGTTTGCTTGTATCGGTCGCGCTGTTGAGCGCTTGTGCGCCTATCTCCGCCTCTCCGCCGCAGCCGGACGCCGGCCCAGCGGGAACTGTGCCGCTGGGCGACGCGCTCACCAGCCTCGAACCGCAGGACGTGTGGCGCAACTTCTACGCGTTGACGCAGGTCCCGCGCCCCTCCGGCCATCTCGAGCAGGTGCAAGCGTATCTGGTGCAGTTCGGCCAAGACCTCGGCCTGGAGACGAGCGTCGACGATGCGGGCAATGTGCTGATCCGCAAGCCCGCCGCCCCAGGCATGGAAGACCGCAAAGGCGTCATCCTCCAGGCGCATATGGACATGGTGGCGCAGAAGACGCCCGACAAGGTCCACGATTTTACGGTTGACCCCATCCAGGCCTATGTGGACGGCGAGTGGATAAGGGCCGCCGGCACGACGCTGGGCGCCGACGACGGCATCGGCATGGCCATCGCCATGGCCGTGTTGCAGTCGCAGACGCTGGACGCAGGCCCGATTGAGGCGTTGTTCACCGCCGACGAAGAAACTACCATGTCGGGCGCGGCGGGCCTGAAACCCGGCGTGCTCCAGGGCGATCTCTACATCAACCTGGACGGCGAGTGGGAGGGCTCATTTATCATCGGCAGCGCCGGCGGCGCCGCGGCCGCGGCCACAACCTCCTACGCCGAAACATCCGTGCCGTCCGGCATGGCGGCCTACAGCCTAAGCGTCTCGGGCCTCAGAGGCGGGCATTCCGGCATCGACATCCACCTCGGCCGGGGGCATGCCGCCAAGTTGTTGGTGCGCTTCCTCAGCGCGGCAGGGCCGGCCTATGGCCTGCGCATCGCCGCCATCGCAGGCGGCAGCGCGGGCAACGCCATCCCGCGCGACGCCTCGGCCCTCGTCTGTGTTCCCGAGAACCGAAGAGACGCTTTCCTCCGCGCCGTAGACGAATACCAGTCCGTCATCCAAAATGAGTTGGCTGCGGTAGAGCCGGACCTGCGCGTGCAGGCGACGCCCGCCGATGCGCCCGACCAGGTGATGGACGAGACCGCCCAGCGCACGCTGATCGCCGCCCTCTACGCCACACCCCAAGGCGTCATACGCATGAGCGACGCCGTGCCGGGCCTGGTGGAAACTTCCACAAACATGGGCGTGGTCCACGTTGCAGACGGCCGGCTAGACGTCGCATGCTACATGCGCAGTTCGGTCGATTCCGCCCTGGACGACGTGGCGGGGATGGTCTCCAGCGTCTGGGAATTGGCGGGGGCCAAGACAGTCATCAGCGGCCGCTATTCCGGCTGGGCGCCAAATGCCGAATCGCCGCTCTTGGCCCTCATGCAGCAGGTCTACCAAGAGACGACCGGCCAGCCGCCCCAAGTCTTGGCCGTCCATGCCGGCTTAGAATGCGGAACCATCGTCGCCAAATATCCGGGCATGGACGCGATCTCGATCGGGCCAACGCTGCAAAATGTCCACTCGCCCGACGAAGCGCTCCATATCGCCAGCGTGCAGAAGCTGACGGATTTCCTGGTCGAGACGCTGTCACGCGTGCCGCCGAAGTAGCAGCGTGAACCAAGAGACCGCCCTGTGGCGAACAAGCGCATCGTTCGCTTGCCGACGGCGACGTTGGTTGGCGACATGCGTCGGCGCGAAAAGGTCGCAGATGGCCCGGGCGGAGATTGCGCCAGCCTATACGCTTGACCTACTCAATCAACTGACTGAAGAAAGGAACCGGCCCCATGTCCCCTTCCCGCCGCACCGTTCTTGCGCTGCTGTTCGTCCTGGCTCTGCTGCCGGCGTGGGGCGCGCTGCCGGCAACTGGCGCGGACGCTGCGCCGCAAAACGTAACGCCTGCAGCGCTCCAAGCAGTCGCCCAACGCCTGACGCTTGACCTGGCGGCGCAGGGCTTCGAGGCGCAGAGCGGCTATGTCAAACTCTACACCAACGAAGATTGCGAGCAGTGGTCCTATCCGATCATGGAATCCTGTTACTTCAACAACCCCGCCGCGCCCTATCTGCTGCCGGTCGCGCCCTTCTGGCCGGAGGAGTATGTCGAACCGGCGATGGTGCGCGCCTTAGGCGAGGTTAAGGAAGGCTACGGCACGATCCGCCGCTTCGACCCGCGCGAGGCGATCGTCATTTTCGGCGTGCTGCCGCCCCAGGCCGACTATTTCGGCATTCAGACTTACCTCTTCACGCGGGAGGGCGCATGGGACGAGAATAGCCTAGCGTACCGGACGATCGCCGAGCATTTCCCGCTCCACCTGCACACGTTCTTCACCAAGGCGCCCGGCAGCGGCAAGCGCATCCAGATACTCGCCAGCCTGAGCAACGCCATCAACAACGTGGTCATCGAACGGCAATCCCCGTCGCACCAAGCCTTCGACCAGTTCCGCGTCTTTATCATCACCCCCGACCGGTACATGGACAACGCCATCCGGGCAGCGCTCGGCAAGAGTTCGATTGCAGCCGGCGATATCTTCACCGAGCCGATCCCTCGCGATATGCGGGTCGGCCTGGGCGAAGCCGCCGACGATTTCTTGACCGTGATCCGCTATGCCATGCCTGCAGACGAGACGGCCGCGAACGCCTGGCGCGCCAACCCGCCTCTCGTCGTCCTGCGCATCCGTGACGCGAATGCGGAACGACAGCCTGAGCGTTACCCGCAGGTCCAGCTTGAAGAGCGGACGGCGGCGGAAGCCCCCGCCGAGACCGCGCTAGCACCCGATCTCAAGGACCTGCTCATCGCCGTCGGGGAGCGCTGGAATCAGCCCTGCCTGCCCGACGCTCAGGGCTGGTGCGAACCGGAGCGATTGACCAACTTCGTCCACCTGCAGATCCCGCCCATCAACCTGGTCGGGCCGGAGTGCACCGAAATCGGCATGAACTGCCTCGGCGATACGCAGGACACGGCTTATCAGGCCGCGTTGCGCCTCTGGCTCGATAACGGGCAGGTCTACGCTGTCGCCGGCCCACTTGCCACCGAGACCGGCAACGCCACCTATGTCGGCTTGGCGCTGAACTCAAGTCTGAAGAAGAAAGGCTTCGAGAACATCCCCGACGACGAACTCGCCGGCTCCGCGCTGGCGTATTCCTCCGCCGTCAGCAATACCGAAAAGCTCTTCCTCTACTATCTCGCCCGCGACTGCACTGGCCTCGAAGATTTGACCGGCGGAAAATGCGTCTCGATTCCGACGACAGGCGACAAGGGGCTTCCGTTCTGCGCCAACCGCGCTGACCCGACCTGCGAACTGCTCCAGATCGCGCGGCGCGACTATATTCGCCCAGGCACGCAGCGCGGACCGGACGCGGCCAGGCTATTGCTGCCCGTCGCGCTCACGTTGCAGCGACCTGACTTCGCCGCCAATACGATTCGGCTGCCCGTCGTCTTCGGCGGCGAATAGCGCGGCGACGCAGCCTCTCAGCAGGGCGGGCTTGCTCGCCTTTGCATGCTGGCGGGCCAAAATTGAGCGCCGCAAACGCGATATGGTAATCCTATAGAAGTTGCTCGTCTCGGTTCTAATAACAGATGAGGCTCAGATTTCTCCGCGGCGCTTACCCGTTGGTTCGCTCAATACGCACACAATCATGCTGCGGCAAGGAGGCTACTAAGCGGCGCGCTCGCCAAAGACGCACGATGTCATGTTGCGCATAGCGAGACATCTGTTCCTCTGATACAACGAGATTCTTCACTCGGAAACCCTCTGGCTGCAGCATGACAAATACTTGGCGGACACGCCGCTTACTCGTAGCGCAGGGCCTCGATTGGGTCCAGCCGGGTGGCGCGCATAGCGGGATAGAGGCCGAAAACAAAGCCGCTGGCGGTGCTGACAGCTAAGGCCAAGACCATCGTCCACGGCTCGATGACAATATTCAGGCCGACGAAGGAGAATTGGGCCAATGCCGCCGAAAGCCCCAAGCTGATCGCTATGCCAATGGCGCCGCCCAACGCACAGAGCGTGAGCGCTTCGATCAGGAACTGGAGCAGGATGTCGCTGCGATGCGCGCCCAGAGCCTTGCGCAACCCGATCTCGCGCGTCCGCTCGGTGACGGACACAAGCATAATGTTCATGATGCCGATACCGCCGACGACCAGGCTCACAGCGCCGATCCCGCCGAGCAGCGCGGTCAACGTGCCGCTGACCTCGCTCGCCATCTCAAGCAGATCGGCCTGGTTGCTGATCATAAAGTCGTTGCCATCGTCGGCCCCCAAGCCGTGACGCAGGCGCAAGACCTGCTCGACCTGGAGTTCCAGGGCGTCGAGGTCCTGGCCGGCGCGCGCCTGCAGACTGATAGTGCTTACCGTGTAGTGGCCGCGGTAGCGGGGAGCGTTGAAAAGCCGCCC
>CAZYSJ010000155.1:0-8189 GCA_964649875.1 uncultured Caldilineaceae bacterium
AGGATCATCGTGACCGGGTGTTCCCAGGCGGCCAGGGCGTTGAAACCCATCCACTGCTGCTGCATGATCCATACGACAATACCGAGGAGTAATTGGATGTCGATCACTATCGTCGTGATCAAGCCAAGGCGGTTGTCCAGGCCGCTCCATTCACCCTGGCGCAGCCAGCCCCAAAGCGCTCGCAGAATGACAAGCGTAAGGGCTAGGATGACGAGGTAGCGCCAGCCGGAATGCGCTTCGAGGAGAATAGGGATCATGTTCATGCTAGTGCCTCCTGATCAGGTGATCGGGCGTAGTCGTTGGTCTTGATCGTCGAGCCGCAGCGGACGGCGCGTTAGGCAGTGATGCTCGTCCGAATGCCGCGGTGACATGGTACGCCAGGCGACCCGGATCGCCAAGAGCAGCCGGTTACAATTGGCGTTATCTTTGTCGTTTAGCCTATGTTTGCGGCGACCCGACTCGTGCGCCAGTATTGCCACAGGACGAGCATGAGGACGCAACTGGCCGTAACGTAAACCGCCGGCAGGCGCTGCACAGAGGCGGCGAGGGTGAAGGCGGCAAGCGGTCCGAGGGCGGAACCTGCATCGGAGACGGTGGCAAATGCGGCGACGAAAACGTGCGGGCGGTCGGCGCGCAGAGCGGCGCCGCTGGCTGCGGCGCTCAGGACGATGTGCAAGGCCCCATCGATCAGCAGGGCGGCGAAGATGCTGAAGGCCGCGGCTACGGCCGGCAGCGACGAAGCTGCGCCGAGCGCCGCCAGCATGAGCGCGCCGAGCGCCGCCAGCGTGTTGGCTTGACCGATGTAGTCGGATAGCCAGCCGACGAGCGGGCCGAGAGCCAAGTCTGCGAGCCAGCGCCCCGCGTGGATCATGCCCGTCAGCGCGGCGATGCCCAGGCCGAACACAAATGCGCCGGAACCGGCATCGAAGCGGGCGGCCAGAAATACCGAGGTGGTCGACACCACGACGCCGCTTAGCAGATAAACGAAGAAGCTGCCCAGTGTCAGCCAGCGGTGGACAGGCGACCGAAAGGCCACGGCGGCAAGCTGTTTCCAGGAAACCTGGGCGTTATCCTCATCAGAGCCGGACAGCGGTTCATTCTGGTCTTCGACGCTTGCCGGCCAGCGCGCAAGGTAAGAAACGGGAATGGCGATCAGCCCCACGGCTACTACTGCGGCGATGGCCGGACCGTAGCCGGCGCGGTCATAGAGCAGGCCGCCGGCGAAGACGCCGATGGCGCTGCCCAGTCGCACCAACCCCCAGAGCAGGCCGGTCAGCCGGCCGCGCGTGGCGGCAGCGCCCGTCCATACGGCTGCATAGCCCCCTTGGCGCAGCCCTGACCAGGCAACGCCCCAGGCCATGCGCGCGAGCAAGAAGACGATGAAGCCGGCGGGGATGCCATAGAATGCGGTTGAGAGAAGCCCCACCAAGACCGAGGCGAAGAAGGGCCATTTCATCCCGTAACGTTCAAAGATGCCGCCCGCCCACTTGTTGGATAGCAGGCGCACGAGGCGATTGGCGCTGAGCAGGATGCCGACCAGCGGCAGGGAGATGCCGAGATGAGGGGCCTGGAGCGGGAGGATGCTGTACATCAGCGAATCGCCCATGATGCACAGGCCGATGGTTGCGCCGATTGTGGCGACGAGGCGAGCGGCGGATTTTGTCTGCCGCACGGTGGCGGGGTTGTCGATTTGTGTCGAACGCGGCATGATCCGGCTCGTCTCTGGCATTGTGTTTGGCGTTGGGTTTGGCGTTGTGTTTGGCGTCGTGCAGGGGATTCTCAATTGGCGGTAATGGGTCAAGGCTACCTGAGAGACCTAGATGGACGCAAGTCTGTGTATGTCGTGAAAGAGATTTTGGCAGAAAATGCTCAAAAACGATTTTGCCGCTAGGTCAATTGCTTGCCATCTGGTAAACTTGCGCCATGATCCGCAAGAAACTACAGGGGCAGACAGCAATTATCTGCGGCGCGAGCCGAGGAATCGGAGCGGCTACGGCGCGGTTACTGGCGGAAGCCGGCGCAGCGGTTGTGTTGGCTGCGCGCAGCAGCGACCAGTTAGAGGCCGTGGTGAAGGAGATACGCAGCCAGGGTAGGCGCGCCATTGCCGTGCCCGCGGACATCAGCGACCCGGCGGCTGCGGAGGAGATCGTCGAATCCGCCTTGGACCAGTTCGACCGGGTCGACATCCTCGTGAACAGCGCGGGCGTCATCTGGCCGCTGGATGAGGCGATGGAGACGGACGCAGATGAATGGGCTTACAACATCCATGTCAATCTGATCGGCCCGTTTTATCTGGCG
Source organism: uncultured Caldilineaceae bacterium (assembly GCA_964649875.1). Lineage (GTDB taxonomy): Bacteria > Chloroflexota > Anaerolineae > Caldilineales > Caldilineaceae > JASGTU01. Next base: position 2,299 of record CAZYSJ010000155.1, read on the forward strand.
CGCAACGTACTGCCCGTGATGGTTGACCAGGGGTATGGGCGCATCGTCAACTTGACGAGCGATGCGGCTTACCATCCGTATGCGGGGATGAGCGCCTATTGCGCGGCGCAAGCCGGTCTTGAGATGTGGACGCGCGTCGTGGCCCAAGAAGTGGCGGGTCGCGGCGTAGGCGTCAACTGCCTAAACCCAGGCTGGGCGGATACGGAGTTGCAGGCGGACATCCGCAGCGTAGACACGGCGGAGAGCGGCCTTAACTTCGACGCCTGGAACAGTGCGTATGAGCGCGGCGAGTTGCTGTCGCCTGAAGATGCGGCTCGACTGGTCTACTGGCTTGCGGGGCCGTGGAGCCGGACGCGCAGCGGCGAGGTCTTTTGCGGACTCGACGAGGCCTGGCGCGGCCAGGTAGAGGCGGATCTGGGAAGGTAAGCGGCTCCGAGCAGCCGGATGTACAGAGTTGAACGCAGCGTATGAGGCAACACAGAGTAGAGGGAAAGGGAATCTAACGATGGCGTATCAGAAGATAGTCGTGCCGACCGATGGTGAGAAGATTACATTGAAGGATGGGGCGCTCCAGGTTCCTGACCGGCCCATCGTGGCGTTCATCGAGGGCGACGGAACGGGGCCGGACATTTGGGCGGCCAGCCAACCGGTCTTCGACGCCGCCGTGAAGAAGGCTTATAGCGGAAGACGCCAGATCGTGTGGATGGAGGTATTCGCCGGCGAGAAAGCGAACGACGTTTACGGTGAGCCGATCTGGCTGCCGGAAGAAACGCTGGAGGCGATTGACGAGTATCTGGCGGCGATCAAGGGGCCGTTGACCACGCCGGTGGGCGGCGGCATCCGCAGCATCAATGTCGCCCTGCGCCAGGAACTGGACCTTTACGCCTGCGTGCGACCGGTGCAGTATTTCAGCGGCGTGCCTAGCCCGGTCAAGCAGCCCGAACTGGTGGACATGGTGATCTTCCGCGAAAACACGGAAGACATCTACGCCGGCATCGAGTGGGAAGCCTACTCGCCGGAGGCCGTCAAGGTGATCCGCTTCTTGGAAGAAGAGATGGGCGTCAAGAAGATTCGCTTTCCGCAGAGCAGCGGCGTCGGCGTGAAGCCGGTGAGCGAGGAGGGCACGAGCCGTCTGGTGCGGGCGGCTATTCAGTATGCCATCGACAACCGGCGCAAGAGTGTGACGCTGGTGCACAAGGGCAATATCATGAAGTTCACCGAAGGCGCGTTCCGCAACTGGGGATATAAAGTAGCGGCGGAGGAATTCGGCGCTACGCCGCTGGACGGGGGGCCGTGGCATGTCTTGCCTAATGGCATCGTCGTGAAGGACATGATTGCAGACGCCATGCTGCAGCAGGTCTTGACGCGCCCGGCTGAATATGATGTGCTGGCGACGCTGAATTTGAACGGCGACTATATCAGCGATGCGCTGGCGGCGCAAGTGGGCGGCATCGGCATCGCGCCGGGGGCGAATATCAACTACGAGACCGGGCGCGCTATCTTCGAGGCGACGCACGGCACAGCGCCCAAATATGCGGGCCAGGACAAGGTGAACCCGTCTTCGGTCATCTTGAGCGGCGAAATGATGTTGCGGCACATGGGCTGGCACGAAGCCGCCGACCTGATCACGGCGGCCATGGAAAAGACCTTCGGGCAGAAAGTCGTGACGTATGACTTCGCGCGGTTGATGGACGGCGCGACGGAAGTGCGATGCAGCGAGTTCGGCGGCGCATTGATCGGCAATATGTAGGCCAAGATAGACAAGGAGGTCTGATCTATGCAAGCGGCTGCGCTTTACCGCACGTCGATCGGCAAGAAGGCGATCATGGCGGTTAGCGGGGTGATCTGGATTGGCTACGTGGTCATGCATATGTATGGCAACCTGAAGGCCTTTTTGGGTGAGGCGGCCTTCAACCACTATGCGGAGGGCCTGCGCGACATGGGCGCGCCGATCTTCGGCCATCTGCATTTGTTGACGGTTGCCCGCATCATATTCGTCGTGTCGATTGTGCTGCATGTGTGGGCCGCCTTGTCGCTCACACAACAAGCGCGGCAGGCGCGACCTCAGAACTACGCCACGCGCCGGGTGGTGCAGGCTAACTACGCCTCGATCACGATGCGCTATGGCGGGGTTGTGATCCTGCTGTTCTTGCTGTTGCACCTGATGCAGTTGACGTGGGGCGTTTCCGCGGTGCACGGCGAGTTCATTCCGGGCCAGCCCTATCACAACCTGGTGACGAACTTCCAGTCGTTGCCGGTGACGTTGGTCTATCTGGTTGCAGTGGTCGCGCTCGGTTTTCACCTGTTCCACGGCACGTGGAGCATGTTTCAGACGCTTGGCTTCAATAATCAGCGTCTGGACGGCTTGATTCGCGGGCTGGCGTGGGCTCTGGCGATCCTCGTCCCGGTAGGATTCGCCAGCGTACCCATCGCCGTCCAACTTGGCATTTTGAGTTAACGCGGAGGAACATCCATGGCAGATACGGCCGATACCCAGACGAGCAAGGCCCCAGCGCCCGCCAAGACGATCCTGGATGCAAAGACGCCGGATGGGCCGATAGCGGAGAAGTGGGATAAGGCCCGCTTCGATATGAAGTTGATGTCGCCGGCGAACCGGCGCAAGTTTCGCATCATCGTCGTCGGTTCCGGCTTGGCCGGAGGATCTGCGGCGGCGACCCTGGGCGAACTTGGCTACAACGTAGACTGTTTCGCCTATCAGGACAGCCCGCGGCGCGCCCACAGCGTGTCGGCGCAGGGCGGCATTAACGCGGCGAAGAACTATCGCAACGACGGCGACAGCATTTTCCGGCTCTTTTACGACACGGTGAAGGGCGGCGATTACCGCTCGCGCGAGGCGAACGTCTATCGGCTTGCGCAGGTGAGCAATAACATCATCGACCAGTGCGTGGCGCAGGGCGTGCCCTTTGCGCGCGAGTACGGCGGCTTGTTGGACAACCGCTCTTTCGGCGGCGCGCAGGTGTCGCGCACATTCTATGCCCGTGGTCAGACGGGCCAGCAACTGCTGTTGGGTGCGTACCAAGCGCTCGCCCGCCAGATCCACGCCGGGCGAGTGCGGATGCATACCCGCACCGAGATGCTCGATCTGGTGGTGGTGAACGGCGTGGCGCGGGGCATCGTGACGCGCGACCTGCGCAACGGCAAGATCGAGCGATGGCTAGGCGACGCGGTGGTGTTGGCGACCGGCGGCTATAGCAACGCCTTTTATCTGTCGACCAACGCCAAGGGCTGTAATGTGACCGCCGCCTGGCGCGCTCATCGGCGCGGCGCGTACTTTGCCAATCCGTGTTATACGCAGATTCACCCGACCTGCATTCCGCAGTCCGGCGAGCACCAGAGCAAACTGACGCTGATGAGCGAGTCGCTGCGCAACGACGGCCGCATTTGGGCGCCGCGCCAGCCTGGCGATACACGCGCTCCGGGAGACATTCCGGAGAAGGAGCGCTGGTATTATCTGGAGGAGCGTTATCCCAGCTTCGGCAACTTGGTGCCGCGCGATATTGCTTCGCGCGCGGCCAAAAGCGTGGTTGATGCAGGGCACGGTGTTGGGCCGCGGCGCAACGGCGTTTATTTGGACTTTGCCGATGCGATCGAGCGACTTGGCGCCAACGTGATACGCGACCGCTACGGGAACCTGTTCGATATGTATGAGAACATCACGGGCGAGAATCCGTATCAGGTTCCGATGCGCATCTACCCGGCCTTGCATTACACCATGGGCGGGCTGTGGGTAGACTATAACCTGATGAGCACCATTCCGGGCATGTTTGCCATAGGCGAGGCTAACTTCTCGGACCACGGGGCGAACCGGCTTGGGGCCAGCGCGCTGATGCAGGGGTTGGCGGACGGCTATTTCATCCTGCCGTATACCTTGAGCAATTATCTGGCGCAGGCGACGCTGGAGCCGCTGACTACGGATCACGAGGCGTTCCGCGCCGTCGAGGAGGAAGTGCATGGGCGGGTTGAGCGATTGCTCAAAGCCAATGGCGACCGCTCGGTCGATTCGTATCACCGTGAGTTAGGCCAGATTCTTTGGGAATACTGCGGAATGGAGCGGTCGGAAGAGGGGCTGAAGAAGGCGCTCGAACTGATTCCGCCTCTGCGCGAGGAATATTGGCAGAACGTGCGCGTGCCCGGCGATTCAGAGGAACTCAATCAGAGCCTGGAGAAGGCGGGACGCGTCGGTGATTTTATGGAGCTTGCCGAGCTGATGTGCATCGACGCGCTGCATCGCAACGAGTCATGCGGCGCCCACTTCCGCAGCGAGTACCAGACGGCGGACGGAGAGGCCAGACGCGACGACGAGAACTACGCTTATGTGGCGGCTTGGCAGTATGCCGGCGACGGGCGCGCACCGATCCTCAACAAGGAGCCGCTGACTTTCGAGTATGTCGCCCTGTCACAGCGCAGCTACAAGTAGCGGAGAAGCAAAGGGAGCAGAGTCGACTATGAAATTCAAGTTGCGAATCTGGCGACAGCCGAACGCCCAAAGCAAGGGGCGCTTTGAGGAATATGAGGTGGACGACGTCGGCCCGGACGAGTCGTTCTTGGAAGTGCTCGATATGCTCAACGAGCAGTTGATCGCAAACGGGGACGAACCTGTAGCGTTTGATCATGACTGTCGCGAAGGCATCTGCGGCATGTGCGGCATCATGATCAACGGCATTGCGCATGGCCCGAAGGCGGCCACGACGGCCTGCCAACTGCACATGCGGCACTTCAAGGATGGCGATGTCATCCTGGTGGAGCCGTGGCGGGCCAAGGCGTTTCCGGTGATCAAAGACCTGGTCGTGGAACGGGCGGCGCTGGACCGCATCATTCAGGCCGGTGGCTACATTTCGGCGTCGGCGGGCAGCGCGCCGGACGCCAACAGCATACCCGTACCTAAGCCCGTGGCGGATGTCGCCATGGACGCGGCGGCATGCATTGGCTGCGGGGCGTGTGTAGCCGCCTGTCCCAATTCGTCGGCCATGCTGTTTACCGCGGCCAAGGTGGGGCATCTCAACGTGTTGCCGCAAGGCCAAGCGGAACGCTTCGACCGGGCGGTGCTGATGGTGGACGCGATGGAGAGCGAGGGCTTCGGCGGCTGTACAAACATCGGCGAGTGCGCAGCGGTGTGTCCTAAGGAAATCGGGTTGGACTTCATCGCGATGTTGAACCGGGAGTACTTGCGCGGCAAGCTGAAGGGCGCAGGCACGCGCAACGCCTGAGCGAATAAAAGCCCAACGATAAATATGCGAGAGCGCCGGCTGGACTAGCCCGGCGCTCTTTTCTATGATGCATGTGTGTGGCAAGCGGAAGGCGGTCTGTGCGGTTCAGTCGCCGGCGGTTTCCGGCATGATGCCCGGTTCGTAGACGCTCATGCCGTGCTCGGTGATGTCGAGGCCCAGGGTCTGCTCTTCGTCGCTGGCGCGCAGGCCGATGGCGCTCTTGATGATCGAGAACATGATGAAGCCCATGACGAGCGCCCAGGCGGCGAGGGAGACGGCGCCGATCAACTGGACGACGATCTGGTTGAAGTTGCCGGCGATGATGCCGCTGACGTCGCCATAGGTTCCGTCAGCGAAGACGCCGACCATGAGCAGGCCGAAGAAGCCGACGATGCCGTGGACCGTGACGGCGCCGACGGGGTCGTCCACCTTGAGCGTGCGTTCGACGAAGCGTTCGCCCCACATGAGCACGAAGCCCGCCAGAATGCCGATGATCACCGCGGCCCAGGGCGGGACGACGGCGCAACCGGCCGTGATGGCGACGAGGCCGGCGAGCGCGCCGTTGACTGCGGCTACGCCGTCGGCCTTGCCTGTGCGCACCAGGCCGGCGTAGATCAAGATCGGAAGAGCACACGTCTGAACTCCAGTCACCGCTCATTATCT
>CAZYSJ010000156.1:0-8143 GCA_964649875.1 uncultured Caldilineaceae bacterium
TCCCGTTTGACCAAGTGCTGGACGCCTACGAGCTGCAACGCACGCCCGACGAAGGCGCGGTCAAGATCGTGATCGACATGCCCGAATAGCCCGGACCCTATGCCGCCAATGCAAACGGTCCATGCCGGCGGGCGACGCTGCCCATCGACATGGACCGTTTCGCGCGTAACGGCGACCGGCCTACTCGGCCGCACGCGCCATCACGAAGTCAAGCGTCAACGTGATGCCGTCCGTCACGCGCAGGATGTTGGCAATGCTCGGCACAGGGATATTGAAGCTCTCCAGCGTCGTCTCCAACGTTGCCGCGCCGTTCAAGCGGTCGCCTTCCAGCGTCGCCGTCACCTCCCACACCACCTCTTGCGTCGTCTCCTTCACCGTCATATCGCCCGCCAACTGGAACGAGATAGGCTCGCCCTCCTGCGGGTCTGCGGGGAAGTTGCGCACCTCGCGCACGTCGAAGACGGCGAGCGGGTAAGTCGACGACTCCAGCCACTGCCGGCGGATGGCGCGGTCGCGCCGTGACCGGTCGCTGCGCAGCGTGCTGATGTCCACGACGAACTGGTCGAACTCGCTAGCCGCCGGGTCGTCATAGTTGAGCGTCATGCCGCCCTGCACCTGGCTCGTGACGCCGACCGCGGTCGCCAGCGTATTGTTGTCGCTGATGAAGACCTCGTTGATCGAGTAACGGGCCTCGCTTTCCTCGGGCACGATCACGAACCGCGCCAAGTGCGGCTCTTCCACATCGCCGGCTTGCGCCGCGGGTTCCGCCGCCGGCTCTACTGTCGCAGCAGGGGGTTCCGTAGGCGCAGCAGGCGCAGGCGCCGCCGTGGCTGTCTCCGTCTCCGTCGCAGCCGGAGCGGGCGCGGCCGTCGGCTCCGCATCGGCGGCGGACGAACAGGCCGCCAGAAGAAGACTCGCACCCAGCAGCGCGGCTGCGGCGCTGCGCCGTATGCTCTGCCAAGAAATATGCCGTATGCTCTGCTGTGCGCTCATGGCCGTCTACTGGGGCGGGGCCGGCAGGTTCTCGACCGGCGGCAGGCTCTTCAAGAAGGCGGCGATCGCCAGCCGATCCGCATCGGTCAGGCGGGACGTGCCGCGGTCCGCTACCTGCTTCATGGCGGCGTGCGGCTCCGTGCCGTCATCATACAGGCCCGTCGCCAGGAAGGCGGCGATCTCCTCCTCGCTCCACAGGCCAAGTCCGGTCGCCTCGTCGGGCGTGAGATTGGGCGCCACCGTGTCACGGAAGGGCGCGCCCGCCAGCATCATGCCCTCGATTGGGCTGCCGTCCTCATTCGTCGGCGTGTGGCACATGCCGCAGCGCGCCAGCGAGGCCAAATACGCGCCCCGCTCCACCGGCTCAGTGGGCGCAACCGCCGGGGCCGCCATCTCGCCCTCATACGCCGGCGGCTCAAAGGCCAATTCACGGTCTGGGATCGGGTTCTCCACCGGCTCCAAGCTGCGCAGATAGGCAATCAGGTTGTAGACGTCCTCGTCCGCCATGCCCGCATAGCGCGGCATGATGAACAGGTTGCCGCCGCCCGGACGCTTGCCGTAGCGGATGGCGTCGGCCAGTTCCTGGTCGCTGAGGCCGGCGATGCCGGTCGCCGGGTCCGGGGTCAGATTGCGCGAATGCACCACGCCGAAATCGCCTTCGAACTTGTTGCCGCCGGCCAGCGCGCCCAGGTCGCCGTTAAAGTGGCAGCCGCAGCCGACGGCGGCGGCCAACACCAGCTCGCCCGCGACCGGGTCGCCCGGCATGGCGCCGGCAGGCTCTTCCGCGGGCATTTCCGTGGCTTCCGGCTCTTCGGCGGGCATTTCCGTGGCTGCCGGCTCTTCAGCGGGCATCTCGGTCGCTGCCGGTTCTTCGGCGGGCATTTCCGTCGCTTCCGGCTCTTCGGCGGGCATTTCAGCGGGCGATGCGTCGGAGCCGCAAGCCGCCAGCGCCAGCAACCCCGCGACCAAAACCGCCAACCACATCAGCGATCGCGCTGTACGCGACCAACCGCGAACTCTCCGTGTGGACCGCATCTCTTCCTCCCTATCGGTTTGACTGCTCTTGGAGCTTGCGCCCTGTGCTCGGCGAGGGGCGATGCAGGCGCTACAGAAAACATAGCACAAGGTAACGGCTGCGTTCGCAGCGCTATGTAAGCGCGCTCACAAAGTCGGCAACACGCCCGCCGGCAGGTGCGCTTGCGCAAGGTTCGCTCGCCCGCTTACCATGCTTATTTCGCGCCGGCCCTTAGCGAGTCGCACACAGGGATGCCATTTTTTATTGGCGAATCTCACGCCAGACCGTATCCAAAGTTGCATATCGTGCGTCTATTATGTTGACGGACGCAATTTTGTGTGCATTTTAATCTTTCGTAACACCGTGCATCGAGTGCGCACACGCTTGACCCGGTAAGGAGACGCCTTCTCATGGCAGAACGTCATAAGAACTTGTACAAAACCATGCGGCTCTTGGCCTATGGCGTGACGGTCGCGATCGTCGCCGCGCTCTTTGTGCTCGGCATCGCCGCCGTACAGACGCAACTGGCCGCAGGCGATTTTGCATCGCCCCTCGCCCTCTCTTTCCCCAGCGCAGAATCCGATGCCGGCGACGATGCCCAGATCATCCCGGACCAATATATCGTCGTCTTCAATGAGGCCCATCTGCCGCGCACGCCCGAAGGCGATGAGTTGTCCGCCGAATTGATGGCAAACGCGGTGATTCACCGCTTCGGCGGCGAAGTCCACTACACCTATCAGAACGCGTTGCAGGGCTTTTCCGCCACGCTCTCGCCGGTTGCGCTGGACGCACTGGAAAAGGACCCGCGCATCGCCTTCATCGAGCCGGACCGCGTCGTACACATCTTCGACGAGCAGTCGCCCGCGGTGTGGGGCTTGGACCGCGTGGACCAGCGTGATTTGCCGCTGGACAACACCTACGCCTACAACGCCACCGGCGCCGGCGTCCACGCCTACATCGTCGATACCGGCATCCGCTCTACCCATGAAGAATTTGCGGGACGCATCGGCGAAGGCATTTCCCTGATCGAAGACGACGAGGGCACGGAAGATTGCAACGGGCACGGCACTCATGTGGCCGGCACAGTCGGCGGGGCAACCTACGGCCTGGCCAAAGATGTGACGCTGCACCCGGTGCGCGTGCTCAACTGCCAGGGCTCCGGCTCGTATGCGGGCGTCATCGCCGGCGTGGACTGGATCGCGGCCAACTACGAAGGCCCTGCTGTCGCCAATATGAGCCTGGGCGGCAACGTCTCGGCCGCGCTCGACACGGCCGTGCGCAACGCCATCCAGGCCGGCGTGACCTTCGTCATCGCCGCCGGCAACTCCAACGCCGACGCCTGCAATACATCCCCGTCTCGCGTGGGCGAGGCCATCACCGTCGGCGCTACGACCATGCAGGACGCGCGCGCCGGCTTCTCGAACAAGGGCTCTTGCGTCGACATCTTCGCCCCCGGCGCGGAAATTACCTCCGCAGGCCATAAGGCGGATGACGCCGTCGCCACCCTCAGCGGAACTTCGATGGCGGCGCCGCACGTCGCCGGAGCGGCGGCTCTCTACCTGGAGCAGCATCCCCGCGCCCTGCCTGAAGAGGTGACGGAAGCGGTGCTGGCAAACGCCTCAGCCGACTATGTAACCGACGTCGGCATTGGCTCGCCCAACGCCCTGCTCTACGCCCGTTTTGCGCAGGAGGAATCGACGCCTGCGCCGACTGAGCAACCGACAGAGGAGCCGACTGATGAGCCGATCGATGAGCCAACGCAAGAACCGGCTGAGACGCCAACTGAGACGCCGTCCGATATGCCTGCCCAAGAGCCGACGGAACATCCGGTTGAAGAACCTGTCCAAACCCCTGAGGAAACGCCCATCGCCGATCCTGCGCCGGCCGGTATGGAGACCTCCGAACCTCCCGCCGAACCGGACGCGCTTCCTGCGCCGCCGCAAGGCGAAGCCCAAGAGCCTGAAGCGGGCGTGATCGTCAACGGCGCCTTTGAGGGCGACACGGCCGCTTGGGTCCAGTCTTCCCGCTGGGGCTATGACCTCATCTGCGGCTTCACCTCCTGCGGCGACAACTTGCAACCCCACACCGGCGACCGTCTCGTCTGGTTGGGCGGGGCGGATCTCGAAACCGCCCAGATCGAGCAGCGGATCGTCCTGCCCGCAGGCCAGGCCGCGTTGCTTGACTACTGGTACCGCGTCGAGTCCGAGGACCTGTGCGGCTATGACGCCGGGCAAGTCCTGGCCATCGCCGGCGACAAAAAGACCGCGTTGCGCAGCTTTGACCTCTGCCGCGACGAGCAGACCCGTGAATGGGTCCACGACCAGATCGACCTGACCCGCTTCGCCGGGCAGGAGATCACCCTGGCCTTCCGCGCAGAGACCGACATCTTCCTGCGCAGCAGCCTGTTCATCGACGACGTGGATCTCTTCATCGGCGCCAACGCCGCCGAGGCTTATCTATCCTCGGTCCAGGCCGCCGTCGCCAACGGCGAACCCGCGGGCAAGCCTGCGCCGTGGCTGGGCATTCTGCCCCAATAACCGACAACCGGCGGCAGGAGGCTGCGCCCACGAAGCCAACCTTCCCTGCCGTTCACGCCTCATAGACGGCTCTCGCGCCGTCGACCGATCTCTGGGCCGCTGCCGGGTTATCCGGCGGCGGCCCGCCGTTTATGGGCCTTGCCTATGGTAGAATGACACGAAGTTTCTACGCCATTTCCGCACACATGACGTCATATGCGACGTCCGGCGCACGCATCATTAGATCCATCAGGCGATCCCCATGCATTCCCGAAGACGCTTTCTTACAACCGGCCTGGCCTGCGCCGCAGCCGCTCTGCTGCAGCCCGCTCGCCCGACGGCGCAAGCCGCGCCCCAACTCCCGACGACCGCGCTCCATCTCCCCGCCATACACAGCGAACGCAAACCCGACACGCCTCCCAACGTGCTCTTCATCTGCATCGACGACCTCAACGACTGGGTCGGCTGTCTGGGCGGCTACCCCGGCGTCAAGACGCCGCACATCGACGCCCTGGCCCGGCGCGGCGCCCTCTTCACCAACGCCCACTGCGCCGCGCCGCTGTGCAATCCCTCGCGCACAGCCCTCTGGACAGGCATCGAACCCGCCGCCTCCGGCATCTACCTCAACGAGCACTATTACCGCACGAGTCCGGCGCTGCAACATGCCGTGACGATCCCCGAACACTTCGCCCGGCACGGCTACCACACGACCCGCGCCGGCAAAATGTATTGCACCGGCCCCGACGAGCGCGCCTGGATCGAAGCCTGGCCTTCGCCCACAATTCAGCAGCCGCCCCTGCCGGAGCCGCCGCGCTTTCCGATGAACGGCTTCATCCCCGCCGAAGCTAACTTCGACTGGGGCCCGTTGGACATGCCCACAGAGCGGATGGACGACTGGCTGGTGGCGGATCGAATCGCCTTCCTGCTCGCCCAAGACTACGACCGCCCCTTCTTCATGGCCTGCGGCTTCTTCCATCCCCACCAGCCGTGGTACGCGCCCCGGTCCTATTTCGACAAGTATCCTCTGGACCAGATCAATTTGCCCGCAACCGCGCCCGACGATCTAGAGGACCTCAGCACATTGGCGCAACGCATCGCCCTGACCGCAGGGGAACACGAGCGCGTCTTGAACAACCGCCAATGGCGCGAGGCGGTCCAGGCCTATCTCGCCAATGTCTCGTTTGTCGATGACTGCGTGGGCCATGTACTCTCCGCGCTCGAAAGCAGCCCTCACCGTGACAACACCATCGTCGTACTCTGGTCGGATCACGGCTGGCATCTCGGCGAAAAGCAACACTGGAAAAAGCGCACCCTGTGGGAAGAGACCTCGCGCTGCGTCCTGATCATCGCCGGCCCCGGCGCGCCGGCAGCGGGCGCACGCATCCGCGTTCCGGTCGGCAGCATAGACATCTACCCTACCCTGATCGAGTTGTGCCGGCTCACGCCCAAACGCGAACTGCATGGCGAAAGTCTGCGCACCTTCCTCCGCAACCCGGACTGGAACGTCGACCGCGCCGTGTTGACGACGATGGCCACCGAATGGGGGCGCAACGTGCATTTCGCCGTGCGCACACAGCGCTGGCGCTATATCCAATACGCCAACGGCGCCAAAGAACTGTACGACCACTGGCATGACCGGCATGAGTGGACCAACCTGGCGCACGATCCCGCCTTTGCGGACGTCACCGCAGACCTGGCCCGCCGCATCCCCGCCCAGCCCGCGCCCTCCGTCCCGCTGCCGGGCTGACGGACACGCCGAGTAGGGCAGCCGTCAGACCGGCGTAGACTCTCCGTCGCCGGAGCAGAGTCTACACGCCCAGCGGCCCCGTCTGCGCCGTGGTAGTCTACAGTCATTCAACGCCGGGGAGTTGCCTTTGTGACGGATGGCGGACGCGTCACCCGCCGGCGCGACGGCTTCCCGGCGTTCACGATAGCCCAGATGCCACCCCCTTTTGATGCGGGCGCTTGCGCCGAAGGGCCGCGATCTCCGAGTGAGGCCGCGGCCCTTTGGCTTTCCGCTTAGTCTGTACGCCGGGCGGATGCGATACCCGGCGTCGCGCTTGTGCATTTTGTAACAATCCCTCCCGACGAAAACGATCCGCCGCTGCTACACTGACGTGCAGAAGGACCGATCCGAATTCCCCTGACGTGTGGAGGGAAACGCATGACCGGCAAACGACATCACATCGTCGTCATCGGCGGCGGCTTCGGCGGCCTCAACGCCGTCAAGACGCTCCAAGACCACGACGTCGACATCACCCTGGTCGACAGGCGCAATTACCACCTCTTTTGGCCGCTGCTTTATCAGACGGCAATGGCCGGACTCTCCCCCGCAGACATCGCCGCGCCCTTGCGCAGCATCTTCAAGCGGCGCAAGAACGTGCGCGTGCTCATGGCCGAAGCGACGGACATCGACCCCGACGAGCAGCGCGTGCGCTTCGCCTCGGGCGACGAGATCCGCTATGACTCGCTGATCGTCGCCGCCGGCTTTCAGTATCACTACTTCGGCAATGACGCCTGGGAAAACACGGCCCTCGACCTGCAAGGCCTGGACAAAGCCCTAGCCATCCGCCGCCGCATCCTCGCCGCCTATGAACGCGCCGAGCAGGAGACCGACCCCGCCCTGACCGCAGCCCTGCTCACCTTCGTGATCGTAGGCGCAGGCCCAACCGGCGTCGAGTTGGCCGGCAGCATCGCCGAAATGGCGCGCCACACGCTCAAAGACGATTTCCGCCGCATCGACCCTGCCCAGACACAGGTCCTCCTCATCGAGGCGGCGGACCGCGTGCTGCCCGCCTTTGCCCCGGACCTGTCCGCCAAAGCGCGGCGATCGTTGGAAAAGCTCGGCGTCACCGTCTTCACCGGCGCCACGGTGCAGGACATCGCCGCGGACCACGTGCGCGTGGCGCGTGACGGCGCGATCGAACGCATCGCCGCCCACACCGTGATGTGGGCCGCCGGCGTCAAGGCCTCGCCCCTGGGCGAACTGCTGCACCGGCGCACAGGCGCATCCATCGACCGCGGCGGGCGCGTGCATGTCACCGCCGACCTCAGCGCGCCCGGCTATCCGAACCTATACGTCATCGGGGATATGGCGCACGTGGAGCAGGACGGCAACCCCCTGCCTGGGCTGGCCCCTGTCGCCATGCAAGAAGGCAAACACGCCGCCGCCCAAATCCTGCGCCGCATCAACGGCGAGGAAACGCAAGCCTTCCGCTACGTCGACCGCGGCGTGATGGCGACCATCGGTCGCGCCGCAGCAGTGGCCGACATCCGCGGCCTGCGGCTCAGCGGCTTCCCGGCCTGGCTGCTCTGGCTGTTCGTGCACCTCATGTACTTGGTCGGCTTCCGCAGCCGCCTGTTCGTCTTTCTGCAATGGGCGTGGAGCTACGCCACCTTCGGGCGCAGCGTCCGCCTCATCGTCGGCCAGGATAGGCATGCGCCGCCGCGGGCCGCGCCCGACCTTTAGTGCTCTGTTAACATATTTTGTGCAGTTGTCATTCTGAGCCGAAGGCGAAGAATCTCCGTATGACGGACGAGCAGATTCTTCCTCCCTCCGGTCGCCAGAATGACAGAAACATAGTTACCAGAGCACCTAGTTGGGATACTCGGCGCGGGT
>CAZYSJ010000157.1:0-8107 GCA_964649875.1 uncultured Caldilineaceae bacterium
TGGTTTAGTTAACTTCTGGGGGAAAACCGAGGCTAAGCGATCAGTTCAAGCCTCAGTTCCTCTGCCAGCGCATTCGCTGCCGCAATTTCGCTATCCGGCAGCATCTGCGCCAACGGCCCGCGCGCATGCGCCGGCGGCACGTATTGGTCAAGCAGGCTGACGCCGATGCCGGGCCGCTGCGCCAGCCAGCGCAGCACAGGCTCGGTGCAGCACGCCAGATGCCCCGGCATGAGCAGATGGCGCACGATCAGCCGCTCGCCGCGACGATACAACCGGTCAATACAGCCCGTCACCGTGCGCCAGTAGTCCGGCATCCCGCCGATGCGCTCCCCGCAGCTTTCCGGGCCGTCCGCCGGACCGAATTTCAAATCGGGCAAGTAGATGTCAATGGCCCCTTCGAGCAAGTCCAGCGCTTCGTCGGTCAGGTACAGATTGCTGTTGAGGACGGTTGGCGCCCGTTTGCGCCCGCCCAACTCGGCTAGCGTCTGCAGGATGAACGGAATGTGCGGGGCCGGATCGCCGCCGATGAAGCAGATAGAGCGAGCCCCTTCCTCTTGGCGCTGCACGATGCGCTGGGCAAGCTGCGCCGCCGTCACGGTCACGCCATAAGTCGGGTGAAAGGCGTACCTAGCTGCCGTACAAAAGCTGCACCTGGCCGTACAGCCGCTGAAGAAGATGGCGTGCGCCGGGCGCAGGACTTCCTCCTCGCCCATGTGCAGCATCTCGCTGGCGATGTAGCTGGCCCGCCCCACGCGACACACGCCCCCGCCAGAGGCGCGCGCCTCGCCGCAAAGCCACGGGCAGAGGCGGCAATCGTTCAGATGGCGCTGCGCCAGTTCGGCGCGCCGGGCCAGGTCCACGCTGCGTTCAATCCCCCGTCCATGTGAAGCGATCGCGCAGCATGTCGGCCAGAGAAAGCCGGTGCGCGGCCACAACCTTGCCTCCATGCGGGCCGCGCGCCACCGTCACGATCGCGCCCGCCAGCAGCCCGCTGCGCCCCACGTAGATCACATAACGCCGGTTCTCGGCGCGCACCCAATGAAAGTGCCGCGCCAGTTCGGCAACCGACGGATGCCCGGCGCACGGTTCCTGCTGCATGTCCACCGGTTCGCCCAACTCCGCGATGCCGGCGCATGTCTCGCACAGACCGGACTTGCCGATGCAGTTCGGACAATATGCCTGTCCGCAGCGCCGGCAGCTCGCGGCGTGCTGTTCGCACACAGGCTGTCCGCAGATGGCGCACCCCTCATTGCATAGCGCGCAGATCTCCTCGCCGCCGCCGGCGCAATGCGCCGCGTGTTCGGCGCACACGACATGCCCGCAATCTTCGTACCGATGCACGTGCTCTCGGCATAACCAACGCCCGCACACGTCGCACGCCGCGCCGCACGCGGGGCAACAGACCGCGCCGCACGTCACGCAGGTGAATGTCTCCGGCGTCAATGCGCCGCACGTCGGGCATTCGATCAGACAACTATTACAGTAGGCCTTGCCTGTCTCCGCATGGACCTGGTAGAAGCCGGGGCCGACGCGCTTGCCGCACTTGGCGCAAGTGACGAGACAGTTGGCGCAAAAACGCTGACCGCTGGCCTCGCACGTCTCAATTGATGCGCTGTACTGTAAACAGCCGGGGCAGCGCACTGCACAGTCCGCGCAGATCAACTGGTACTCCCCTTGCGCCGTGCGCACCGCGTCCGTGTGCAGATGGCTGCGGCACTGCCGCGTGCCGCAGTGCGCACATTCGGCCTGGCAGGCGTGGCACACGTTATCGCCGCACACCGGACACCGGCTGATATGCTCCGGGCATGCCCGCTCCCCGCACGCCCAGCACACTTCACCGCAGGCTTCGCAATTTTCTTTGCCGCACACCGGGCAAGGAGCTACGCCGCATGCGGCGCATACGATCTCGCCACAGGAGGCGCACTGCCGGATGCAGTTGTCACACGTAATGTGCCCGTTGCGGTCAATCGCGATGGCGCTCGCCTCTTCGCCGCAGGCATGGCAGCGCGGACGCTCCAACACGCCCGAATAGCGATTGCGCGCCACGCGCACCGTCGCCTCGCGCTTGCCGTCGCTCAGCGTCAACTCGGCCACAGCCACGGGCAGATTGAACACGGCATAGCTGAACAGCGTCACCTCGACGCGCAGGCGATGGTTTTCCACCTCCTCGGCGATCTTGCGCTCCAGATCGACCTCCAAAGCGCGGCGCTTCTCGCCCGTGAGATCGTGGCTGTCGTAGACTTCTTCGATCTGCTGGCCGTAATAGGTCGTCAGCCGGTTCAGCGTGCGATAGAGCCGCGGCAGCACGTCGGCCTCATGCGTCACGCAGCGAAAGTCGGCGTGATAGATGGCGATCTTACGCGCCGCCTCGGCCAGACGCACCAAGTGCGTCATGGGCGGCAAAGGCCTCGCCGACGCTTGGCCGTTCGCCGCATGCTCGCCGCCGCTATTGTCCGCCTGCTGGGCGGCATCCGCAAAAAGCGCATCCAGGTCCGGGGCGCCGGCGGCTGCGTCCGGCTCTCCGGCCAGACGCAGCCGCTCGCCGTCCTCGTCCAGTACGACGGTATACAACTCCTCGCGCTTGTCGTCGGAGCGATAGGTGATGCGCCAGTTAAAGACAAACAGCCGCCGCACCTGCTCGCTCATGCGCAGGTTGATGATGCTGGCATTGAGCGGACGCACGGCAGCCAACAATTCTTCGCTGCTCGTGTAGCGGCTGGGCAGGTTCAACAGCGTGGCCGCGCCGCGCCCGTTCAAATAGGCAAGCATGCGGTCGAATGTCCGGCTGCCATGCGCCACCAGGTCATAGCCGGAAACGCCCTCCGCATTGTGAAAACAGAGGTGCAGCACGGGCTTGCCGAAATGATCGGCCAAATCCTCGCCCAGTTCCACCGTAAGACAGCCGCCCGAAGGCGCGTCCGCCTCGCTTACGACAGCCCCAAAATAGGAGAAAAATTCGGTCGTGAAGCGACGCAACTCGGCGCTGCTCTTGACCGGCTGCGTCTTACTCTTGCGCTTAGCCATTGCCGCCCATTATAGCACAGCCCTCCCGATCCTTTTCGTTTTATGCAAAGTCGTGTTACACTCCAATTGTATCCGGTCGCAGTGGTCCCAAGGAGACAGCACATGAAGCGCCAGGTTGCACAGTTTCTCAATTACATGGTGAACGAAAAGAATTGCTCGGCCAACACCACTGCGGCATACCAGAACGATCTGTCCCAATTTCTGGAATTTCTGGAAGGCTACGCCGCGCCGTCCGGCCAGAGCATTTCAGGCTGGCGAGATGTGGATGAGCAGGTTGTGCAGAACTACGTGCTTTTCCTCAAGGAGCGCGCCTACGCGTCTTCAACCGTGGCCCGCAAAGTGGCCTCCGTCAAGAGCTTCCTGCACTATCTCGTCAACTCCGGCCACCTCAACACGGACCCGTCCGACCGGCTGGATTCGCCCAAGGTGAAGAAAAACCTGCCGCGCGCCATCCACCCGGACGAGATCGTGCGACTGATGGCCGCGCCGGCCGGCGACCACTCGCCCAAGGCGCTGCGCGACAAGGCCCTGCTCGAAATGCTCTACGCCACCGGCATGCGCGTCACCGAGCTGGTCAGCCTCGACCTGGAAAGCGTCGATCTGGCCTCCAAGTTGGTGACCTGCGGCGAAAGCGGAAAGCGCAAGCGCACCGTACCGATTTACGACGGCGCCTGCCAAGCGGTCGAGGCATACCTGCGCGAGGGCCGGCCCCAACTCGTGGTCAACCCCGCAGAGCCGGCGCTCTTCCTCAACCATCGCGGTCAACGGCTGACGCGGCAAGGCCTGTGGCTGATCATCAAGCACTACGTCAAAGAGATCGGCATCAAGACGCCGGTCACGCCGCACACCCTGCGCCACAGCTTTGCCACCCACCTGCTCGACTCCGGCGCCGACCTGCGCGAGGTGCAAGAGCGTCTAGGCCATGCCAGCGCCAGCACAACCCAGGTCTATCGCCATGTAGCCGACGAAAGCGGCCCCGAACTGGTGATCGACGGCCGTGAGGCGGACGCCGAGTAGACAGCGCCGTCGCCATCCGCACAAAACCATTGCGCCACAACCAGGAGAGTCCATCATGGCTGCCAGCTTCGCACTTGGACATTATGACGAATCCGCCCGTCATATTCTGGCGCGCGCCAACGTGCGCCCTAGCGTTGGCCTAATCCTGGGCAGCGGCCTGGGCGGGCTGGCCAACGCGGTCGAGGACGCCGTTACCCTGCCCTTTGCCGACATCCCCCACTTCGTCGTCAGCACCGTGCCCGGTCATTCGGGCAAGCTTGTGCTCGGCACGCTGGCCGGCGCGCCGGTCTGTGTCATGCAAGGCCGCGTCCACTATTACGAAGGCTATTCGCTGCAACAAGTGACGCTGCCCGTCCGCGTCATGCAGCGCATGGGCGTGCGAACACTGATCATCTCCAACGCCGCGGGCGGGCTGAATCCGGACTTCAATGTGGGCGACCTCATGATCCTGGACGACCACATCAATTTCGTGGGGATGGCCGGCCACAACCCGCTCACCGGCCCCAACCTCGACGAGTTCGGGCCGCGTTTCCCCGCCGCCAACCACATCTACGCGCGCAGCCTGCGCCAACTGGCCGACGACGTGGCCGCGCAGCAGGGGCTCAGCCTGCGGCATGGCGTCTACATCATACTCTCCGGCCCCAACTTCGAAACGCCCGCCGAAGTGCGTTTCCTGCGCGCCATCGGCGCCGACGCCGTGGGCATGAGCACCGTGCCCGAAGCCCTGGTCGCGCATCACGCCGGCATGCAAGTATTGGGCATCAGCACCATCACCAACGTCGCCATCGATCAGTTGGACGCGGCGGGCGAGCCTTCGCACGAAGAAGTCCAGGACGCCGGCCATCTCATCACGCCGCGGCTGAGCAAGCTGCTGCTCGGCATCCTCGACCGCCTGGCGGACTGAGCAGGACTTACCAGGCGCTCTCCTGTACGGCGCGGTAATAGGCGATCAGGTTCTCGAACGGCACGTCGGGCGTGATCGTGTTGCTCGTCATAAACGCCAGCCCAACATGATCGCGGCACAAATCGATGATACGCTGCACCTCGGCGCGCACGTCTTGCGGCGAACCGTGCGGCAGCGTCTCCGTCACCGACATGGCCCCAAAGATCAGCAACGGATCGCCGGAGCGCGTGCGCAGGTTGCGGATCCACTCCAACTCCATGCCGCACTCGCGCTGAAAGCCCTGCAAGCCGCCGACGCCGCTTGCCAACACATCGTCGAGCAGCGGGCGGTAATCGCCGTCACAGTGCCACACAATCTTAGCGCCGACGGCCAGCAGCGGCTCCAACGCATACTCCACCCAATGCCAATACTCGCGCCGCAGATAGTCCGGCGACACCAACGGCCCTCGCTGAGCGCACAGATCCTCGCCCGTAAGCAGCGCGCGTGGAAGCATCCCTTCGCGCATCATCCGCGCCCGCACCGCGGCGCGCTGCCGCCCCTGCTCCGCGCTCACCTCGATCAGTTTGCGATAACGGTCCGGGTACAGCGCCAGCGCAGTCAGGGCCGTCTCATAGCCGAACTGCTCGTACCACAGCGCCTTGGGGATCAACTTCCAGTCCGCCGGACACCAGACGATATCGCCGCACGCAGCCTGGCGCGCCTGGTGTTCAGTCGCCATCTCCTGGTAAAGCGCCTCGGCGTCGAAGCCGGCGCGCAGCGTCGCCGCGTCGGGCATGGCTTCGATCTCGGCCAACATTCGCTCCACCGTGTAGGCCGCGCGCTTGTCCAACACCCGCTGGTCGACGCAGCGATACTCCCCGCGCGAAACAGGCGTGAACACGTCGATCAGGCCGTCGCTGCCCAGCGCCTGCTCCGCGGCCAAACTCCACGCCAGAGGATCCGCCCAGTATTCGTCTTCTGTACAGCCGGTCAGGGTGCAAATATGCTGCGGCGCGGCCAACCAGCCGCCCAGGATGGGCGGCCTATCCGCAACCCTCAACGCGAAGGCTTCTTCCAAGCGCGTGCGCTTGTCCATGATGGCCGGCGGCTCCATCTGTATTGTGCGGTTGTTGGTTGGCCGATGCGCGGCCGCCTAGTAGACCGTCAGATAGCGGTCAAGCTCCCACTGGGTAACCTGCTTGCAGTAGTCGCTCCACTCCAGCAGCTTCGCCTCGACGTAGCGCTCGTAGACATGCTGGCCCAGCGCCTCCTGGATGACGACATCGTTCTGCAGCGCGGCGATGGCCGCGCCGAGATCGCTCGGCAATGTCTCCAGGCCGGAACGCTGACCGTCCACATGATAGAGGTCTTCCTCGGACGGGCTAGGCGGCGTCATGCGCCGTTCGATGCCGTCCAGCCCGGCGGCGAGCATCACGGCGAAAGCCAGATAGGGATTGGCGCTAGGGTCGGGGCAGCGCAGTTCGCAGCGGCTGCTGCGCGCCCGCCCGCCGCTGATGCGCGGGATGCGAATCAAGGCGCTGCGGTTGGTGCGCGCCCACGATATATAGACGGGAGCCTCGTAGCCGGGCACGAGACGCTTATAACTGTTGACCAAGGGGGCCAAGATCGGCGTCATCGCCGGGGCGTGGGCCAGTTGGCCGCCGATAAATTGAAGCGCGGTCTGGCTAAGGCCGTATTCGTTGTCCGCGTCGTACATGGCGGTTTGGCCGCTGTCCGTGCGCCAAAGGCTCTGATGCACGTGCATGCCTGAGCCGGCGATGCCCGCGATCGGCTTGGGCATGAAGGTGCAGTGCAGGTTGTTTTTCTGGGCGATGGCCTTGAGCGTGATGCGAAAAGTGATGGCGTTGTCGGCCGCGGTCAAAGCCGGGCCAAAACGGAAATCGATCTCGCTCTGCCCAATGGCCGTCTCGTGGTGCGAAGTCTCGACGTTGATGCCCATCGACATCAGCGCATCCACCATCTGGCGGCGAATGCTATGCGAAAAGTCGGTGCTGACGTCAAAATAGCCGGCGTTGTCGTGCGGCTGCAACGGCAACAGCGAGCGGTCGGGCCTGTGCTCGAAGAGGAAAAACTCCAACTCCGGCCCCACCTGATACGCCAACCCAAGCTGCGCCGCCCGTTCCAGCTGCCGCTTCAACACATAGCGCGGGTCTCCGGGGAACGGTTGCCCGTCCGGCAGATAGACATCGCAGATCACGCGAGCCGTAGAAAGATCCATCTCCCACGGGATGGCGGCGAAGGTGTTCAGGTCGGGCACCAAATACATATCGCTCTCGGCGATGCGGGCGAAACCTTCGACCGAACTGCCGTCAAACCAAATGCCGTGGCTCACCGCCGTTTCCCAATGGCCGACGGGGATCGTCACATGCTTGGCGATGCCTACGATGTCGGAGAACTGGAGCCGAATAAAGCGAATATCGTTGCGCTTGATGATCTCGTCGACGCGTTCGAGGTCTTCTACGCTGTTCTTGATAGCCATTGGCCAAAAATCTCCTGTTCTAACAGAGTCGGGCGGCGCGCGCCGGATGCGAAAACCGTTCCCCAAACCGGCGTCTATCATTGTAGCATTCTCCGGCGACCGCCCCAACCGGCTTGACCGCTAGACGCACGGCAACGGCCCGCATCCCAACCATCCGGATGCGGGCCGCCGCTGCCTACAGACTACGCTCAGCATGACGCCGGGTAGGCGTCTGACAGAGGAACAGACAAGGCGCTAGATGCCGTAGTACATCACAAACTCTTGCGGGTGAGGCCGCAGGCGCACGGCATCCACGTCGGCGATGCGCTTCTGGCTCACATAGGTCTCCAACAGGTCGGCGGTAAAGACGTCGCCCTCCAGCAAATAAGCGTTGTCGTTCTCCAACTCCGTCAGCACCGCTTCCAGCGACCCCTTGACCATCGGCGCCTTCTTCAACACCTCGTGCTCATACAGGTCGACTTCAGCCGGGTTGCCCGGATCGATCTGGTTCTTGATGCCGTCCAGGCCGGCCATTAGCATGGCGGCAAAGGCCAGATAGGGGTTCGCCGCCGGGTCCGGGCAGCGGAACTCGATGCGCTTCGCCTTGGGCGAGTGTGAATAGGTCGGAATACGGATGGCCGCGGAGCGGTTGCGGGCCGAGTAGGCCGCCACAACCGGCGCCTCGTAGCCCGGCACCAGACGCC
>CAZYSJ010000158.1:0-8104 GCA_964649875.1 uncultured Caldilineaceae bacterium
ATGGAATCTCGTGACTGGAGTTCAGACGTGTGCTCTTCCGATCTCTGCCCGCGCCCGGCCCGTCCGGTCGCCAGATCGTGCCGGACGCCACAGCTGAGGCGGCGGAGCGTACGCTGCCCGGCCTGGGCGAGGCGATGCGCGCCTATGCACAGGAGACGACGGACTTGGCGCTGATCGACCGCAGCGCGGCTGTGATCCGGGGCCGCACCTTGATCCTCAATTTGCCGGGCGGCGCAGGGCCGGCGACGCTCTTTCTCGAAGCGGTGACAGGGGTGATTGCGGCTGTGTGCACCCACCTGCAGGGTTCGCCGTCCGCGCCGCGGCTGGACGAGGCGCTGCCGGCGGATGACGGGCAAGGCGGCTCTGGTGACGAGGCGTTGGGCGGCAAGTGGGACGCTGACGAGTTTGCGGCCTTCCTGCGCCGCGGCAGCGAGGATGATCCGCCGTCCAGCGCGGCGTGACGATGGGATATAGAACGCCCTCCAGGGAGACTTCAGCTTCCTGGAGGGCGTTGGTTTTGGCAGTTAAAACAGAGATGCACAGGCTGAAGCGGGCGCTATTCTGCGGCGGCAAATTCTCGGCGGCGCTGCTCAATCGAATCCAGTAGCTGTTCGTACGAGTCGATGAACTTCTGCACGCCTTCCTGCTCCAGTTGATCAGTCACTTCCTGCATCGAGATGCCGAGCGCTTCGACGGCGTCGAGCGTCTGCTGCGCCTGTTCGCCGTCCTGATCGACGGTGCGCTGCAGCGTGCCGTGGTCGCGGAAAGCGGTGAGCGTGGCCGGGGGCATGGTGTTGACCGTGTGCGGCCCGATCAGGGTATCGACGTAGAGCAGTTCCGGGTAGTCGGGGTTTTTGGTGCTGGTGCTGGCCCAAAGCGGGCGCTGCACCTGTGCGCCGGCGTTGCGCAGCGCATCCCAGCGCGGGCCGGCGAAAACCTGCTGAAATCGGCTGTAGGCCAGCTTGGCGTTGGCGACAGCGGCCTGGCCTTTGAGCGCGGCGGCGCGTTCTCCGCCCAGCTTGTCGAGACGGTCGTCCACGTTGGTGTCGACGCGGCTCACGAAGAAGCTGGCGACGGAGGCGATGCCGTCGATGGCTTTGCCCTGGCTGCGGCGATCCTCCAGCCCGGCGAGGTAGGCGTCCATCACGGCGTCGTAGCGGTTTAGGGCGAAGATGAGGGTGACGTTGACGTTGATGCCGTCGGCGATCAGGCGGCGGATGGCCTCGATGCCCGGCTTTGTGGCGGGCACTTTGATCATCACGTTGGGGCGGTCTACCGCGGCGTGGAGCCGGTGCGCTTCATCGATGGTGGCCTGCACGTCGTAGGCTAGGTCGGGCGCCACTTCAATGCTGACGAAACCGTCGCTGCGGTTTGCAGCTTCGTATGCGGGGAACAGGATGTCGGCTGCCGCCTGGATGTCGGCCACGGCAAGTTCTTCGAAAATGTCCTTGGCGTCTTTGCCGCCGGCGGCGAGCGCTTCCAACTCTTCATCATAGGCCTCGCTGGAGGTGATGGCTTGCTGGAAGATGGTAGGGTTGGATGTAACGCCGCGCACCCCCGCGTCGACCAGTTTGACAAGTTCTCCGCTCTGAAGCATGCTGCGCTCGATATAGTCCAGCCAGATGCTCTGGCCCAATTCGTGTAGTTTTGCGATGCGATTCATGCAGGTCTTCTCCTCTTTCTTGAGTCAGATCTGTGTCAGATCGTGAATCTGTACGTCGATGTACAACGATGGGTTCAGTTCAACTGTGCATTCCGGCTGGCGGATCGATCAGTAGTATAGTCTGTGACCTCCTATTGCGAAAGTGAGGGAGACCCCAAGGGGTTGCAAAGACTTTGCGCCGAATTGGCGGGGCGCGGCTTTGACAAAAGTCGCGGCGTCGGGTACTATGTTTTTTGTAGTGCGACTTACCGCACGCGCGCCGCATGTGCGCAAGAATAGACAATATTAGATGCGATGCCGGCCGGAGCTTGAACAGCTAGCGCGGCCCAAAACGAAAAGACAGATTGTCGAGGAGACTGGAATGAGCAACCCGGTTCATGTGTCGGACAGCACATTTGAGAAGCAGGTATTAGAGTCGGAGCAACCGGTTTTGGTCGATTTTTGGGCGGAATGGTGCGGCCCTTGCAAGATGATCGCCCCGGTGCTGGAAGAATTGGCGCAGGAGATGGACGGCAAGCTGACCATCGGCAAGTTGGACGTGGACGAAAATCAGAACACGGCGATGGCGTATGGCGTCTTTAGCATTCCGACTCTGCTGCTCTTCAAAAACGGCGAGCCGGTAGAGCGCATCGTCGGCTTCCAGCCGAAGCCGCAGTTGATGAACCGGCTGCAGGCTCATCTGAGCTAGCGCTGGGGCGGCACGTCCCAAAGCACAGCCGAATATCCGATGATTGAGACATGTAGCGGCGCGACACGCGCCGCTACACTGTTTGTCGGGGGCTCTGCGGGTGGTATAATCGCTCTGACTAACGCTTCACCGGAAGTATCCCATCACCCACAGGGGGAGGCAGCACAAATGAGCGATCTGACGAAAATCGTCCTGTCCGAGCGGGACATGCCTACGCATTGGTACAATCTGAATGCCGATCTGCCCGCGGCCGGGGTGGAGGTTCCGCCGCCGTTACATCCCGCCACCCTTCAGCCCGTCGGTCCGGAAGATCTGGCGCCGTTGTTTCCGATGGCGTTGATCGAGCAGGAAGTGAGCACAGAGCGCTATATCGAGATTCCGGATGAGGTGCGCGATATTTACCGGCTGTGGCGACCTTCGCCGCTATATCGGGCGCATCGTTGGGAGAAGGCGTTGGATACGCCGGCCAAGATCTATTACAAGTATGAAGGCGTCAGCCCGGCGGGCAGCCACAAGCCGAATACGGCCGTGGCGCAGGCCTATTACAACAAGGAGGCGGGCGTCAAGCGGCTCACCACCGAGACCGGGGCTGGGCAGTGGGGCAGTGCGCTGGCCTTGGCAACCCAGCTCTTTGGGATCGAATGCAAAGTTTATATGGTGCGCATCAGCTATGACCAGAAGCCCTATCGCCGCGTGATGATCCAGACGTGGGGCGCTTCGGTGGTGGCAAGCCCAAGCAATGAGACGAATGCCGGGCGGCAGATTCTGGCTAAGGACCCGGATAGCTCCGGCAGCCTGGGCATTGCCATCTCGGAGGCGGTGGAGGAAGCCGCGACGCGCGAGGATACGAAGTACTCGTTGGGCAGCGTGCTCAACCATGTGCTGTTGCACCAGACCGTCATCGGCCAGGAAGTGATCAAGCAGTTGGAGGTGGCGGGCGCGGATTGGCCGGATATCGGCATCGGGTGCGTCGGCGGCGGCAGCAATTTCGGCGGGTTCGCTTTCCCCTTCTTGCGCGAGAACATCGTCAACGGCAAGAAGATGCGGCTGATCGCGGTCGAGCCGGCGGCGACGCCGAGCATCACGCGCGGCGTGTACGCCTATGACTATGGCGATACGGCAGCGCTGACGCCGATCATCAAGATGCACACGCTGGGGCATGACTTCATGCCCGCGCCAATCCATGCCGGCGGGCTGCGCTATCACGGCATGGCGGCGCAGATCAGCGCGGCGGCCCAAGCGGGCTTGATCGAGGCGCGCAACGTCCAGCAGCGGGCCATCTTCGACGCAGCGCTCAGCTTTACCCGCGCCGAGGGCATTTTGCCCGCGCCGGAGGCGGCGCACGCGGTGCAGGCGACGATGCAGGAGGCGCTGGCGTGCCGCGAGAGCGGCGAGAGCAAGACGATTGTCTTCAACATGTCCGGCCACGGACACTTCGACCTGTCCGCCTATGACGCGTATTTGCGCGGCGACCTGATCGATTACGAATACCCGGAGGAAGCGATCCGGGAGAGCCTGTCGAATCTGCCGAAGGTGGACTAGGCGGCAAGATGTTCAGGGCTGGAAACGCATAACCGCAAAGGCGCAAGACTATGCCATCCAGGAAATCGCTGCTTCCTGGATGGTTCTTTTTTCCCGGCGCGTTTACATGCGGGCCAATTTGCGGATCAGGAAGAGGATGGCAAGGACCAGCGCGTTGAGGACAATGGTGAAGATGAAGGCGCTCGTCAGGTATTCGAGGACGGGCAGGGACCAGTTGATGAGCCGGGTGAGCGGGTTGAGCGGCAGGCCGAGAAGCAGGTAAAGACCGACGGCGGCGGCGGCATAGAGCAGCACCGGCTTGAGCGGCTGGCGGTCGCTGGCGCTGGGCATCATCGAGTTGGCGATGGTGAAGAGCAGGTAGGCCCAGAGGATGCCGTCCGGCTGGCCCAGGGCTTGGCGAAAGGCCTGCACGCCTCCACGCCAGTCGCCATCGATCAGCGAGGCTGTGAGCCGGCTTGCGTCGAAGACATAATGCGAGATGAGCGCGATCAGCGCCGAACCGGCCAGCAGGGGCGCCATACCTACCAGGCTATCGATGACCGGGCCGCCGGTCTGGACGCTGACGCTGCCCAAGCCGATGGATTTGCCTTGGCGTTTGGGCCAGACGCGAAATTTGCCCGTGCGCAGGCCGAGAAGCCGGGCGGCGAGCCAGTGTGCGCTTTCGTGGATGAAGACGCCGGGCAGGAAGACGAGGAAGATGGCCAGGGTCGGCGCATCGTGCGAGCGCGTGGCGTAGTAGACGGGGATCTGGATGTGGATGCTGATTTGGCGACTGAGCCAGGCCAGCGCGCTGAGCGACAGGACGAAGGCGGCGGATACGAGGAGCGGCTGGGTTGGCTCAGGCATGGTCAGGGGATGGCGATGGGCGATCCGCGCGCCCGCCCGGCGGAAATGCTGCGATTAGGGGCGCGCTTCGAGGTTGTAGGTAAGGCTGCGGATCAGCCAGCAGCCGTCGATGCGGGTCAGTTCCCAGCGGTCGCCAGCGGGCGACACTTCGCTGCCGATGTGCGTGGTGGCTTGGACAACAGCCTCATCGCCGTTGACGGCGATGTCCAGGTCCGACGGCTGCACCTGATCCGGCGCGCCGGGAAAGACGGTGCGAACGTAGCGATGGCGGATAGCGTCTTTGCCGTCCCAATTTTGATCGTCGCCGGCGTCGTCGGGCGTGTTCTTGGCGTCGGCCACGCGGCTGTCCGCCGCCCAGAGTTGCATGAGCGCATCGATGTTCTGTTCGACGACGAACTCGCCTTCGGCCAGCAGCACGGCGCGAATCGCTTCGTCGTCAGGCGCTCCGGCGTCCACACCCAGGGCGCACGAGCCGGCTGCCGGCGGAGGCGGCGCGGTCGGAGATTCGCTGCCGGTATCGGTTGGGCTTGAGCAGGAGACGGTTGCGGCCATGAGCGCCATAAGTGCGACGATCCAAAGCTTGCGCAAGAGGTTCATAGCTGCTGCTCGGCCCCGCTGTCCGGTACGCTGCTGAAGAGATGGCGCACGAAGTCGCGATGGATGGCCAGCGTCTCTTCGAGCGTACCGTATTTGCCGGAAGTCAGCTTGAAAAGGACAATGCCGTCCTGTAATTCGCGGTTGCGATCTGGAAAGAGATAGAAATAGAAGACGACGTGGTCGGTGGGGACGGATTCGCCGGGGAAGAGCTTTTGGGCATCCATCCACAGTCCGTAGATTTCCCCGCCGCCGTCGAGGGCAATGGCGCTGGAACTGAGGTTGTAGCGCCAGCCGTCGGCGTCGTAGCAGATGTCGGGCGGGTGAAAGGGTTGCGAGCTGCGCCCGCCGATCAGGCTGAGCCAAAGGTATTGGCCGGCCTCGTTGCGGTAGAGGCGCTGGACATACTGCTCGGGTTCGAGCAAGATCATCACTTCTTGATTGGTCTGGGGCACTTCTTCGCCAGTCCACTCGCCGACGTGGAGGGGAACGTTCTTCAGGTCGGCGTCAAGGTCAAAGCGCGCACGGGCGACGACGGCAGTCTCGCGGTCGGTGCGACGCCAGAAGTCGAGGTCGGTGACATAGGTAAGTTCGTCAGACGCGGGCTGCTCTTGGCCGAACAGCCCGGGCGCGATGCGCGAGCCGTATACGAAGGCCAGACCGGCGATGAGAGCGGCTGTGACGAGCAGGCTGCGAAAGGGTGCGTTCATTGACGGCAAAAGGCGTGGTTCCTCGTTCCGGCAAGACAAGGCCGGCGCCTAGATTACCTCAGGACGCAGCGCCTGGCAGCGCAAGGCGCGCGTGATGGGCAACATCAGGCCCAGCGCGACGATGAAAAAGACCGGCCCCGAATAGTCATGGTAGAAGACAAAGGCGGCGTCGGCGCCATAGAAGCTGGCCACAAAGAGCAGCGACGCCACGCGCAAAATGTTGCCCAGCAGCGCCAGCGGAATCGCCATGGCGACTAGGGAGACCCTGCCCCAAAGCGGGCCTGCCAACACATAGGCCGCCAGCGCCATGAGCGCCGTCAGGGCGATCATGGAGTTGACGCCGCTGCACTGCGCGCCGATGACCAGATCGGCGTTGGGCACTTTGACGGAGTTGCCGATGACCTCGACCGGCAGCCCGATGAACCGTGCGATCCCGGTGGAACAGACGCCCGTAAAGATCGCCAGCGGGTACGTCGCCCGTTCGATAACCGGCAGCGGGACCATGAGCGCTAAGTAGCCGATGGGAAAGGCGAGGCGACGCGCTACATTGCCGCCCCCGAATGTCCAGGTCAGCCCGGCGATGAGACCAATCATGGCGAAGGCTGCCAGAAAATAGGCCTTGCCGTTGAGAAAGTAGAGATAAAGCGCCAGGCTGACGCCAACCGCCGCCAGGCCGGCGTTGCTTCCCATGCCGGCCCGCCAGAACAACGCCGGATCATGCCTGAATCTTTGGTAGACAAGAAACAGAGAAACCGGCGGTATTAGCACGCCGTGGCTATAGTAACTGTTGCCCATCCACTCGCCCCAGAGCCAACGCCACACAGGCCAGGTCAGGATCGAAAAGACGACGAGCGCGAGTGTGGGAATAGTAAGGGAACGCAGTGTCGATTGGCTCATAGTCTCGGTCAGAGGCGGCCATGCACAAGATTGAACGATGCGCGTGACGCAGCCTCAACAGGGGCAGAATACCATGCAGGGCGCGATGCGTCAAAGTCGAGACAGGCGCACGGGTACGCGTAAACGGCATGCCGTTACGCGTGTGCGGACGGTCTCCCTGGCGCGTCATTCGGCGAAGTAGACGCGTTGCGGACCAATCGTGGCGAGGAGCGTTTCATAGCGCAGGTGGTTGTCATGTCCATAGGGGACATAGATGAAGAGGGAATAGGGAGCAGAGAAACGGAAGATGGACTGCAACACCAAGTACTCGATGGGGCCGGCGTCGCTCTCGTATGGCACGCGCATGCCGCTGATATCGGGCCGTGCGATGTCGCCTCCGCCGTCCGCCGTTAGGCGGCGCGCTTCGTTCCACATGCAGACGAACTCATCGCCGTGCCGTTCTTCGAGCATGCGGATTGTGCGCGAATAGTCGGGGCGACCGCTTACCGGCAAGGTGGTGCGGTAGAAGTCGACCAAGAACTTGGATGCTTCTGCGCGCCACTGGTCGCCGAAGAGCATGCGCGCCCGCCGGCTGAAGACCCGGCTGATCAAATGCAGCGGGGCTTGTTCGTCCTGGCTGAACTGCCACATAAACTCCACGGCGTGATTCCAGGCCTTGATATGGCCGAAGAGATCGATGACGAAGGCGGGAAAGAGGAGGTTGAGCAGAAGCGGGCCGGCAAAGGAGCGCAT
Source organism: uncultured Caldilineaceae bacterium (assembly GCA_964649875.1). Classification (GTDB taxonomy): domain Bacteria; phylum Chloroflexota; class Anaerolineae; order Caldilineales; family Caldilineaceae; genus JASGTU01. The sequence continues at coordinate 7,673 of CAZYSJ010000158.1, forward strand.
GTCTACCTGAACCGGCTTGTGTGCGGGCGGGTCGGGCAGCATGCCGGCGGCTACCCATAGTTCGGCGGCTTCTGCCGGCTTCAGACGGTACCCTTGAATGGCGTTGCGGATATCTTCGCGTGTGATCTGGTCAATGCCGCGCTCTTTGCGCGACAGTGCAGCTACTGAAACGGAAAAGATGGGAGCGGCCTGCCGGAGCGTGAGGCCGCGTTCAAAGCGCAGTTGTCGCAGCGCTGCGCCCGCAGTGTGCGCATAGGCTTTCATGTCTTGTCCTGTTGGGGAGAGTTGGGTAGGAAGCAGTCGATCCCGTCAATCTAGGGTGGCTGTAATGATCTGTGGTTATGTTGATCTGTGGACTATCGTCTGCGGATGATCGCCTGCTCTAATCATACAGGATTTTGCGCTTTGTTTCAACAGGTAAAACGCCTAAGT
>CAZYSJ010000159.1:0-4605 GCA_964649875.1 uncultured Caldilineaceae bacterium
AGCTCTTTGCATCTTGCCTCTTCCTACCCCAACGACTTTTGAGAAGCCCTGGGTTTGGCGTGTAAGGGTTCATGCAGAAGGAATCATGTAAGATGAGCGCCGACGGCAACGCCCGGCGAGATAGGCCGGCGGCGCGTTGTCGTCGCGCGCTCTCCCTGGCCGGAAAGTAAGCGGTCCGGCCTGAATTCCGGAACTATGCGATTGTCCCTATATTCTGCGGCCAAGTCGTCTACTTTGCCAATGTTCGAGGGCTCCGGCGTTCGGTTTCCGGCTTAGGCGTTCTATGGCTCTATGGATTGTCCGGCGGAAGGCTCACCTCCGACGGTCGCTGCCAGGGCGTGCCCAAGAGGGGCAGCAGCCAGCGATCAAGCCCATACCAGCCGGCGACCTTCCAGGCGAGCATGAGGGCGATGGCCAGTGCGAAGAGGAGGCCGTTGGTGCTGGCCGAACCGGCCATGATGAAGTTCCAGTTCATAAACGCGCCGGCAAAGGCGGCGATCCCCACGAGCGCGCCTAATACCAGGGCGACGCCGACCGCCATTTCGCCGAAGGTGACGAGCTTGCCGAACCAGACGTACCACTCTTGGTCAAGCATGAACTGGATGAAGCTGCGATACCAGCCGAAGCTGATGGCCGGGCGGCCTTCCGCCGGTATTTCGACGGCGCCGGACCAGAACCCGGCCAGCGCTTGGCCGCTCCACCAGGCGGGGTTGTTGAACTTGCCCCAGCCGGATTGCAGCCATTGGTAGCCGACATAGAGACGGATGATCAGCCACAGCCAGGCAAAACGCGTCGTATTCAATAGGCTAAAAGACCACGGCGGATCGGCGACAGTCACGACGCCGCGCGGGGTGACAATCGGGTTCGTTCGGTTTGGCATAGGAAATTCTCCTTCCCAGAGCGCCATTTTTTCTGCTGTTACGCAAAATGCCATCCCGAGCTTCGCGCCATTGTCGTGTCGCCGTCTGTGCCGTCACTTCCGAATCGGGGAGATAGTGGCGCCTCAACATGATTTGTGCAGTTGTCATTCTGAGCCAAAGGCGAAGAATCCCTGCGCGACGGACGAACAGATTCTTCCTCTCTCCGGTCGTCAGAATGACGGGAACATAGTTGCCGGAGCAATAGCCCGCTTGGGCTGTGCTGTCTGCGCACCGGTTGCCGCGGCGCAGCGGGACCCTGGGGGAAATCTCCGGCCAACGAAAAGCCCCGCCTTGAAGGGGCGGGGCCTGTACATTTTGCCGGACCGTGCTAGGGCTAGGCGGTGTCTCTGGGCACAATGTTGACCTTGCGGCGCTCGTCTTCTCCCGAACTCTGGGTATAGACTTGCGGATGGTCGCGCAGAGCCAGGTGTACGATGCGGCGCTCGTTGGCGGGCATCGGTTCCAGCGCCACGGCGCGGCCGGTCTCGACGACCTGGTTTGCCATGCGCTGGGCCAACTGCGTAAGCTGCGTGACCCGGCGCTCTTTGTACTTTTCGACATCGACGACAATGTTTTTCCATTGCCGGATGCGCTGGTTGACCATGAGGCGGACGAGGTATTGGATGCTGGCGAGGGTTTCGCCGCGACGTCCGATGAGCGCGCCGAGGTCTTCGCCTTCGATGTCAAGCAGAAGGTAGGGGTCGCCTTCTTGTTCGTCGGGTTCTTGCCAACTTGCTGCAACCGTCGCCTCGAAGCCCATGAGGCGGACCATTTCGGCGAGCATGTCCGACGCCATCTCCGTCAATTCTTCGTCCGAAACGGCGGTTGCCGCCCGCTCCTCGCTTGCGGCCGGCTTTTCCTCCTCTTCGGGCAACTCCTCTTCGAGCATTTCCTCCGCATCGCCGGCGACCGTTTCGGCTTGCGTTGCGGGGGCCGGTTGCGCCGGCTGGGAGGTCGGGCGCGGCGGCGCGGCCGGCTGCGGCTTAGGTGCGGGCGTCAGACGTACGCGCGCCGGTTCGCTGCCGATGCCGAAGATGCCTCGGCTGCCCTTGCTGAGAATTTCGACGGATACGTCGCTGCGGCTGAGGCCCAGTTGCGCCAGTCCTTCGGCCACAGCCTCGTCAACTGTTTTGCCAGTGAATTCCAGTGATTGTTCGGCCATTTGTCTATCTCCGTTTCGCGCGGCGTCGTTTCGGCGTTCTTGGCTTGGCTGCAACGGCGGCGGGTTCGTCGCTTGCGACCGCGGGGGCGGGCGAAGAGCCGTTCGTGCGTTCGGCGGGCGCGGCGTCGACCTGTGCGCCGCCGCCTGCGGAAGCCGCGGCTGGGGCCAGGCCGAAGCGGGCGTCGGTAATCAGCCACTGTTGCAGCATCTGGAGCAGGTTGCTGGTCACCCAATACAAAGAGAGGCCGGCGGGGACCTGCAAGGTGAAGAAGCCGAACATGAAAGTCATCATGAGACCGATTTGCTTGGTCATGTTGGCGGATTGGCCGCCGGTATCAGGCGTGGCGGGCGTCATCCATTTCTGCATGACGAACTGCGTAACCACGAGCAGAATGGGCAGGATCAGATAGGCGATGAGGGTGTAGTAGTCGCCCCTGCCAAATGCTTCGCCGATCCAGCTCAAGCCTTTGGAATATTGGGGGAAGCCTAGGTCGGGAATCCAGAAGAAGCGGGCGTCCGCCAGGTTCGGGCCCAGGGCGACGAGCGCGGCGTAGAGGCCGAAGAGTATCGGCATCTGCACCAGCAGCGGCAGACAGCCGCTGAGCGGATTGACGCCCGCTTCCTTGTAGAGCTTCATCTGCTCTTGTGAGAGCTTTTCGCGATCCTTGCCGTACTTCTTTTGCAGTTCTTGGATCTTGGGCTGAATATCGCGCTGCGCCTGCATGCCGCGGATCTGGGTGACGGTGAGCGGCAACGTGACGAGCTTGATGATCAGCGTGAAGAGGATGATGGCGAAGCCCCAACTATAGGGGACGTTCACGCTCTCGAGAACGCTGTTCAGCCAAATCAGCGCCTTAGCCAACGGCCAGACGACAAGCGTCTGCCACCAGCCGTTCGGCGGGACTTCGGTGACGTCCACCCCTTCGAGGGAGACGCCGCAGCCGGAGAGCAGCAACGCCGAGAGGACGAGCAGGGACAAAATGAGCCAGCGGTTATATTTCACGTTTGGTCTATCTCCTCACGCCTAGTGGGAGCGCATATGGGACCTGCGCATGGTCACCGGCGCGGCGTTTGACGCTGCAGAGCGGCTAGGGAACCGGATCGATGCCGCCGGGGTTCCAGGGATGGCAACGGGCAATGCGCTTGACGCCAAGCCAGCCGCCTTTGCGCACGCCATAGCGTTCGATCGCCTCATAGGTATAGGCGGAGCACGTCGGATAGAAGCGGCAGTTGCTGCCCAGCAAGGGCGAGACGAAACGACGATAGAACCGGATCAAGACGAGTAATACAGTCTTCATGAGCGGTCGTCTGCGTCTTCACGCAACAAATGCGCCCGCCGGATCAGGCGGGCGCAGGCGGCATCTATCTCGTGATAATCCGCGCTGCGAATCGGATACTTGGCAATGAACACGATATCCCATCCGGGTTGTATGGCGTTCATGCGCAGTCTCATGGCCTCGCGCAGCCGGCGCTTGATCCGGTTGCGCTCTACGGCGTGTCCGATTCGACTGCTCACCGAGAAGCCAAAGCGACTGTAGGGCAGATCGTTGGGCAAGGCGCACAAGACCAAATGCTTGCTGTTGACCGATTGCCCATGGCGGCGGATTTCCTGAAAGCGTTGGTTATCTCTAACCCGATAGCGTCGCTTCACGCAGCACGGAACCGTCGACTGGCAGGGTTGGAATCCGGCCGGCTTGGCCTGTACATCATGCCACAGCGCCTGCGCCCCAGGCGGCTCAGTCCTTGATCGATTTGCGCGGGGTCAACCGGACGGCGAGATTGGCGCGGCCGCGCAGCCGTCGTCGCTTTATCACGTTGCGCCCGCCGGGTGTGCGCATGCGAATGCGGAACCCGTGGGTCTTCAGTCGCTTACGGACTTTCGGCTGCCAAGTTCGCTTGGGCATTTCCTGCTCCTTGTGTTCGTCTATCGAATCGCGGCAACGCGCCGGACGGTTACAAAAAACCATGACCAAGCGCACCGACCCGCGGGCGGCAGCGCCGATCAACAGTATCGACGCGCCATTATAGGCGCGCATGGACGGGAATGTCAAATCTCGGCGGCATTCCTGGTTATCCGTCTTCGATTTGGCGTGAGAGGGGCGCGCGGCTATGATATAATGCTTGACGAGATAAAACAGCGGCGGCGCCACATAAGAGCAGTGCCGCAGCAGGTTCCGCCGCATGGAGGTGAGATGACAGCAGAGTCCGAACGCGATCCTTCGGATGCGCGCAGTACGTCCGGCCCCGCTCCTAAGCCCAATCCCGATTCGTCCCCTTTGCCCGACGATAGCCCGGAGATGTTGCGCTGGCGGGCGGATTCGCTCATGGAGGAGATGATGTTGGGCGCGGTCGACGTGTCCGCAGCCGGCATGGGCGGCGATGATGCGGATGAGACGGGCGGCTTTGAGCCGGAAAGTTTCCCTGCGCAGACGCGAAGCGCGTCGCCGATGTCCAATGGCGACGGTTCCGGCGCATCGACGGGCGCATCGCCGGCTTCCTATGCGCAGCCAAGCAGCGAGTGGC
>CAZYSJ010000159.1:4705-7892 GCA_964649875.1 uncultured Caldilineaceae bacterium
GGCGCATCGACGGGCGCATCGCCGGCTTCCTATGCGCAGCCAAGCAGCGAGTGGCCGAGCTTTTCTGCGCTGGACGATGAACGCTACTCGTCCGAGCGTTATCCCGGCGAGCGGGGTGAGGGCGATAGGGGCGAAGGCGATGCCGCGGCCCCTTCTTCTGCGCATTCGACTGCAAATTCTGCTGATGCGGCTTCCCCGGCCGCGCCGCCCGCGCCGACGCCCGAATGGCGGATCGTCTCCGGCACGGGTTCCGGCCGGCCAACGGATGCGGGCGCAGGCGACTATGCGCCGCCAAACCGATCCACAGGCTATGAGGCGGCTGCGACGAGCAAATGGCAGCCTGATTTCTCTTCGCCGGAGGGCGGCGCTTCCGGAAGCGCCGGGGCGCGCCCTGCCGACGAACAGCGCCAAGCCGCGCCGGGAGGGGAGGCAGCCGCGACATCGCGCTCGCAAACGGGGCCGTCCGAGGGTTCAGGCGCGGCCTCATATGTCAGCGCTATGGCGGTGATGCCTAGCGGACCGCGGCGATCCGCACTGCTGCCGCGCATGTCCGAGTTCGACGCCGAGGCCTTGAGCAAGGAGATTGCGGACCTGCACGCCGAGATTCGCAAGATTTTGCCCGTAGGCCACGAGACGGCGGAACGCGCCCGGCATCTATTGGACAAGGCCAACACGATCCTCGCCAGCGACCCAATGCGCTCGGCTGAGGTCGAGTACTATATGCAGCAGGTGCGCACCATTGTGCAGCGTATGCGCCAGGCGCATCGCTGGTCCGATCTCTATCGCAATCGGCTGCGCCTCTACCTCGTCGCCTGGGCGCTGTTGGCGATCGTCGTGTTGAGTGCGCTGGCGCTGTTTCCGTGGGAGGCGGAGGCCTTTGCCGCTTGGCTGACCGCGGCGGCGAACGACAGCCTATTTGTGATCAACTTCGTGGGGTTTGTCGGCACGGTGATGGCCGGCGCCTTGGGCGGCGCGCTGGGCGCTTTGCTCACCATGCGCAGACATGCCAATGCGGAATATAGCTTGTTCGACCGCAAGTACGGCCTGCGCGGCCTGCTGTTGCCGGTGATCGGCGCGCTGGTCGGCGGGCTGATCTATCTAATCTTCGGCGCGATCTACTATTTCGTGCGCATCAACCCCTCTCTCAATGTGACGGCGATTGCGCCGCCCACCCTGCTCGCGTTTGTGCTGGGCTTCAGCCAGGAGTCTATCTACGGCACGCGCGAGTAGGCCCCTTGGTTTCCGGCTTCCGGTTCGGCGATTTAGACAATTCGCCGCATGCACGCTCTGATTTGCACTGAATTGCACGATCTGAAATGACCTACGCCGAGATTGTCGTCAATGTGCCCATCCGGCGCACGTTTGCGCGGCGCTTTGCCCAGACGCCGCCCCCAAGCGATGAGGATGGGCTGCCGGGCGCGGTTGAGCCGCCAGCCGAGGACGCGCCCTCTTTGCAGGCTTTCCACTACAGCCTGCCGCCGCAGTTGGAAGGCGTCGTGCAGCCCGGACATTTGGTGTGGGCGCCTTTTGGCGCGCGCGAAGTGCAAGGCTTTGTTCTGCGGCTGACGGACAGCGCGCCTGTGGAGACGCGCGAGGTGCTGCGCCTGGCGCGCCCGGAGCCGGTGTTGACGCCCGTACAACTCGAATTGGCGGCGTGGATGGCGGAGTACTACATCGCCGCGCCGGCCGAAACGCTCAAGCTGTTTCTGCCGCCCGGCTTGCTGGAAAAAGCGGGCGCGGGGACAGGCGTCCGCGTCAAGCGAGAATTGGAAGTCGAGTGGATCGGGCCGGACGAGGAAGGGGAGGCGTATTTGCAGCGCCTGGCGCGCTCGACGCCGGGCAGCGCCGTGCTGGCCTATGTGCTGGCGCATGCCCCCGAACGGCCCGCGCTCGATGAAGTGCGAGAGGCGTGCGCCTTGAAGACTGTGCAGCCGGTGAAGACGCTGGTCGGCAAGGGCGTGCTGACGCTGGACGACGACAAGCGGGTCGGTCTGGCGCTAAGCGTTGCCGAGGCGCAGGAGACGCTGGCTGCGCTGCAAGGCGTGGACCGCTACAGGCCGGCGATCGCCGCGCTGCGCCAGGCTGGCGGGCCGGTGTGGAAGAGCGATCTGCCGGCGGCGGACGCCCCATTGTCGCTGCTGCGCGATTTGGCGGCGGCGGGGCTGGCGCGCATGGGCGAGCGCACGCGCTTCCGCGACCCGTTGGCCGGCAGGAACTACGCGCGCACCGCGGCCCCGCAGTTGACGGATGAGCAGAAGGCTGTCTGGCGCGTGATCCGCGAGCAGGGCTTCGGCGACGATTCTCTGACCGGCCGGACCGGTGCGCGGCCGCACTTCTTGATCCACGGGGTGACGGGCAGCGGCAAGACCGAGATCTATCTTCACGCCATCGCCGAGGCGCTGGGCCAGGGCCGGCAGGCGATTGTGCTTGTGCCGGAGATCGCGCTGACGCCGCAGACGGTGGCGCGTTTTGCCGGTCGTTTTCCGGGGCGCGTCACGGTGATTCACTCCGGGCTGAGCGCGGGCGAGCGCTATGATGTGTGGCGCAAGGTGCGCGAGGGCGAGTTCGACGTGGTCGTCGGGCCGCGCAGCGCTCTGTTTGCGCCGTTGCCGCGCCTGGGGCTGATCGTCATTGACGAAGAGCACGAGCCGTCGTATAAGCAGAACGCGGAGGAGTGGGGCAGCCATACGGTCTTCTACGATGCGCGGCGCGTAGCGGAACGCTTGGCCGCCTTGTCGGACAGCGTGTTGATCCTGGGCAGCGCCACGCCGAGCCTTGAAGCCTACTGGTCGGCGCAGCGCGGTCGCCTTACCTTGCTGGAAATGCCGCGTCGCCTGATAGGGCATGGCGCTCAAGACGGGACGGGCTACGCGGAGATGCCGCCTGTGGAGATCGTGGACATGCGCCAGGAACTGCGCGCCGGCAACCGCAGCATTTTCAGCCGCAGCCTGCAGGCCGAACTGCACGCCACGCTGGATGCAGGCGAGCAGGCGATCCTGTTCCTCAACCGCCGCGGGACGAATACCTTCGTGATGTGCCGGGATTGCGGCGCTATAGCCCGCTGTACGCGCTGCGATACGCCGCTCACATACCACGAACGGGCGGAAACGTTGCTCTGTCATCATTGCAACCGCCGTTATCCGATCCCAACTGTGTGCCCTGAGTGCGGGAGCAAGCGCATCAAGTA
>CAZYSJ010000160.1:0-7825 GCA_964649875.1 uncultured Caldilineaceae bacterium
CGCAACATGCGCTACTGGCTGGAGAACGACATGCGCCCCGTCGAGTTGGCGCGCGAGGCATGCCGTCAAGTGGGTATTGACCACTTCTCTACACCCACCCGCGGCGGCACCGACGGTTCCCGGCTCACCGAGAAAGGTGTGCCCACACCTAACCTCTTTACCGGCATGCAGCACATTCATGGACCGCTGGAATACATCAGCGTGCAGGACATGGCCCGCGCCACAGAGATGTGCATCAAGCTGTCGGAGCTTTGGGGCGCGGAATACTAGCGCCTGTAGATTACCGCCGTTCACGAAGATTGAGGCTTCCTGACCGGGTGACGCTAGGAGTGTGGTCCTAGACTGGGCAAAGGAGATAAGCACAAATGACGCATTCCACCGAAACGGCCCGCCGGTTCTCGCGTGCCAACGCCGAGAGATTCCGCCAAGAATTGTTCGAGATGCTCCGCATCCCCAGCCTGAGCGGCGACCCCGCCCACGCCGCAGATGTCCGCCGCATGGCCGAATGGCTCGCTGCCCACATGCAAGCCCTCGGCCTGGACAAAGTCGCTGTGATGCCGACCGCCGGCCATCCCGTCGTCTACGGCGAGTGGCTCGGCGCAGGGCCGGATAAGCCGACCGTGCTGGTCTACGGCCACTACGATGTAGTCCCCGCCTCCCTGGAAGACGGATGGAACACGCCGCCCTTCGAGCCGGTCGTCAAAGACGGCAAGGTCTACGCTCGCGGCGCTACCGACGACAAAGGCCAGCTCTTTATCCACGTCAAGGCCCTCGAATCCTATCTCCAAACCAGCGGCGCCGCTCCAGTTAACGTCAAGTTCCTGCTCGAAGGCGAGGAAGAGGTCTCCTCGCCCAACCTGCGCCCCTTCATCGAGGCGCACCTGGACCTGCTGCGCGCCAACGTGTGCGTCATCAGCGACTCGTCGATGCGGGCCATCGAAGAGCCGGCCATCACCCACAGCCTGCGCGGCATGACCTACGTCGAGATGGAGGTGTATGGCCCGTCCGACGACCTGCACAGCGGCTTCTTCGGCGGCGCGGTGCACAACCCCGCTCTCGCGCTGGTCGAAATCCTGGGTAAGCTCTACAACACCGATAACACAATCGCCGTGCCCGGCTTCTATGACGATGTGGTAGCGCTGACGCCCGAAGAGCGCGCGATGATCGCCAAGACCGCTCTGAGCGACGACCAACTCAAAGAAGCGACCGGCGTCTCCGCTGTTTGGGGCGATGCCAACTTCACCATCCGCGAGCGCGTCTCCGCCCGTCCCACCTTGGACATCAACGGCATGTGGAGCGGGTGGAGCGGTCCGGGTCCCAAGACCATCATCCCCTCCAAAGCCGGGGCCAAGCTCAGCTCCCGCCTCGTCGCCAACCAGGACCCGCACAAGGTCTTTCAGCAGTTGAAGCAGTACATCGAGTCGATCGCGCCGCCTACCGTTTCTGTCGACGTCCGTCTGCTGACCACGGGCGAGCCTGCGCTCATTCCCTTCGACCTGCCCGAAATGCAGGCTGCGGCCCGCGCTTACGAGAAAGCGTGGGGCGCTAAGCCCGTTTTCACGCGCGGCGGCGGCAGCATTCCCATTGTGGCCGACTTCGTCAAGCTGATGCACATCCCGGTCGTCATGATGGGCTATGGCCTTGACAGCGACGGCCTTCACGCCGCCAACGAGCACTACAGCCTCGAAATGTTCCAGCGCGGCATCCAAACCGCGATCGTGTACCTCGACGAGCTGGCGCAGTTGTAGCGTCCGCACCCGCTCGGACAACTCCCCGGCGCATCAGGGCCGGAGTTTTAGTGACGTTTCGTCGTTTCATTCAGGAGACTGAAGTATGGCCGCAAAAGCTGCAGCGCCAAGCCAGAAAAAGGGCGGAATGCTTGATGTCATCGAAAAGGTCGGCAACAAGGTCCCGCATCCGGTGCTCATGTTTCTGTATCTCATCATCTTCATCGCTGTCCTGTCCCACATCCTACACTGGATGGGCGTCAGTGTGACCGAAGACATAGCCGTGCCTGTCCCCAAGCAAATGCTGCAGGACCTCAGCGGCGCGCTGGGCGGTTCCATCGTGCCATATGATGTCTATACCCAGCAGCAAGTGCAGCTGCCCGAGTACATCATCCAGACGCAGACAATCGCGATCCAAAGCCTGCTGACGATACCAGGGCTGCGTTTCTTCTTCTCGTCGTTCGTCAACAACTTCGCCGCTTTCAGCGTCATTGCCGTCACCATTGTGGCTATGGCCGGCGTAGGCGTGGCCGAAGCCTCCGGCATGATGGGCGCCCTTATCCGCAAGCTCGTTGAAGTCGCGCCTCGCCAGTTGATAGCCTTCTTCATCATCTTCGTCGGCGTGTTGATGAGCATCGCCTCAGACGCCGGGTACCTGATCCTCATCCCGCTGGCCGCAACCGCTTTCCTAACGCTTGGACGACACCCGCTCGCCGGCATCGCAGCAGCCTTTGCCGGCGTCTCGGCCATCTTCTCCGTCAACGTCCTCATCACGCCGATCGACAGTATGATCACCGAGATCACAAACGAAGCAATCGGGCTGACAGGCGGCGAACCAATCACCGTCACGGCCAACTTCTACTTCTCCATCGTATCCTCAATCGTCTTGGCGATCGTCGCCACGTTCATCACCACGCGCATCGTCGAGCCGCGACTGGGCCAATACGTCCCGGAAGCCGGCGCGGCGCAGCATGAGGAACTGACCGCAAAGGAGAAGAAGGCGGAGGCCCGAGGCCTTAAATTTGCCGGCTATTACTTCCTCGGCATCCTGGCCTTCATCCTGCTCATAACGCTGCCGCCCGGAGCTCCCCTGCGCGACGGAACGACCGGAAAGATTATCGGCAATACGCCGTTTATGAGCAGCCTGATCTTCTTGATCTCTCTGATGTTCCTGATCTCGGGTATCGGTTACGGCCTCGGCGCCAAGACCATCAAGGGCAGCGCCGACGTCATCAGCGCCATAACGAAGACTTTATCGGGGCTGGGCGGCCTGATCTTCATGTTTTTGATGATCGCCCAGTTCATCGCCTACTTCAACTACACCAATATCCCGCGCGTGTTGGCCGTAAACATGGCGCAGGCGCTAGAACAAGCCAGCGTTGGCGCGCTCCCGCTGCTGGTCGGGTTGATCATCGTGATCTTCCTGCTCAACCTGATCATCCCAGGGGTCGTGCCGAAATGGGCCATCTTCGCGCCCGTGTTCATCCCCATCTTCGACCGGCTGGGTGTGGCGCCGCAGACCGTGCTGGCAGCGTACCGCATCGGCGACTCGCCCTTCAACGTACTCACGCCGCTGATGGTATATCTGGCCTTCGTCGTCACAGTGGCGCAGCGCTATCAGAAGGACGCAGGCATCGGCACCATCGTGTCCCTCATGCTGCCCTACACGCTAATCATCGCAGCCGTCTGGATCCTGCTCTTCATCCTCTGGTTCGTGCTCGGAATTCCGCTCGGGCCTGGCTATCCGGTGGGGGCATAGTGTCCAGCTTGCATCAGGTGCAGGACGAATGAGCGAATTCTTGCTGGTTCTAGTTGTGGCGAGCGTGGCGGCGCTGCTCACTTATCTGGGAGCGCCCCTCGCCGAAAGGTTCGACGCCCCCCAGCGCGTGGTCAGCGCCGCCCTGCAGTTCGCTGCAGGCCTGATTACGGCGCTGATCGCGTTCAGCCTAATGCCGCCCGCGGTGCGCTACGGCCCGGCCATAGGCGTGGCGCTCGGCTTCTTCGCAGGCGGCGCGCTCTTCTTCACGCTCGAATACTACTCCGCCGTCACAGCCGCTGCCAGCCCAGCAGCAACGGGCGGCTCCGGCTCTCTAGGCCTCTATATAGGCATCCTGGTGGACCTGGTGATCGACGGCGCAGTGATCGGCATTGGCTCCAGTCTGACGCTGGAGACGGGCCTGCTCCTAGCCCTTGGCCTGGCGGTCGGCACGCTGCCCCTCGCCTTCGTCACCATCTCAACCGCCAAGCGCCAAGGCATGCCGCTCGAACGTCGCAAGCAGCTCTCGTATCTTTTCATCGCCTGCATGATCGGCGGCGCTGCGCTAGGCTTTCTCCTGCTGCGGGGCCAGCCGCTCGGGCCAAAGATGGTGGTGATCGCGTTGGCATCGGGCTTCCTCATTACCACGGTTACCCAGAGCATGATCCCCGAAGCCAATCGCGATGGCGAACCGAGCTTCGCCGGCATCCTATACATGGGCGGGCTGTCAATCTATGCGCTGTCCACACTCGCACTGAATTGACGGTCCACAAGGCGACCCTACAGATGATGACGCCACCCGAATTCCAACTGCCAATAGCCGTCGACTATGTCGCCACCTTCCTATGGGCGGTGAGCGGCGCCATCGTGGGCATGCACAAACGCTATGACTTCGCTGGCATACTAGTGATCGCCGTCCTGGCGTCAACCGGCGGCGGCTTGATACGCGACGGCATCTTCCTGCAGCGTCGGCCGCCTGTACTCCAGGACGGGTGGTACATACCGCTGATTCTGGCAGCCGCCATCCTAGTAGTCCTCTATCGCGGCCGGATCGGTCAGATGCGGCTAGTGGACAACCTGATCAGCACTATCGACGCCGTAGGTGTTCCGGCCTTTGCCGTGGTGGGCATGCAGCTCTCGCTGCGCGCCGGCATTCCCCTGCCGGGCGTGATCTTAGTCGGTGTGGTGAACGGCTTTGGCGGCGGTCTACTGCGCGACCTCGTCGTCGGGGACACGCCGTCACTCCTGAAACCCGGACAGTTTGCGTTAAGCCCTCTAGTGGTCGTGTGTGTGCTTTTTCTCGTGCTAGTTCGTGGCCTAGGCGTCGGCAAGGATCTTTCGGCATGGAGCGTCATCAGCCTGTTCTTCGCCATCCGCATGCTGAGCATACGCTACGACTGGCAGACGCGACCGGTTCTTCCGGATGTGTCACGATAGCGGACAAACCAGAACGATAGGAGTTCAACGAACCAACATCCCAGAGTCACTACGGTTTCTAGTCAGACAATGTGAGTTCAGTTGAAGTATGGAAAGGAGCACTATCGAATGAAGTCTTATGTTTGGATGATGTTGCTGATCGTCGCAGCCCTGAGTATGGCAGGATGCGGCCCGGCTACCGTGTCCGCCGAGGCCGAAGCAGAGACCGCCACACCGGTCGAGGCCTTTGGCCTAGCCGGCACGTTCTGGACGCTGAGCGCGCTCGACGGCGATCTTCCTGTGCCCGGCTCTAGCGTCACTTTGGAATTTGGCGGCGATGGAACCGTATCCGGCTCCGATGGCTGCAATAACTTCAACACGAGTTTTGTCCAGGATGGTTACAACCTGACCGTCGCCCAACCTGCGGCCATGACCATGATGGCCTGCTCTGCCGCGATCATGAATCAGGGCGCGGCATTTATGGATGCTCTAGCGCAGACGAGCACGTTTACCGCCACCGAGCGCCAGCTCATTCTCATGGACGGCAACCAGATCCTCGCCGCCTTGGTCGCCGTCGCCCAGACCACCGTGGACACAAGCTGGGACGTGATCTCCTACAACAATGGGCGTGACGCGGTGGTCGGTCTCCTCCTCGGCACTGAGATCTCCGCCAACTTCCTCGCCGACGGCACGGTGAACGGCAACGCCGGCTGCAATGACTACTTCGCTACCTACGCCCTCGACGGCAACGCCGTCACCATCAGCCAACCCGGCACAACCTTCCGCTTGTGCGATACCCCGGCCGGCGTGATGGAGCAGGAGGCCGAATTCCTGGCCGCCCTGACGAGCTCCGCCACCTTTAGCATCCGCGGCGACATCCTCGAATCGCGCACGGCCGACGACCAGATGGCTGTGGTCATGAAGCGCAAATTGCTCGTGGACCTGCCTCAGCCGGAACCCGCGCCTGAGATTGCATGGGGCCGCGTCGTAGCGCCCGCCGGCGTCAACATCCGCTCCGGCCCCGGCGTCAACTTCCCTGTGATCGCCGCCGCCCGCGATGGAGATGAAGGCGAGATTATCGGGCGCGACGCCGTCAGCCGGTGGTGGGCCGCCGCTATTCCCTCGCTGCCGGACGGTATCGGCTGGGTTTCGGCAGACTTCGTGGTGGCGACGAACATAGCGAATGTGCCTGTGATCGAGGTAGCGCCCCCGCCGGTCGTCCAGCCCACCGCACTGCCGCCGGCTACGCCTACGCCTGTGCCCGCGGCCACGGCCACCCCCTCTGCGCAGATCTCCTTCAGCGCGGACCGCACCGCCATCAACCAGGGTGAGTGCGTCACTCTGCAGTGGAACGTCCAGAATGTCCGGGCCGTCTGGGTCTACCCGCGCGGCCAGAACTTCGAGCAGTTCCCGCGCGCAGGCCAGGGTAATGAGATAGTCTGCCCGCCTGTCACCACGACCTACGAAATGCGCGTCCAGCGCCGTGACGGCGGCATCGAACTGCACGAGGTCACCATCAACGTCACCGCGACTGCCCAGCCGCAGATCTCCTTCTGGGCGGACCGCACCACCGTCAACCAGGGAGACTGCACCCGACTGCACTGGGACGTGCAGAACGTGCAGGGAGTCTGGGTCTACCCCCAGGGCGAGCGCTATGATCGCTTCCCGCGTGTCGGCCAGGACAGCGAGCGCGTCTGCCCGTCTAGCACGACCACATACGAGATGCGCGTCTTGCAGCGCGACGGGTCGACCGTATTCCGCACGGTCACCATCAACGTAAACGCTGCGCCCACCCCGACCCCCGTCCCTGCGCCGGCCAATCCACTGGCGGGAACGCGTTGGGAAGCGGTGAACATCAACGACGGCTCCGGCCTCTCCACGCTGATCTTGGATACCGCCGCCACTGTCGAATTCGGCGGCAATGGCCAGGCTAACGGTAACGCCGGTTGCAACACGTTCAATGCCCCCTATTCGGTCAACAGCAGTTCTATCAACATCGGAGTTCCTTCCTCCGGCATGGCTTTCTGCGCCGAGCCGGAAGGCCTGATGGCGCAGGAGGCCAACTACTTGGCCGCCCTGCAGTCCGCGGCAACCTTCCGCCTCGACGGCAACACGCTCGAGCTGCAGAACAGCGGCGGTCGGATCACTGCGATCCTACAACGCCGGTAGGATGAATCCGTAGCCCTTGCCTGGCGCGATGCACCAAGAAAGATCGTTTCTCCTTGGTGCGTCGCCCCGGCTGGGCTGATGAGTATAAGTGAGTTAAGTCATCACAAAGGAGAACCGCACGATGAGAAACAACTCGAGTTACACCAGTCGTCATTGGCGGCTGCTTATGATCGTCGCTGCGCTGCTGGGCGCCGTGCTGCTCGTCGCAGCCTGCGGATCGGGCGGCCAAGAAGAGCCCGCCGCACAAGCTCCAGCCACAGAAGCGCCCGCAGCCGAAGCGCCTGCCGCTGAGCCTACCGTCCCGCCCACAGAGGAAGCCGCGGCCGAACCAACCGCACCCCCGACAGAGGAACCCGCTGTGGAGCCGACCTCGGCCCCTGCCGAGGAACCGGTTGCAGCCGAAACCGAACCAGACCCCGTCGATCCGCTCCTCTTTTCTATGCCCGTAGAACTGGCCGCAGCCGCAACGCAGGGGCCATCCGGCCGCGTCATCGCCCCAGCCGGCGTCAATATCCGCAGCGGCCCCGGCGCCAATTACCCCATCGTCGGCGTCGCCCGCGAGGGCGCTGAAGGTGAGATAGTTGGCAAGAGTGAGGACGGCCAGTGGTGGGTGGCCAATGTTCCCTTCGCCCCTGATGGGCAAGGCTGGGTAGCTTCCGCCTATGTCGAAGCATCTGGTGCGGACGATGTGGCGGTAATCCCAGCGCCCAATACGCATCAAGCTAAGCGAACTGCATAAGCAATTGAGCAATCGATG
>CAZYSJ010000161.1:0-7785 GCA_964649875.1 uncultured Caldilineaceae bacterium
ACGGCGGACCAGGTTTCGCCCTGCACGCGCGCTAGGACGAGCTTGGCGTGCAGCCCGCCGCCGGTCGGGTTGGCGAGGCGTGCGTCCAGGTCCAGCCCTTCGGCGGCGGCGAGGGCGCGCACGTAGTCGGCCGTGGCGCGGTTGCCGCGCGGGTCCTCCGCGTCGTCGAAGTAGCCGTCGAGCAGCAGGCGCACGCGTGCCCCGCGGCGGGCGGCGTCGATCAGAAGCTGTAGGCGCGGGTTGGGGTCAGAAATTGGATTGCCATCACTCGATCCCCAATACTTGTGCTCATACAACTGTGCCACGAGGATTTCGTCGCCCGGCCCGGCGCGCTGCAAGAGGGCGTGCAGGCCGTCGTCCGGGCGCAGGACGTTCTCCGGCGCGCCGGCGACGATGAAGCTCGCCTGTCCGTGGGCGGTGACAGGCTGCGCGAAGGGCGCAGATTCCACCTCATAGACCGGCGGCGGCGGGGGAACGTAGCCGGCAGGCGGATCGCCGTATTTGGGGTGCGCGGGCGCATACGGCTCCAGGTCGAGAAAGCGATCCGGCGCCCAGTCGGCGGTGAAGATCGCCGTGAGGGCGCAGATGACCGGTTCGGCGTCGGTGAGGAGGTAGAAGCCGCGCCGTCCGCCAACCGGCGCGTTGGCGGACGGCGGCATGGCGTCCCATGTGAAGTTTTCGCTGCCCACGAAGGCCAAGCGGCCGTCGATCAGGCCGAACTTGGCATGGGTGTAGCGATAGCGCGGGTCATAGCCGGGCGGCGCGTTGGTCGCCGCGGCCAGGTAGCGCACGTCGACGCCGGCCGCGGCCAAGCGGCTGACGCACCAGCGCTGGAGGTCGGAGACGCCGCCCGGCGGGCCGCCTTCCAGCAGCAGTCGCACGCTGACCCCGCGGGCCGCGGCCGCGGCGATGATGTGCGTCAACTCCGGGTGTTCCAATACGTAGAGGTTGAGGTCGATGCTGCGCGTGGCGGACGATAGCGCTTGCGCCAGCGGCGCGTAAAGCCCCTCCGGCGCGACTGCGACCGTGACCGTAGCAGTCGCGTCGCCGCGCAGGGGGCGGGCCAGGCTTTCGTCATCCCAGCCCTGCCAACCGGGACGGCGCACGCGGCGTCCCCACGCCACATCGGCCAGGTCGCCGGCCCAGTCGGTTGCAGCGTCCGTGTCGAGCGGTTGGCCGGTGAGGGGATGCAGCTTGCGGTGATAGATCTGGCCCTCTACGCCGACGGCGCCGCGCGTGTAGAGCTGCGCGGGGACGCCCGTCCAGCCTTCGACGCCGGACGAGGCGTCGCCGTAGAGGAGGGCGTCGACGAGCTTGCCTTGTGCGTCGCGCAGCGCGATCTGGCCTCCGCGGTTGTTGAGGGCCAGGCTGCCCTCAAGCCGGAGGGTTGCCGGGTCGCTTGCTTCAGCCCAGGCGCAGGCTGCGGGTTCACCGAAGCTGGACAGGAAGGCGGCGTCTTGAGCGGCGCACCACAGGCGTTGGCCCGGCTGCAGCGTTAGTGTGGCGGTCATGGGGAACGCGGCGCGGCGTGTGACGGTCGATAGCTGCCAGCCGGCGAGCGACTGGCTGCGTGCGCCGGCATTCCACAGGAGGATCGCTTCGTCCGGCTCGCCGGTGATGACGCTGTCGACGTGGGCGGCGGCGATGACGATGCGGGCGGCGGGCGCGGCGATGAGCGGCAGGTGTAGCTCGCCTTCTTCTTGGGCATAGGCCGCCGGGCGCATGGCGACCAGCATGGCGGCGATCAAGAAGAAGGCCAGGAGCGCGGCTGCTGCAGCGCGGCGCATGAGTAGGCGGCAAGGCGGCGGCGCAGGTTGCTGGTTAAAGGGGGCGTGCGACATGATTCGTATTGGCGTTGACAGGGAAGATGGCGAAAGCGTGAACGACGGCGCAGTTCGATTGTAGTATAGCTCGCATTCCAAAGAGAACCTGCATTGGCGATTTGGCTGCGGGTCATTTGCCAAGCGTCAGGCGCTTTGTTATACTGGTGCAATAGGTTAACGACTTCGGGGCGT
Source organism: uncultured Caldilineaceae bacterium (assembly GCA_964649875.1). Lineage (GTDB taxonomy): Bacteria > Chloroflexota > Anaerolineae > Caldilineales > Caldilineaceae > JASGTU01. The sequence goes on from CAZYSJ010000161.1 coordinate 2,016, forward strand.
AGCGCAGCTTGGTAGCGCGCTTCAATGGGGTTGAAGAAGTCGGAGGTTCAAATCCTCTCGCCCCGACCATGCGCCTTCAAGAGCTCTCGCATTGTAGCGCACGCGGGGGCTCTTGTTGTTCAGAGTCGCAGTGTGGCTGGCTGTCAACGTGGACAGAAGACCTCGGGCGCCGCATGCCGGGTATTCGTGCGTAACGGTGCGCCTGAGGGATCGAGCGGCGGAGACGCGTACCACTTCGGCGGCGGCTTCGCCGTTTTTGTATTGGCCCCGCCCTCGAATTTGAGAACTTGAGATGGACCCTAAGATCGATCAGTGTCCGGACCTTACCGCCGAGGATATTGCTCGGCTGCGCGCCGTCGAGGCGGGCATGTATCTGACGGCGGATGTGAGCCGGTCGGACTTGCTGTTGTGCTGCCTGTTGGCGTCGAACCGGGGTTTGATCGCGCGCCATGTCATGCCTTCATCCATTGCCTCGCTCTACCCGCAAGAGGCGACGGGCGCGGTCTTTAGCGACGAGGAACAGCCGCTTATCATGCGCGTGCTGCACGGCGGGCGCAGCGGCAGCGAACAGCGCGAGATCAAGGGCAGCCGTGCGCCTATCATCCAGGATGTCTATCCGGTGATGAACGATGCAGGCGTCGTGATCGGCGCGCTGGCCGTGCAGACCAACATGTTCGCGCACGAACGCCATCGCCGGCGGCGCTATATCTTCCGCCACGCGGTAAGCTGCATGTTGCGCATGTGCGCGCACGGCGAATTGGAATGCGCGCAGTCGCTATCCCGTTTTGGGCTGTATGACGGCATCTATCTGGTTGACCGCACGCGCACAGTTTTGTATATGAGCGGCATTGCCGCCAACCTGTTCCGTTCTGCCGGCCTGACCGTGGACGTGGAGGGGCAGCGCGTCGCCGACCTGGAGCCGCTCGACGAAGAGATGGTCGATATTGTGCTGGGGACCGGCGGCTGTCTGGAGGAGCGGCGCGAGACGCCGGACGGCCGCGTGTGGGTGCGGACGGCGCTGCCGCTGTGCATGTCGGCGCAGGAGATGCCCTTATTCTATTGGCCGCGCTGGAGGCAGTTGCTGCGCCGTCGCGACGGTTCCGGCATCGACGGCGTGCTGATGTTGCTGCACAACGCCACGGAAGCGGTGCAGAAGCAACGCGAACTGAACGTCAAATCGGCCATCATTCAGGAAGTCCACCACCGCGTCAAGAACAACTTGCAGACAATCGCCGCCATTCTGCGCATCCAGGCCCGGCGCAGCGAAAATGAGGAGGCGCGCCAGCAGTTGGGCGAGGCGGTGAACCGCATCCTGAGCGTATCCGTGATCCATGAGTTTCTGAGCGAGGATGAACACCGGCCCATCAACGTCCGCGATTTGGCGGACCGCATTGTGGGGCAGGTGAGCAAGGTGACCGGCATCCCGGGGCAACAGATCGACATCCGCGTGCACGGCCCCAGCGTGCGGCTGCCGGCCGGTCAGGCGACGCCCGTCGCCATGGTGATCAACGAACTGGTGTTGAACGCAGTCGAGCACGGGTTGCAGGGCCATCAGACCGGCCAGATCGACATTGCGCTGCAAGACCTGGGCGACTCGGTGCGGGTGACGGTGGCTAACAGCGGCAGCGGTCTGCCGCCCGACTTCGACCCGCAACGCAACAGCAGCTTGGGCTTGCAGATTATCCATACGCTGGTGACCGATGACCTGAAGGGAACGTTGGTGATTGAAACGGCTGAGATGGGTGAGCTTGCGGCGGAGGCGGAGCGAGTGGACGGGGACGGCGCAGCGGACGAAACTGCGCCCAAGCCCAGAGGCACGCGCGCGGTTGTGACCTTCCCAAAACGGTCGCTCCAGGTTGACTAAGGCCGCGGTCGCGTGTTAAATGGCCGCGTAGGGGGCGAGAAACGCGTGTTGCAACGCTGTATCCGGGCAAATTCCGGGTCAGATGTCGCAAGGCAAGAGCGCGTGCAGTGTGATATGATCGGGCGAGCAGCGTGCGCAGCTCGTATGTCGGGTTGCGGCAAAACGGAAGAGGGCAAGGCCGCCGCGTTCTAGTGGGACGGCTGGAAATGAGGAGATTGGGACGTGGAACGCACACGGGTTATCATCGCCGACGATGAATCATTGATACGGATGGACCTGCGCGAGATGCTGACCAGCTTGGGCTACCTGGTGGTGGGCGAAGTCGGTGATGGGCGCAGCGCGGTCAATCTGGCGCGGGAACTGCGGCCCGACATCGTCCTGATGGATATTAAGATGCCCGATATGGACGGCATCGAGGCGGCGCAGGTGTTGACCGAAGAGCGAGTAGCGCCCGTGTTGCTGCTCAGCGCCTATAGCCAGCAGGAGTTGGTGCAGCGGGCGCAGAAGGCCGGCGTGGCGGGCTACTTGGTCAAGCCCTTCCGCGAGAGCGATCTGACGCCGGCGATTGAGGTGGCGCTGGCCCGCTTCAGCGAGTTTCGCGCCATGGCGCGGGAAGTGGACAATCTGCAGGAGGCGCTGGAGACGCGCAAAGCCGTGGACCGCGCCAAGGGCATCCTCATGGATACCCAGGGGCTGAGCGAAACCGAAGCATTTCGCAAGATTCAAAAGATGAGCATGAATAATCGCAAATCGATGCGCACCGTCGCCGACGCGATCATCCTGGCGCACCAGGTCAGCGAATAGCGGGCCGGATCGTGCGACTTTCCGTCATCATCCCGGTCTTTAACGAGTTGGCGACGCTGGATGAGATCGTGCAGCGCGTGCGCGCCGTTGACCTGACCGTCAACCGTCACGGCACGAACACTCTGTTGGACGGCCCGATAACGTTGGAACGCGAGTTGGTGATCGTCGACGACGGCTCTACGGACGGCACGCGCGACCTGCTTGACCGCTGGCGCGCCGAAGAGATGCCGGACGTGCGCATCATCTATCACGAACAGAACAGCGGCAAGGGTGCGGCCTTGCGCACCGGCTTTTCGCATGCCGCCGGCGACATCTTCATCATTCAAGACGCCGACCTGGAATACGACCCGCGTGACTATGTGAAGCTGCTGGAGCCGCTGCTGGAAGGGCGGTCGCCGGTCGTGTACGGCAGCCGCTTCATGGGCGGGCCGCGCTCGGCCATGAGCCTGACGCATACGCTCGGCAACAAGATGCTGACGCTGATGACCAACCTGCTGTTCGGCACGGCGCTGAGCGATATGGAGACCTGCTACAAGTGTTTCCGCCGCGACGTGATCGACGGCATGACGCTGCGCAGCCGGGCCTTCGAGATCGAGCCGGAACTGACGGCCAAGATCCTCAAGCGCGGCTACACCATTTTCGAAGTCCCCATCAGCTACAATGGGCGCTCCTTTCACGAAGGCAAAAAGATCGGCTGGAGCGACGGCTTTTCAGCGGTGCGCACGCTCGTCCGCTACCGGTTTACGGACTAGCCCTGTGGCGGCGCCGACCCGCCGGCGCGTGCTGCCTGTCGTACCGGCGCAGCGGCGCACATTGAGAAGATGCGGCGCAGCGTGATCGACGGCGCCGTCTCTCCGCAATTCCCCCGTGACGCAGCGCGCTTGCCCGCGCCGCATGTCTGGCCTTTGCAGATCGGCGAGCGCGCCGCCGCCCGCACCATGAGCTACGCCCTGCCGGTGATGCTGGCGACGTTAGCCGGGCTGGGGCTGCGGCTGGTCTTGCTCGACCGCTTTCCCCTACGCGAAGACGAAGCGATTTACGCCTATTGGGCGCTGCACGCCTGGGGCGACGACCCCATGTTTCTGCAGGTGTGGCCGGATAAGCCGCCGCTCTATCTGTGGCTGCTGGGCGGGGCGTTTCGCTTGTTCGGCGTGAGCGAGGCGAGCGCACGCTGGCTGAACGTTGCGTGTAGTACGCTGCTGATCCCCGTGGTCGCAGCCACGGCGCGGCGCGCTTGGGGGTTGTTGGCCGGGACGATCGCAGCGTTGGCGTTGGCGCTGAACCCGTATGCCGTCAGCTTTGGCGCGACGGCCTTTACCGATCCGCTGCTCGTGACGGCCGGGACGTTGGCGCTGTGTTTGGCCGTCTATGGGCGGGCGGGCGCGGCCGGGCTGTTCCTGGGCGCGGCGGTGATGACCAAGCAGCAAGGGCTGCTCTTCGCGCCGCTGGTCGTGGGCGGGCTGTGGGCGACGGTCCCGCGCAGGGAGCCGGCGCGCCAATCGTTTGTCCGCGCCCTGCTGCGGCTGGTCGCCGGCGCGGCGTTGGCCGTTGCGCCTGTCGTCTATTGGGACAGTCTGCGCTGGGCGGTGGCGCCCTCGCCCTGGGACTTGGCGATGCGTAACTACGTCGCGCTGGCGCTGGCGTCGCCGCTCGCATGGCCTGAACGCGCGGCGGCATGGAGCGGGCTTGTCCGGCATCTGGCGGGGAGCGCGGCGGCTTGGGCGTTGGCCGCCGCGCTTGTGGCGGGCGGCCTATTGGCCGGACGCCGGACGTCCGGCCGCGGCCGTCTCATCGCGCTGATTGCGTTCTGGAGCGTAGCGTTTTTGCTGCTGCACGGCGTGACGACAGTCCAGGCGTGGGATCGCTATTTGCTGCCGCTGGCCCCGATGCTGGCCCTGGCCCTGGGCTGGGGCGGGGCGCAGCTGGCCGCGTGGCGGGCATGGACGCGGTCGCGCGCGGCGCTCGTCGTGGCGGGGGCGCTGCTGGTGTGGACGCCGCCGGCCTGGCGCGCGGCCGAAGGCGCGCTCCCCATCGGCGGCGACCACGGCGCGTATGCCGGGCTGCCCGCGGCAATCGAGCAGGTGCGCACGTTCGGCGGGGAGCGGTACGTGCTTTATCATCAGACGCTGGGCTGGCATTATCGCTTCTACTTATACGATGACCTGGGCGGCGCTCGCGTCGACCTGCGCTGGTTCCCCAGCACGGTCTATCTGGCCGACAACGCCGCCAAGACGCCTTACCCGCCCGCGTACCTGATTGAGCCGGACTGGGCAGGTCTGCCGGACCTCGCCCCGCACCTGGCGATGCGCGGGCTGGCCCTGGCGCCGCGCGGCGACTTCGGGCATTTCCGCGTGTGGGAAGTGACGCACCCGGCTGCGGAGCCATGCGACTGGTGCGCATGCCGCGCGCCCGCGACTTGGATGCTCCCCATCGCAGCGCACGGCCCCTCATCCGTCCTGCCGACGAGGCATGCGTCGCCATGATCGCCCGCAACGCGCCGCCCGGTTCAATGAGCGGAGCATCGCAGGCCGCGCCGCGCTGGGGTAAGGCGGGCGAGTTGGCCGCGGTCGCCCTGGCGTTGGCGTTGTTCACGGCGCTGCTCTACGCCCGCTTGCTTTTTACCAACCGCGTGCTGGCGAGCGGCGACATCCTGCACTATTTCTACCCCTACCGCGACTTTGCCGCGGCGGCCCTGCGCGCCGGCGAGATCCCCTTCTGGAACCCGTATATCTTCCTGGGCGCGCCGTTTTTGGCCAACCCGCAGGCCGCGGCGCTCTACCCGCTGCATTGGCCGCTTAGCTGGCTGCCGGTCACCAAGCAAATCTACTGGAGCGCGGCGCTGCATACGTGGCTGCTGGGGCTGGGCGGCTATCTGCTGCTGCGGCGCTGGGGAGCCGGCGCGTGGGCTGGCTTGGCTGCGGGGCTGGCGCTGGCGGGCAGCGGCTTCTACGGCGGCTTGATCGGGCACATCAACCAGATGAACGGCGCAGCTTGGCTGCCTTGGGCTGTGCTGGCGCTGGATGTACGCGGCGGAGCGGTGCGTCTGTTGCGGCGACCGGAACTGTGGCGGCGGGGCGCGCTCTTTGGCCTGCTGGTGGCGCT
>CAZYSJ010000162.1:0-7763 GCA_964649875.1 uncultured Caldilineaceae bacterium
GAGGCACGTCATACTTGGCAATGGCGACCAGACTTGCGATGCGCGCTTCCGAGGCCAGCAGATCATAGTAGTTCTGATCCAGCATGCCGGCGTCTACGTTGTAGCCAATGTGGAAAAGCTGTCGTTGCGCGTCGAAGAGAAAGTCGAATTCCATGTCGGAGGTCAAACGGTCGGCTATTTCGGCCAGGATGGCATAGCCCTCCAGCAGGGAAACAGATGAAGACTGCGCCGCCTGAAGACTCTCTACCAGGCGCCCACACCAGGCCTGAGCGAACCTGATTGCCTCCAAGGTATAAGTCGTCGTCTCGGCCAACTGAACGGACAAGCGCTGGGCCAGACTTTGACCAGTGCGACAGATCTCTTCGATTTCTCCCAGTTTAGGGGCGGGAGGCAGCGCATGCTGGAGTTTGGCCCAGGTCTCTGCGAGGGACGGAGGAAGATCCGGCTGTCCAAAAATTGCGGGCGGCTCGTTGAGCAAGACCAACCAGGGCAGCAGCGTTTCGACTTCATGCTGCATCTCGTCGAGATGATGTTGGATGCGGTCAGTGTAGATGCGGCAATTTTGCAGAACTTCGCTGTTAAGCGCGCCGGCATTGGCCGCCAAGATATCGACAAAGTGCTGATTGATTGCTATCTGCCCTTCCGTCGCAATCTGAGTGAGCAGCGGACTCCATCGCGCCGGTTCATCGCGTACGGCCAGCACCTGCTCGCGAATCAGAGAGAGACGCTCCAGCAGCAGCGCTGTGGGCGCGTTCCGGCCATCAGCTCCGTTGCCCGCGACTCCATCCTGTTCCGCAAGGGCCGGCGCCGACTCTGCCAGCAGGAGCAGCAGATCCAAAAGGCCCTGCCACGCTTCCCAGCGCCACACCCTCTCCTGCGCCATTGCCAGGCAGCCCTGCTTGAATGCAATCAGACTGCTGGCCATGTTTCCGCTATCCACCGTGGAGACATAGCCGGGCGGCAGAGTTTCCAGACTGTGCGTGTCGACCCAGTTGAGAAAGTGACCCCGATAGCGTGGCATCTTTTCCAGCGTAGAGAAGGTGGCGTACAGCCGCACGACCAGATTCGTCATGCCAACGTAACCAAAATCATAGGCGGCTAGCGCCGTCAGCAGATAGAGTCCTATATTGGTCGGCGAAGTGCGCTGGGCGACCGCGCCACGCGGCGTTTCCTGAAAGTGATCGGGCGGGAGCCAGTTGCTGTCCGGCCCGACAAAATGTTCGTAGAAGAGCCAAGTACGACGGGCCAAGGTGCGCAACTGCTGCACCTCGGCATCGGTGAGTTCAGTCGGTTCCTGGAGACGGGGCCGGCTGATCCAGTGGGCAATCTGCGACGCCGACAACCACACGACAAAGAAGGGGGCCGCGATTAGCAGCGCCTGAATCCTGAACACACTGACAAGAACCGCCAGCACCGCCACGGCCAACGTGGAAGGCAGCATTTTGACCAGCGCGGCGGTGGGCGTCGCCTCATCGCCAAAAACGCGTACGGTATGCGCGGCCGTTGTCCACTGCAACAGATCTTTTCGGGTGAACAGACGGCCCAGCGTTGTCAAGATGGCGTCGAGCATCAACTGCGCTTCGTAGGGCAGGAACGCGACAAAGAGCAGCCAGCGCAGGGCGTCATCGCGCAGAGGCCGCAGCGCCGCACGATAGGACGAGTTCTTGACGCCATGGGCGAGAGCAAGCGCCGCGTTGAACAGCGGCGGGACCGCCGGCGTCAGCGCGGCAAGAAGCGTCCACACCCATGCGGCTCCAGGCAATACGGTCCAGCCGGTAATCAGAAGCAACATGAGCGATGCGGCCAGCAGGCTGCGCCGCAGATTGTCTATGATCTTCCAGCGGTCAATGACCTCGAGGTCGTTACGGATCCAGCCGTCCTGGGCGGGAACGCGGGGCAAAAGCCAGGGCAGCAGTTGCCAGTCTCCACGGACCCAGCGGTGCGAGCGAAGGACGTTGACCAAATAGTGGGGCGGATAATCCTCATAGAGAAGAATATCGGTCGCCAGCCCGACGCGCCCGTGAATCCCTTCGAAAAGATCGTGGCTTAGAATGGCGTTTTCGGGGACGCGCCCTGCCAGGCTGCGCTCAAAGGCATCGACATCATAGATGCCTTTGCCCACAAATATGCCGGCGCCAAAGAGATCCTGGTAGACATCAGACACAGCCCTGGTGTACAGATCGATCCCGCGGTCCCCGGTGAAGACGCGGGTGAACAGCGATTGATTTGCGCTGGTGGGCTTGATGGCGGTACGCGGCTGGAGTACGGTGTACCCGGCGATCACCTTGCCGATCTCTGCGTCAAATTCCGCCCGGTTGAGCGGATGGGCCAGAGCGCCCACAAGCCGGTTAGCCTCGCCACGCGGCAAGATCGTGTCGGCGTCGAGGGTGATCACATAGCGGATCTGCTGCAGGATCGTCATATCGCCGATCTGGACGTTGTACGAGGTCCCTGAGCAGCCGCGCAGCAGACGGTTGAACTCGTGCAGCTTGCCCCGCTTGCGCTCCCATCCCATCCAGGACTTCTGGGCGGCATTCCACAAACGCCTGCGATGGAAAAGGTAGAAGGGCCGGCCCGGATATTGACCGTTCAGCTCTTCGATCCGCTCTGTTGCCAGATCGATCAGCGCGGCGTCTTCCGGCATCTCTGCCTGCTGTGCATCGGCGAAGTCGCTGAGCAAGGCAAAGGACAGATGAGAATCGGGGTTGCGCAGATAGTGCAGCTCCAGTTGGCTGGTCAACGATGTCACATCGGCTTCCGTGGAGATCAGGCAGGGCACGACAACCATCGTCCGGCACGCGGCAGGGACGCCTTCGCTGAAGTCAAGCTTGGGCAGAATACGAGGTGGAAGTAGACGACTCACAACCCCATTGACGAGGCCAACAGCCAGGGTAAGCGCAGGAATCAGCGTCACTAAGGCTACGGCGCCCTGCCACAGCAGTGAGGCCCCAGCGCCGCGGGCATACGCAACAAAACCGGCAATGATCATGCCGCTCAATAGACCAATCCCGCCTAGATAGACCCAGGTGGGATGGCGAAGCATCCCGCGTCGCAGGCGTGCCGCTCCGCGCGGCTCATAGCCCACGGCCTTCTCCAGTTGCGGGCGCCCCTGTGCAACCAGATAGTAGCCTACGTGGGCGCGGCGCGAGACATCTAGATTAATGTCGGGCAGGTCAGTGTCGCGAAGGTCGGCGGCAAGTCCATCGCCATCGTGGCTGGCGCTTGCCAAAGCAACTGCCTTCTGCGCAATGGCGATCTCATCTTGACCTGTGGCGTGCGCAAGTCTCTCAATCACGCCACGGTAGCGGTCGCGAGATGCGAAGTCCATCCGCGAATAGATCCCTGCGGGATCCCGGTTAAGTGTCTGTTGTGCGAGGCTAACCTCTTCGAAGAAGCGGTTCCAGTCTTGGCTATTCAACCGTCGCAGGCTGATGATGCAGTTAGCCACAAGGTCGCTGTCATTCGGCGCCGTTAGGGAACCGGATGCAGCGGGAGGGCTATCCTCCGCGCCGGTGTCAGGCGTCTGGTGCGTGATGCGCCCGACAGCCTGGGCCAGGGTTTCCAGCAGCGTCAGCCGAAGCATAATGGGTAAGGCCCACAATTCGCCCATCGTCAAGGCATGCACTTGCTGGTACGCGGCCACGAACCGCCTCAACCGGCCTTGGTCGAACAGATGCTCCTCATGCATCCAAAACGCGTATGCCACAGCGTAGATACGCGGCTGTCCGGTTTGTGGATATCCGGCGAGGGGATAATCGGCGGCAAGCCTCGGCAACTGCCGGGAATAGCTGTCGGGCAGATCTTCTTCAATCTGCCGCAGGGCCTCTACCACCAAATAGTAGTTGTCCAGCAGCCATTCGGATGCGCTGGAAAGAGCTAGGTCCTGTGTCGATGCGTGGACAAATTGCTGGTGCGCTTCCTGCAACTGCTGCGCCAGACGCGGAAGTTGGGCCAAGTAACGGCCGTGAACGGCAGCTTGCGGCCCGATCACATGATGGGCCGCAAGCTGGTGCGCCATCTGTTCCAGGTGGCTGGCGGTCTCCGGCGGGGTTGTTGGTTCTGGTTCCGTGCCGGGAGTCACAGGCCGGTCACTCGAAGCAGTGTCAGATTTCGGAGTGAGCACGGATGTTAAGTCCTTCTTCACTCGCTCTTCTGGTTGGTATGGCCGAATTCTCTGCTCCAGGTTCAACTAGGGAGCGCCGTATATCGCTGGGGGGAAGGTCCTGCAGGATGAGCAGCGAGGTTTCGCCATAGGTGATGAAGCTATTCACCAAGGCGCTATAGGGCCACTGGACGTGACACGAATGGCCGTGCGCGCTGAGAACGACCAGATCTACCTGTTCCTGTTGGATCAGGGCGTCTAGCGCCCCAGTAACGCTGTCGTCGACAAGGACACGTGTTTGCGCCCTCGGCGGCAGCCGCAATTGCAGTTGCTCAAGGTACTTCTCGGCTTCCGTCTTGTTGCGCAGGACCACGCGTTCGGCAAGCGCGACGTCTTCTGGGGTAAGCGGTACATGTTCGATCATTTCGGGGCGCGTAACAACATGCACCACCAACAAATCGGCCGAATGGCGCTCGGCTAAGGCGCCGGCCAGGGGCAGCGCACTTTCCGCACGCGGCGAACCGTCAAGCGGCGCCAGAATGCGGTTGTATTGAATGACCTCGGCATCCATGCGTCCAAGCTCGTCGCCGCCTTCGTCAGAGGAGCGGACAAGCAGGATGGACGTGCCGGCTCGGTGGATGACCTTTTGGGCAACGCCGCTGACGTTCCAACCGCTCAGTCCGCCCTGCCCGTGGCTGCTCAATGCAAGCAGATTCGCGCCCTGCTTGTGCGCATACTCGACAATGCGCTGGGCGGCGCCGCCTTCCAGCAGCACCGTATCGGCTGCAAAACCGAACCCTGCGAGCTGTTTGGCTGCCTCATCCAAATGCGCTTGCGCCTCTGCCTTGGCGAATTGCCAGGCCAACGGAACGACTGGCGTCGACTCTTCATCATCGCTTTCCAAAACACGCAGGAGGGTAAGCGGCGGGCCGTCCTTCAGCGCGATGGCGGCGACATGGGGCAAGATCCGATCTGCCATTTGCGACCCGTCCAATGGCACAAGGATGCTTCCGAACATGGTTTATCTCCCAAGCGACTAGTGCAGGCAACGAGCGCGATTCCGTTCCGGTCCCTTAACGGGCCGATGCGCTGATCAGTTCCTTGTACAGGTCCCTCCTGTTCACATAAATGTGTTTCGCGTATCGTTCGGTGTTCAACTTCTCATCAAGGCCAGATACGCGCATCATCCACAGTCGTTGGAAATGGACGAACAGATCGCACTGACGGGCAAGGATCACGGCGACCTTGGTAACGTCCTGATCCCGCCCGTCGGTCAGGAACTCCACGATCTTCTCCCTGTCCCTATTGGCAAGGAGCTGCTCATGCTGTTCCTTCGGTTTCATCTCGTACATCTTCGGCCTGCCCCTCTATCTGGAGACCCGCGTCCCCCAATCGTCGATTCAGGACACTCAGGCCTTCGCCGGTCAATGCTTCGGCTTGCGCATCGTCTAGGCGCTCCCACTGCGGGTCATGCGCCGTGTTGTCGTCTGCCCATGTGAACTGCAACTCAGTGAACTCATGCGGACTATCGCCGTCCGGCGGCGCGTGTTCGATCCAGCGCGTCGTCTTCGGATTGAGTCCTCTCAGCGCCACCAGATCCGTGGCGATTCGCTCACTTGCGCCGGCGATCGATTCGCCGGAACTGCTGTTGAGTTCCGTCAATAACACTGTGTGAGCGCCGTTCTGGCGTTTGTAAATCCGGACCCGGCAGCGCCCCGGAACGCCCAGGTTGCCGCGCGGAAAGCGGTAGAAATAGTCGTATAACGGTTCCATCATCCCCCTCAGAGTGACAGGACGAATGCGGTCTCTGTTCGGGCGCGTGCATCAGGAGCCTTCCCGAGAACCATTGGTTTTCGGGAAGGCGCGTCCTCGTCTGCGCTTGACGTCTGCGCTTGACGAAATCAGGCAGAGCCGGTTGTGTGCGGGCCAGATTCCCTACGGAGTTGTTTCTAGGAGCAACGCCACGCAGGCCTCTGCCACGTTGCGATCCGGCTTCTCTTCGCCAGGCATAGTGGCCCAACCTTGATCTTGCACATATTTCGTTCGGTCATAGTGACTCAAGGCTTCCAATTCCACCAGCTTTGCGGAGATGTCAGGATCTTCCCTCGCCTGGGCGGCACAGATGGGCGCCAGACGCAGGACGACTTCATCCTTCCCCACGGCTACGCCGGCCTTCTCGGAACCGCCTGCGGTTACCCAGCCCCCCCACATGAAACCGACGACAATCGTCAGGATGACCGTGGCGAGCACGGCCCAGAAAAGCGTCGACTTGGTCGGCTGCATGGCGCGCCACCGCTCCCCTAAGCTTGGCTTCTTTTCCACGGGCGCCTTAGCAGATTCAACAGGGGTTCGCTTGCGCGTGTCATTCGTCGGTCGCGGTTCGTCTCGCTGGTCTTGCTGTTGCATGAGTTTTTCTCCTTGTTACTCGTGCCTATGGGTTACATTCTTAAGCTGAGCGCCCGTTCTGCTCAGTTGGGGCCACACTGACCGGCAGGCTGCCGAGCAACAGCGTCGGGCTGATGCCGTGCTCGGTGATGACGATCTTGGCGTTGTCACGCAGGGAGGTTTCTATCATCTCCATCTGCTTGAGCGCCTGAGCGTTGCCGACGAAATACCGTTCGGCGGCCTCATTAACTAAGCGTATGGCCTCAGCCCTGCCTTGGGCCACCTGAACAGCAGCTTCGCGTTCTCCCTGTGCACGCTGAATGATCGCCAGCTTCTGTTGTTCGGCGGCTTCGTACTCGCCGGTTGCCAAGAGGCGCATGGAGCGGCGCTCCTGCTCGGCCGTCTTCTGCTTGTGCATGGCCCGCTTAATATCCTCAGGCGGATCAATCAAGCGGATCTCCACCTTGCTGACCGTCAAGCCCCATTCGACGGTGAAGGCATTCAGGATCCGCTGCAAATTGCTGGCGATGGTCTCGCGCGCGACCAGGCTCTCGTCCAACGTCAAGTCGCCGAACTCCTGGCGCAGGTTTGTCATCGCCAACTGGATGACGGCCTTCTTCCAGTCATCGATGTTGTAGAAGGTCTTCTTGATCGACTCCTCATCCACCGTCGGCCGCACCCACATAATTCCATCGACCGTTATTTCGACGTTGTCCTTGGTGATCACCGGCTGAGGATGGATGTCCATGGTGTGCTCGCGGACATCGCGGACTCGGATGAGATGGACGAACGGAATCTGAAAACCCAGACCAGGCATCACAAAACCGCTATATTTGCCCAGGGTCTCCTGGATTCCTCGCTCAAAGGGACGGAGGGTATAGATTGGGAAGAAGATCGTTCGCGCCATATGCTCCTTCGTGGCCGTTCATAGAAACTTAGGGAGAACCTATCTTTGCGCCAGGCATCTGGACACCAGCGCTCTATTCATAGTATAGAGTGGCCAACCAGCGCCGTCATCAGCGCAAACGATAGGATTTACACCGCAAACGCGCCGCCTTTGGAGACACCCCGTTCTCTTTTGTCGTACGCTGTTTGGTACAGTGGCCACGCCGATCACAAAGACGCGCTTTAGTGACCAATCCACGGCAAGTAGAGGCGGGTGGGCAACTGCGGCTGGTCAGTTCCGTCCAGAGCGCTTGGGATTGGCGTGTCGGTCGCGATCGGCGTCATGGCGATTGCAGTCAGCGTAGGCGCGACCGCGGTCTGCGTGGCTGCG
>CAZYSJ010000163.1:0-4123 GCA_964649875.1 uncultured Caldilineaceae bacterium
CGACGCCGGTGGGCAGTCCGTCATCCGTGATGACGCCGCTGAGATTGGCGACGCCCGGCAGGGCTGCGGCGGACGGGACAATCACAGTCTGGTCCAGTCCAGCGTCGACGACGGGCGCCTGGTTAACCGGCGCGTTCGTGTTGTATTCGATGTAAAGCTTTGGCGCCTTGTTGGGATCGCCATCCGGAGTTGTCGGGTATGCGTATGCCACGCGCTCGCCCGTGCCGGTGATGATGACGGCAAGAGCGTTGCCGCTTACCCATGTGGGCTGGTTCACGATCTCCTGGATCAGCGAGGAGATGTCGGAAGTCTGCTCGTTAGGACCGGCCGCGTCCTGAATAACCCAGGGCGGCGGCGTCCACGAGACCGACGCGGCCGTGGGCGTGCGTGTAGAGATGCCGAATGGCGTGGATTGCGTGTAGCGGGCCGCATTCGGAGACAGTTCACCGTGAATGGTCAGATCGGTTGCACCAGACTCAGCCTCGTCCATCGTAAACTGGATATAGGCCCGGCTGATGAAGGCGCCCTTGGGAATGGTGATGTCCAGGAAGCGGATGCCAACGGTCTGGTTGCCGCCGTTGTCCCACACCATTTCCAAGTCCTGGTTGTTCGTGACGGTACCGTTATCAGTCGGCCCGGAGCGTTCTTCGGCGTCATCCCACGTGTGCGTGACGTATCGTTCCAGAACGACTGTGCCGGGCGGGGGATCCACCGTTACACTCAATTCATCGACAGCCGTCAACATGCCGTCATCCGCGGTTATGCCTAGCACGTAGGAGCCGTACTGAGAGAAGGCAGCCGTAGTGGTTGCCGCGTGTTCGTTCGTAAAGGTTACATCGCCCGGCCCGGAGACTTTGCTCCACGTCACCGTTACTGCGCCCGGCGGATTGGGCAGACCGTCATCGTTCACCGTTGCCGCCAGGTTGGCGACATCGGGCTGGGTTACGGTCAGGTCGAGGCCGGCGTCGACGGTGGGCGGGTTGTGGCCGGCGTCGACGGCGATGGTGATATCATCCGATGCGCCTAGCTCGCCGTCCGTGGCGAAGAGACGCAGCACGTAGACGCCGACGGCAGAGAAGGTGGCGGTTGTGTCGACGGCGTTGGCGTCGCCAAAGATCACGTCGCCCGGTCCGGAAATCTTGCTCCAGGTCACGCTTGTGACGCCCGGCGGCGTTGGCAGACCGTCGTCAGTTACCGTGCCGTCGAGGTTGGTGGTGAGCGTCCCTGAGATGGCTTGGTCAGGCCCCGCGTCAGCGGTGGGTCCGACGTTGCCTTCCGTGGCCGGGCTGAAGGCGATCTCGTAGATCTTGCCGTCGTTTTCTACGGCAGGGTTGGTCGCGCCCTCGTCTACGCCGCGGTCGGCAATGTACAGGGTCACATCGTGCGGGTGCAGCGGGTCCGGCGTAGAGGCCGGCGCGTAGGCAAGTCCTGCGACTGTGCTGCTGCCGATGACATCGATGTTGATGGTGCGGATCAACGTGCCGTCGGTCTGAAGCTCGACGATCTTATTGCGACCCAAGACGTAAACGGTGCCGGTGTCACGGTTGAACTCGATCCCCTCTGGGTCGTTGATGCCATGCACGGCGACATCGAAATTCGTCATCGTGTCGTCGCCGCTGGGTGGCAGGGCGTCGAAGGCGCCATTGGGGCCGGGGGAGATGATGTAGACCTCGCGGCCGATACCGTCGATTACAAACAGGCGATCATTCCATGTGTCGTAGGTGACGCCTTCGGGATCGGCGGAACCGCCCCACGGCCGGATGGCGTGGACCGAGTCGTCTGCGGTGCCATACTGCCCGTCTGGGCCGAAGTCTACTTCGTAGACCTGTCGCGCCCCGTTATCGTCTGAGACATAGTAATACGAATGCCCGTTCGGGCCGCGCGAAGCCGCATAGGCGATGCCCGTCGGCTCGGTCGAATAGCCGACAGTGGTGTAGGTCGCCTCTACTGTGCCGCCAAGCGTGATGCGCCAGAGGTTGTCGCCCGTGAAGAAAGGGGGATCGAACTCCTCTATTTCGCTGTCGGACAAGATCAATCTGTCCAGGTCGGGCAGATAGGCCAGGCCGGATGAGTCGGAACTGGGCGGTACAAACTCATAGGCATTGGTCGTGCGCACGAGACGAGCGATGGCCGTCGTCGCCGCAGGGGCGATCTGCTCTTGCGGTTGGTTGAGGTACAACTCTACGAAGCGGCCCGCAGAACGCGGCTCAGGCTGCTTGAAGGTCTCGTTGCTGACTACGCCGCCGATGAGCGGCAGGAAAAGGCTAGGCTCGACTTGTTCAGTATCGTCAATCAGCGGCTTGCCGTTGTCTGCGATAAACAGATCGACCAGTAACGGGGCATCGGTCGGATCGGCGGTAGGCGCGATTACGAGACCTTGCGGGTTTTTCAGCCCGACGGCCGACACATTGATGGTCTTCACTATCTGACCGGATGCGGTCAGTTCGTAGATCGTCTTGGCGCGTGCGTCCAGGGTGTAGAAGCGATTGGCTTGGGCATCGAAGGCCAGGCCGCGCAACAGTGCGTCCTCGGGGACGTTGAGGCTGATGCGCGCCACGTTCGCTGCGTTCGGGGCGGACGCCTCGAAGTTGCCTGCTGCGTTGGCTCCGACCGCAACGAACTCTTTACTGGCTGCATCCAGAATGACGAGACGCCTGGATGCGGCATCAACCGTCATGCCCTGGGGATTGACCAAGGACAAGCCGGTGGCTTGGAAGCGCGCGCCTTGCGCGTCCTCGACGGAGCGACTGTCCGCCAACTCAAGGGCGACCAGCTCGCCGGCTGCGGAATCCAAGAGCCAGACGCGGCCTGACTCGCTGTCGAAGGCCACATTAATCGGCGAGACGAGCGGCTTTTCTAACTGGATCGAGTCGATGAAGTCTTCGTATGGGGTGACAGTTGAAATTACCGTTCGACCTGGCCCATCTGACTGAACGATGACAAAGACATTGGCGTCAGGCGCATAGGCCACGCCTTCGGGAGTCTCAAGCCCCATTTCGGTCAATTCGTAGTCGCGGTAATCAAGGTTGCCAAGCACAACATTAGCCGCCGCGGCTTCTTGCGCCGAAGCCGGAGCCGGCGCAACCCCTACGACGGCCATAACGATTGCCAGTGAAGCGGAGATGAGCGACTTGCTCAACTTCAATGGATTCATCTGAATCCTCCCCCCGGTTTTCGGCCGGTTGTGAAATGGCGTGCCTGCAACGGCGCAATGCAACTTCGGAACAGGCGACTTGTGTAATCGAAGCGTCTATCGTCTTACTCGTGCGCCCGGTTTGGCGAGAACTGCTAATGAAATCGCGTAAACGCAGCCTTCCTCACCAGGCGACTTGCCTTCTCATTTGGCGAAGGCACTCGCGGACTTCGGCCAGCGTCCCATCTTGACGCCAGCGCCGGTAGTAGTAGTAGACCGTTGACCAGGGCGGGAAGTCGTGCGGCAGCATCCGCCATGTCGACCCGCCATGCCACAAGTAGAGAATGGCATTGATCACTTCCCGCTCCTCGACTGCTCTCTTCCGGCCTGCACCCTCTGTCCTGATAAGCAGCTGGGCGATCTCTTCCCATTCATCTGCGGTCAGGTCGGTCGGATAGGGCTGGCGTTCAACCTGCTGCGCCGTGTCGTGACAGTTGGTTTGCGTGTTTCCGTTTCTGTTCATGGTTTCACGATTTCGCACCCGAGATGCCGACGGCGAACAGTGTCGGGTCAAGGCTGCTGATTCGGCGGACCTTTCCGTCCAATTCAAAGATCGTTAGCGCCCCGGACGCCGGCAACCGCCTGTACGTCGCCATTGCGGACAGGCGGGCCTCAAAGCCCAGGGAGTCGCTCGTTGAACCTGATACTCGACGGTGAGTGCGCTGCGCTAGATTAAGGTGTTGCGATGTAGTCGGGAGTGTAGGAGCCGTTAACAGTGAGCGAGCTTGGAATGTTCGCGTACTGTTAATCTGTCTAAATTTTACAACGCAGATATCGCAATTATGACCGCAATCCGAGTCGCAAGCGGTCGCAATAGTCGATTTTTGACTGGAAATTGTGATGCGGCGCGTTAACAACCGGTGATATTAGGGGGTAAAAAACTCAACAACTGTATAGATATTAGGGATGGGTGCAGGGAGAGATTTGCGA
>CAZYSJ010000163.1:4223-7717 GCA_964649875.1 uncultured Caldilineaceae bacterium
GTCTTAATCGTAGACGTACCCTACGCCTTCGACCGTGCGGATGTTCTTGATGCGGATCGGCTCGGCCTCTAACTTTTGGCGCAGCCGGTAGACCAAGTTCGTCAGGAGGCGACGGTCAGCGTCTACATACTGGCCCCATACCCGGCTGAGAAGATAGTCGGTGCTGAGGACGCGGCCGCGGTTGGCAACCAAGATGCTGAGCAACTTGTATTCGAGAACGGAGAGTTTGATCGAATGACCGTCCGGCGTGGAGAGCATGCGGTTGCGTTGGTCGACCGATAACCCATCGCGCTCAACGGCGCCGCGATGGGCAGGGCGGCCGGCGATGACGGATGAGAGGACGGCGCCGTTTGTGTGTATGTGCGAATCTTCGGCGCCTTCATTTGCCCGCTCGGCCATGCCGTAACGCAGCCATGCCGCCGCCTTAGCGAGAAACAGCAGCACGCTGATGGGCTTGGCGATGCATTCGTCCACGCCGGCATCGTAAGCCTGCATGTGGTAGCGGTCGTCAGATTCATACGTAAGAAGCAGAATCGGCTTGGCGCATTTGGGACGGATTTCGCGGCAGAACGAGAGCGCTTCCTGAGCGTTATTATGGCTGTCGATCAGCACGAGATGGTATTGATTGGGGGCGGCGAAGCTCTTCAGGGCTTGGTCAGCCTGAATGATCCGACTCTGGACAGAGTGATGGCGCAGGCCATCCGCCCAGACCCGAGCGGATGAGATGTCGTCTGCGATTATCACCACCTCTGCCTGAAACACGCGTGTTGCTCCTGCTGCTGTTCCTTAACGGATTCCGTTCAGATGTTGCCGACTTTGACCGATATGCACTGGCGTTATGCAGATGTTGCTGGATCGTTCAAACGAAGCCCTTACGGTATATCGGTGCGGAGCATTCTATTCCCCATTGTAGACCAGCGCAATAGATTTTTGCTGTCACTTTTCTGTCAATAGTCCGGCGGGGCTGACAGATATGCGGTTGTTGGGTGGGTATTGGGCGGTAAGCGAAACGCTTGCACTTGGGCGGAGGGGCGCTTGAATGGGGTTTGGCGAGGGGCTCTGGTACGGTCCGTCAGCACCGCGCTAGGCGCGCGGGGCAGTCGTTGCGCCGGCTAATGGCGCGGTGATGCGATTGATGCCTGCGCTAGCGCAGCATTAATGGCAAGAAGGCTTGCGGGTCCAATTCAATTGCGGCGGCTCCATCAGCCTGGAATGCACCGAGGTCAGGCGCTGCGCTGCGCGGCCGCCCCAAGATGTCCACGGAGGGAGAGTAGCGCGGATCGGCCTTGCCGACGGCGGGGCTTTGCAGCGGAATCCGGCCAAATGTTTCGACCAGGCGTACGAACTCCTGACGGGCAGTGGTGTTGCCGCTGGCAAAGGCGACCCCGTTCCAGCGTGGGAGAACCAGTGATTGCGGCCCTACAGGCAGCCGCGGATCCGCCGAGACTGCCTGATTATCGGCAATGAGCGGCGCGACCAGGCCGTCATCTGGCACCGCGCGCGGGCCGTTCCAGTAGAGATTGCGATGCAGGACGAGGTTGATCGTATCTTCAGGGTCGCCGGTAGCGAAGCGGTTGTCATCAGGATCGCCGTCATCGCCGGCCCCCATTGTACCTGTCGGATCCGACCAGATGTTGTTGGCGAGGAAGAGGTTGCGGTTCTTGGGGTTGTCGCCGGTTAGGCTGGAACGCAGGGCATAGGCGCGAGCCGGCAGGTCGCCGACGACGGTGTTGTGGGTAAAGGTGATATTCATGGCGCCGCGTACCGAGAAGGCCGTGTCGATCATCTGCTGCGAATTGCCGATGAGCAGGTTGTTCTCGAATGTGACGTCTTTGGCCTCGTAATAGGGCTTGCCGTCGTTGCCGGCGTTGATGAAGGCCTCCGTTCCGCCTTGCCAATTGAGGAAAATGTTGCGGCGCACGGTGATGCGCTCGCTGCCGACCTGCCCGTCTTCGGCGCCGTTGGAGTCCTTGATCGTGATATAGAACTTGGTCGTACCGCTATTGGCGCGTCCGCTGCCGGCAAAGTCATTGAAGAAGATATTGTCCTCGATAATGATGTCGGTAATGCCGTTGGCGTCGATGTGCTCTTCCGAATCGCCTTGGTTATAGAATATGTTGCCGCGGATCGTCAGGCGGCGTACGCCGTTGTGTATCTTAAAGAGGTCGTTGTTATAGGAATCGTGGATGATGTTGTTGATGAAAGTGATGTCTTCGGACCAGTAGATTTCGTCGCGACGATCCATGATCAACAATGTTTTGTCCGCTCCGGGTCCGGAATGGCGAATCTCGAAGCCTGAGAAATGCATGTTCCTGATGCCGTCCATCTCGATTGCCGGGCCGTCAGCTTCCAAAACGGCTCGATAGTCGTTGACAGCGCGAAACGTCGTAGGAGTGGCAAAACGACGTTCCAACTCGTTGATGCCCCTGTAAACGCCGTCTTTGAACCAGATTGTGCAGGAGTCGTCGGCCGCCGCTTCCGACGCATGTTGGAGCGTCGCCCAGGGGCGGGCGAAAGTGCCGGGGTTTCGGTCGCTGCCCGTCGGACTCGGGGCCACCCAGTATTCACAGCGAAGAGGGCTGCTCGCTGCAGAGAGGAAGACAAGTCCAACAGCGGCTACAGAAACGATGATTGCGACGACCAGGGATTGCGATACACGGGACATAGGTCATTGCCTGTATACGATCCGGCCTCGCGCGCCGTATGCCGCATGTATGCGCACTTGAGCGAGAGGACGCCGATGCGCCGGAATGCGCATTGGCGTCCATTATGGCACGCCCGCCTGCGGCAAACTTGGCGCTCGCGCGACGACAGTCCGGCGCAAGTCACACGGCCGGTCGCCATCCTAGCTCTCTTCGACGGGCGTTTTTGGGAAAGGAGACGTGGAAATGTTCGGCCCGCACGGACGGAGCAACTAACCAGTCAATTAGGCGGCGGGCTCGACCTCTACCACCTGCACTGTCACGCCCTTTAGGGCCGTCACCGGGTTGGCCGTCTGTACGGCTGAACCATGGCGATTCGTGAAGGGGGGCGACCAACGCAGCCAGGCCCGCAATTTAGCCCAGAGAATATCCGCTGCGGCAGGCCGGACAATACATTCATCGGCGCCGGCCGCGTAGAGCGCGATGATCCCTTGCTCGTTTTCCCCTGGCGTCAGGACGAGGAGCGGGGCCGAGAAGCGTTCTTTGAGCTTTTGACACCATTGAATTGCTGCAGATAGGTCATGATCTGTATCTAGCAGTAAGAGATCATATTCATGGCTGTGGGCTGCAATCATTGCCGGCGGGTCGACGTCTATCACGTCGACGCGGACACCGATTGCGTCTGGGCGCAGCACTTCACGGTGTCGAACCCTGCGATCTTGAAGGACCGCCAGAATTCTCGCTTCGGTTTGAGGAGGGATGACCATTGTTTGATCTGTATTCGAAAGGGTATACGGGCAGCGATGAGTCTAGAATCGTATACATAATAGAATAACCAAATTTCGCGACAAA
>CAZYSJ010000164.1:0-7711 GCA_964649875.1 uncultured Caldilineaceae bacterium
GCGGCGGCACGCGGCAGAGCGCCGGTGCAGGCGAACCGCACGTTTTGTAAGAGCGGCAGGGATGCCTCCGCTACAGTGAAAAGCGGTCAATTTATCGTCTTGGGCGCACGGCAAATCAGGAGGGCGCGCCGTGGGCGGGAATGGCAAGGGTGAGGGCATAGACGGCGCGGGCGCCGGCAGCGCTCGCGGCTTCGGCGCAGGCTTCCAGCGTGGCGCCGGTCGTGTACACGTCGTCGACCAGCAGCAGGGAGCGCCCGGCGACAGCGCTGTGCGCCGCAAACGCGCCGGCGACATTTTGCCTGCGCTCGGCGGCGGACAGGCCGACCTGTTGGCGCGTGGCCTGTATGCGCTCTAGCCAGGCCGGTTCCATCGCCAGGCCCGTCGCCCGGCACAACCCCGCGGCCAGCAGTTCGGACTGGTTATAGCCGCGCTCCTCGCGCCGCTGTACATGAAGCGGGACGGGCGCGACCGCATCGATGGGCGCGGGCAGCGCGTCCCACGGCGGCGCCTGAAAGACGGCGACGAGGTAACGCGCCAGCGGCTCGGCCAACTCCGGGCGGTTTTCATATTTCAGCGCGTGGATGGCCTCGCGCAGCGGGTAGGCGTGCAGGGCTGCGGCGCGTGCGAGCAGCAGGGGCGAGCGATGGCGGCGACACCGGCTGCACAGCGCAATGGCTGATGTCTGGGGCCGCCCGCAGACGGCGCAGATTTCCGCGGGCACGGGGGCGACCAATTGGGCGCAGCGATCGCAGAACGGCTGCCCCGGCGCGTCACAACCCGCGCAGCGGGGCGGGAAGAGTAGGTCCAATGCAGAATCGGCTGCCTCGCGCAGCCGGATCGTCCATGTCGCCAATGCCTACGACGCCAATTCTAGCGGCGCTCCTTGCGGCGCGGTTAGGCGGGAAACCAGGTTTGCAGCAGGTCGTTGATAAACGTGCGCAAATCGTCGCCCAAGATCAGCAGGATCGAGAGGAGGACGATGGCGAACAGGATGATGATCAGGGCGAATTCGATAAAGCTTTGCGCATTGCGGTTAGAAGGAAGCCGGGACATAAAGAGCGGTCGATCCCTTTCTCGCGATCACGTCACGGCGGGACAAGGCCCGCTGCACCATTGGTCGCTATTGTCGCGACAAACGCGGCGTCTGGCAAGTTCGCGTTGCCGGTTGAGCCTATTCTCGCCTTCTTGGCCGGCTACTCTGTTTGCGCTACAATTCCGGCAGACTGCGGACATCCCGCGGCGTACAGAGTCGGTGAGCAGAGGAGCGACGGCTTGGCCTATTCGCTGAACGATGTCTATCGCTTTCTGCGCATTGTGATGCGCCTCAACGGCGTCACGGTAGGTTTGGGGTTGGGCTTGCTGCTGCTTGCCGCGGCCAAGGGCGACCTGGCCGCGTGGGGCGTGTTTGCGAGCGGTCCGATCTGGCCGGTGCGCATGGCGGGCGGGCTGTTGGCGGCGCTGGGCGTGATGCTGCTTTTGGCCGCACAGGAGCGCATTGTGAGCGGCCCGAGCATGGTGGGGATGAGCCTTGCCAACGCGCTGCTGGCGGGGGTGCTGCTGCTGGCGTACTTGCAACAGGAGTTCGCCATGCTCAACCTGCCGGGACGGTTGCTGTTGGTCGGGATTTTCGTGATGTGCCTCATCGGCGCCATCTTCCCGCTGCGTTATGTGCGCGCCGAGTACGTCTCGCATTAGGCGTCTACATAAAGACGTGTGCGGGGCCGACAATCTCATCGCAGCGCAGCCGCCACAATGCAATTGGGGTTACTGAATATGTGAAGTTCTTCACATATCTTAGGGTTCATTCTTCCTCCTCCTTGTGGGCAGGGGGCGACGCGATTCAACGTCGCCCCCTGTTTGTTTATTATTGACTTTCCTCGCTCCGTCAAACCGCGCAGCCTCGACAGTTTCCAGCGGGCGCGCTGCGTGTGATAAAATTGACTTTCGCTGAGGCGTATTAGACTCCCGGATGCACAGGCGGTTTGTCCGCCGGCGGCGGGTTGTTTTGCGCCTTCACGCCGGAAAACAGCCGCTAGGCCGATCCGAACGCCGACTTGCATTGCCAATGACCGATTGGGGCGTGATGTCATGAGCTACGATGGCCGTTTCCACACGGTGACAGTAGGAGACCTGAAACGCGACTTGCCGCTGTTCGAGGTCGCGCCGAACGTCAAGATCGCGATCTTCAACATGCTGGGCGATATGGAGGTGGTGGAGACTGCCGCCGACGCCCTGGCGCAGCGTATGCCGCAGAGCGCGCAGGTGATGATCGTGCCGGAAGTCAAGGCGATCCCGCTGGGGCACGCCCTGTCGGTGCGCCTGGGGCTGCCCTACGTGGTCGTGCGCAAAGTGCGCAAGCCTTACATGGCGGACTGCCTGTCCGCCGAGGTTGTCAGCATCACCACCGGCGCGCCGCAGACGCTCTATCTGGACGGCAAGGACCTGCACCTGGTGCAGGGCAAGAAGGCCGCTCTGGTCGACGACGTGATCAGCACGGGCAGCACGTTGCGCGGCATGCGTCTCTTGATGAAAGAGGCCGACGCCGACGTTGTCGCCGAAATGGCCGTGTTCACCGAGGGCGATGAGGGCGACTGGGCGGAGGTGATCTCGCTGGGGCATTTGCCGGTTTTCTGCGGCTGAGGCGGCGCAGCATCGTTCGCGCTCGCGTACGTTGCAACATTCGTCCGATGAGCGCCGTCACGGAGAAGGTGTAGAGTAAAAGGGACGCTATGTCCACGTTGACTGATAAGATAAAGAACGTCGCGCGCCGCTACGATGAACTGACCCGGCAGATGGCCGAGCCGGAGGTGGTCGCCGACTACGCGCGCCTAAACGAACTGGCGCAGGAGCGCAGCGAGATCGAGGAGTTGGTCGAAGCTTACCGGCGCTACGAAGAAGTCGTACGGGAACTGGGGGATAACGAGGAACTGCTGGAAGACAGCGATCCCGAAATGCAAGAGCTGGCGGCGCTGGAGCGCGAGGAACTGGAAGCCGAGCGCGACAGCCTTGAGCAGCGTATGAAGTTCCTCCTGCTGCCCAAAGACCCGAACGACGACAAGAACGTGATCGTCGAGATCCGCGCCGGTACGGGCGGGGACGAAGCCGCGCTCTTTGCCGCCGAGCTTTTCCGCATGTACTCGCGCTGGGCGGAAAACCACCGCTTCAAGATCGAAATGCTCAGCAGCAGCGAGATCGGCATCGGCGGTCTGAAGGAAGTGATCTTCGCGGTCAAGGGCAAGGGCGCCTACAGCCGGCTCAAGTACGAATCCGGCGTGCATCGCGTGCAGCGCGTGCCCGTGACCGAGAGCCAGGGGCGCATTCACACCAGCGCGGCGACGGTTGCCGTGCTGCCCGAAGCCGAGGATGTGGAGGTCGAGATCAGCGAAAACGACATCCGCATCGACATCTTCCGCAGCAGCGGGCCGGGCGGGCAGAGCGTAAACACGACCGATTCGGCCGTGCGCCTCACCCACATCCCGACCGGCATCGTCGTTTCGTGCCAGGACGAAAAAAGCCAGTTGCAAAACCGGCTCAAGGCCATGCGCATTTTGCGCTCGCGGCTGTATGCGCTTGAGGAGCAGCGGCGGCTGGAAGAGACCGGCGCGGCGCGGCGCAGCCAGATCGGCAGCGGCGATCGCAGCGAGAAGATTCGCACCTATAACTTCCCCCAAAGCCGCGTGACCGACCACCGCATCAACAAGACGGTCTATCGCTTGGATCAGGTGCTGGACGGCGACCTGGACGAATTCATCGAGGAACTGGCGGAGAGCGACCAGGCCGAGCAATTGCAGGCGGTTGGGGCCGATTTATGAGGCTCCGGCCTCCTGGTGCGTTCGCACAACGGGAACCCGCCGGGCCGCGGCAGTCGTTATCCGCGCTGTCCGCAGCCCGTTGGAGATAGGCGCAACAATCCGCGCCGTATGCATGGCCGTGCCGGATTCAAGGACGAGCCGGACGCCATGCAGCAAGGTTACCGAAGGCGTTAACCTGCCCGACAGCGTTTGTCGGGAAATCAGACGAGGAGGCAGTGTTGGCAGTTTTGCGCATCGATTTACGATCGGCCAAGGCGCGCCGGTCGGACCAGGCGGGCGACGCCGACGTCGCTCACGGATTGACTCAAGCCGGCGCAACCGGCGGATTGACCTCAGATAAATCCCCCGCTCATCATCCCAATAACGGCGACAAGGTTAACGGAGAGAAGGCGCTGCATAAGCCGGAACACATGTGGCAGCAGATCAACTGGCGGCTGATGCCGCAAACGCCCGTGGGCCGGGCTATCGTTTCCGCTACCCAGCGCTTGGACGACGCAGGCAGCAGTACGCCGAACCTGGACGCCCAGGTCATCTTGGCGCATGTGCTGAAGGTGGAGCGCAGTTGGCTCTTTGCACATTATGACTACGAGCTTACCCAGGACGAAGCCGAACGCTATTCGGAAGCGGTGGCGCGCCGCGCTGCGGCTGAGCCGGTGGCCTACATCGTGGGCAAGAAGGAGTTCTACGGGCTGGAGCTGCTGGTCGACCGCCGCGTGTTGGCCCCGCGGCCCGAAACCGAGATGCTGGTCGATGCCGTGCTGGACTGGATCGAACGCCGGCCCGGACGTGCGGTGACCGTGGCGGACATAGGCACGGGCAGCGCCGCCATCGCTCTGGCGGTCGCAGCCAACTGCCCCGACGTCACCATCTACGCGACGGATGTCAGCCAGGAGGCGCTGGCGGTGGCATCAGCCAACATCGCCCGCCTGGACGCCGGCGAACAGGTCAGGCTGCTGCAGGGCGATCTGTTGGCCCCCCTGCCGGAGAAGGTCGACATCATCGCCGCCAACCTGCCCTACATCCGCAGCGATGACTTCCCCGGCCTGCAGGCCGATGTGCGCGACTATGAGCCGAAGCTGGCGCTGGAAGCCGGACCGGAGGGCCTCGACCTGATCGAGCGGCTGCTGGCGCAGCTTCCGGCCTATCTCAAGCCGGGCGGCGCAGCGTTTTTGGAGATTGGGCACGAGCAGCGCGAGGCCGTGCTGGCGCTGGCGGAGCGTTTGCTGCCGGAAGCGCGCGAGATGACCGTGCGCGAGGACTACCACGGCCGCGACCGGTTGTTGATCATCGGCTTCTAGATGAGCGTTTGCACGAAAAATGTCATTCCGAGTGTTAGCGAGGAATCTCGGACGTGCGGCCTTGGTGCGCCATCCTTGGCGCACCTACAAACACATTAGCGTGTAGAGGCGGCATCCTTGCCGCCGGGCGCGCCGCTCGTGCGCTAAGGAAGGCGCTTACAGACCGACGCGACGAGTACGCCGTAACTCTGGGACGCCCCTGCCGTGTCCGTCTATCGTATACAACAGTGAGGATGCATGGCGACGCCATCTGAACGCAGGTTTGACCTGGTCGTGCTGGACTTGGACGGCACTATCCTCGACCTATACCACCACAAGCCGATCACGCCCGCGGTGCGTGATGCCATCGCCGCGGTGCAGACCGCCGGCATTCCCGTCACCATCGCCACGGGGCGCACGCTCGACTACGTGCGCGAGCATGTGGCGCATCTAGGCATCACCACGCCCGTGGTCACCACCCAGGGCGCGGTGATCGGCGACCCGGTCACCGGCGAGGTGCTCGCCGAGACGACCATCGCCCTGCCCCTGGCGCGCGCTGCGGCGGCCTGGGTCGACGCCCAGCCCTATATCACCTCGTTCTATTTCTTGGCGCACGACGGACGCACTCTGATCTATCAGAACCGCGGCGGGCCGGAGCCGGACTTCTATGACCATGTCTTCGGCTTCTCGCGCACCATGCAGCCGAGCTTCACGGACCTGCTGGCCGCGGACGGCGCGCATCCGCCGCTCAAGTTCCTGGTGATCGACGACTCACCGTCCGGCCATGACCTGGCGGCGGAATTGCGGTCGTTGTTCAGTCCCGACCTCTACATCACACGCACGCACCCGCGGCTGGTGGAGGGCACGGCGCAGAATATGAACAAGGGGCAGGGCATGTTGCGCCTCTGCCGCATGTTGGGCATCGACCCGGCGCGCGTGCTCGCCATCGGCGACAGCGACAACGACATCCCGGTGCTGGAGGCGGCGGGCTATGCCGTCGCTATGGGCAATTCGAGCGAGGGCGTACAGGCCGTGGCCGATTGGATGGCGCCGCCTGTCGAAGAAGACGGGGCCGCCCTGGCGTTGCGCCGGCTCGTCTTGGGCGAGGATATGTAAAGCATGCGCTAGGAATAGCGGCATCTGCGAGGCGATAAGAAACGGCAAGACAAGGAAGGCGGCAGAGATGCCGCCTCCTTCATTTCAAGACATCGCGGACGACCTTGGCGACCGTGGGCGGGTGGAGCAGCATGTTGGCGTAGTTGGCGTTCGCCATCGGGCAGGCGCACTCCTTGCGCTTGATGCTGCCGCGCAACGCCTCCATGGCCGCGCTGCGCCACACGGGCATGATGTCATAGTCATGGTCGCGCAGACTGCCCGCCGGCTCGGCGCGGATGCAGCAACTCCACAGGTCGCCGTTGGGGGCGAGGTGCGCGCTGGCCCAGCCGGCATAACAGGGGATGACCTGGTCGCGTTCGTGCAGCACGCGCTTGGCAAACTGGTAGTACTGCGCGCGGAAAGCCTGCGTAAAGCGGGCGATGCCCTTGGCCGGAGCTTGCCTCGCCTGTTGGCTGAGGAAGTCGGCGATCTCGTCGTAGTCTTCCGGCCGCGGGGTAATGCCCCAGCCCACCGTGTCCAACTCGACGCGCTCCTCCGCCACCTCGGTGATGTAGCTGTCCGGTTCTAGGAAGGCGAGGCCGGCGGCGATCTCCTTGAAGCGATGGACGTTGAAGCGGCTGACCACAGTGTGCACGGTGAGCAGCAGGTTGGCGTGCTGCGCCTGCAGCGCCTTGAGTTGCCGCCACGTCTCCATCGCCAGGTCCCAGTTGCCCTCCACCCCGCGAATGTCGTCATGCTCGGCGCCGACGCCATCCAGGCTGAGGTTGATGCCGATGCTGGACCGCGGGCACTCGACGCACATGCGCTCGACCATCGTCACGATGCGGTCGGTGAGCATGCCGTTGGTGGGGATGGTGATCACCTGGGGACGGCAGTGGCGATAGGCGCGGATCACCAGCTCGTCCAGGTCCTTGCGCAGGAACGGCTCGCCGCCGGTGAAGGTCATGTAGAAGGGCGAGCGGCCCAGGTGCGCAAAGACGCGATCCCACTCCTCGACGGAGAGGTCGTCGTTGGGCTTGCGCCATACGTCGCAGGTGCGGCATTTGCTGTTGCAACGATAGCTGACGCTTACCACGATGGAGAAGGGCTTGACCTTGGGCCAGCCGAAGGCGCGAAAAGCCCAGTAGAGGGGCAGCCTGGCGATCAGCCCTAGCATGACCGGCCTGCGCTCTTTCTTCTTGTGCGAAGACGGCGACCGCCCGCGCCCCGCAATGGGTGCATCACGCCGCGACCTGCTTGGCGGAGTCTTTGGCCGGCGCGCTCTGATCCTTGCCGCCGATGAAGAAACGGCGCACCTGGGACATTGTCTTGGGCAGATTCGTCCAGTTCTCCTTGAACGTCATCTTTTCCCACACGCGCTCGGGCCGGTAGAGGTAGAAGCGGCGATACGCCTCGCGCCACTTGCGGATCACCAGGTCGGGGTCGTAGTTTTCGTGCATGGTGAAGCGGGGCTTCTGCTCGTGGATGGCGAAGTCGCTCCACTTGTCGGCGAAGACCTCGCCGCCT
>CAZYSJ010000165.1:0-7634 GCA_964649875.1 uncultured Caldilineaceae bacterium
GTTTGGGCCGGTGGTGCGGCCCAAGGGGCATCCGCTGATCTCTCGATTTTCCCTGACGGCGATGGTCTAGCCGCCGCAGGTTAGCCCGGCTTCGCGACCGGGAACCCCTTCCTCGTCACCCGCCGCAGCAGCGGCAAGTCCTTGCCGCGCGGCGACGGGCCATGCGCTCTCTTTCCCGTTTGATCGGTTCTCCGCTACGCGTCTCCTTTGTGATGCCCAACCGGACAACTCGTTCCGTTCGCAAGTATAGTCCATTCCGCGCGCCAATACAATCCTGAATTTTTTGTTGCAAGAGGTTCTGCCTCCGCAAATTGGTTTGATCGCTAACTATGCAACCGGTCGTGTTGAGTGGAGCGAAACACTTCGCAGCGACGCATCATCTCTCGCACGCCGCAGCGCAACCGCGCCCAGACCCTTCGCTGCGCTCAGGGTGACAACAAGCCCGTCCCCTGTCAGGCTGAACGCCCTCTGTCATGTTGAGCGGAGCGAAACATCTCCACCTCTGAACCAACAAGATTCTTCAGCTCACTAGCGCTCGCTTCAGAATGACAGCCACTTGGCGAACACACCGCAAATTGACGCAAGCCAAGCCGCGGCGTATGCTGGTAGCATCATCCGCTTTCCTCCTAAAAGGACCCCGCCCATGAACAGCAAAGAACGCGTGCTCGCCGCTTTCAACCACGAAATCCCCGACCGGACGCCGATGTGGTATGGCGCGGCCCCGGAAGTGACCCGAACGTTGATGCGCATGCTCGGTGCAGAGAGCGAGGAAGCCCTGATGCAACGGCTGCACATCGACTTCCGCCGCGTGCGCGAGCGCTATGTCGGCCCGGAATTGCAGGTGCACGCCGACGGCTCGCGCCAGTCGTTCTGGGGCGTCGACCGCATCGGCGACTACTACGGACAGCCCTACACGCATCCGTTGGCCGGCGTGGAAACGGTCGAGCAGGTGGAGGCCTACGCCTGGCCCTCGCCCGATTGGTTCGACTTCTCCCACTTGCGCGCCGAATGCGAGGCGTGGCCGGAATACGCCTTGATCGGCGGGCCGTGGGCGGTGGTCTTCACCGACGCAACCGAACTGGTGGGCATGAGCGAGTTCTTTATCAAAATGATCACCCACCCGGACGTGATGAAGGCCGTGATCCGCAAGGTGAGCGACTTCTACTACGAGATGGCCGTGCGTTTCTTCGAGGCTTGCGGCGACCTGCTCGACATCTTCTTCTTCGGCGATGACCTGGGCACGCAGCGCAGCCTCTTCATCTCGCCCGAAATGTGGGACGAGTTCCTGCGCGCCGACTTTGTGCGCTTTGTCGAGTTGGGGCGGCAAGCCGGCCTCAAGACGATGTTCCATTCCTGCGGCGCGGTGTCCGGGCTGATGGGCCGCTGGACCGACCTGGGCCTGGACGCGCTCAACCCCATCCAGCGCCAGGCGCGGGGCATGGATTTGGCGGAACTCAAGCGGCTTTACGGCGACCGGCTGACCTTCCACGGGGCCATCGACCACCAGCAAGCGCTGTCGTTCGGCACGGTGAACGACGTGGTCCGCGAGGTGCACACGGTGATCGACGTGCTGGCCCCGGGCGGCGGCTACTGCCTCGCCGCCAGCCATGACCTGCTTCTGGCCGAGATGCCGCCCGAAAATATCATCGCCATGTACGACGAAGGCTATGCCTACGGGCGGTATCACACGTAGCGGGCCAAAGGGTTGCCGGAGGCGCGCTCTTGGCACGCGCTGTTGACACCCTGTCCGCGCCGGGTATAATAAGCGGGCGATTATGCAGAAAAACCGCCAGATGAGCGCCGCTCAAGCGAACGGCAACAGTCCGGAAATACGCAACCGGCCCAAAATGTACGGACGTTGGCTGTTGATTCCGGCCGCGGCGCTGGTCATCGGCGCGGGTTGGCGTTTATCGCCCGGCGTACTGCAGATGCTGCATGTGCTGCAAGACCCGGCGCTGCTGGAGCAGGCGATTGAGCGGATCGGCTGGCTTGGCCCGCTTGCGTTGGTCGGGCTGAATGCGCTTCAGATCGTCGTAGCGCCTATTCCGGGCTATGTGGTCCCGATTGCGGCAGGTTTTTTGTATGGGCCGGTGATGGGTTCGTTGTGGGGCGCGCTGGGGCTGCTGATCGGCGCGACCATCGCCTTTTGGCTAGCGCGGCGTTTTGGCCGCCCTGTGGCGGAGAAACTGGCGGGGAAGGCGCGCCTGGACAGGTGGGAGACCGTCACCCACAGCACCAGCACGCCGGTGTGGTTCATCCTTCTGCTCGGCCCGACAGGGGATATTCCCTACTTCTTGGCCGGCCTGTCTCGTGTAGGCTTCTTCAAGATTATCGTGATCACCGCGATCCTGCGCATTCCCAGCATCATCGTGGCGGCCTCGGCGGGCGCAGGCGTGATGTTATTCTCGGTGTGGCAGTTGATCGTCATTGTGGCTGGTCTGGCGGGGATCGTGGTCGTTTTTTTGCGCTACCAGCGGCCGATTATGTTTTGGTTCGAGGGCCGCGTGCGCCGAGAATTGAATGAAGAACTGGGGCAGGACACGCAATGACAGAAGCAAAACTATCTCTGGCGGAACGGATCGACCGCGATCTGAAGCAGGCGATGCGCGAGCGGGACAATGTTGCGAAGATCACGTTGCGTAGCGTCAAGACAGCGCTCACCGAGGCGGCCAAGTCCGGCCAACAGCATGTGCAGAGCGAAGAAGAAGCGACGTCCGTCATCCAGCGCGAGGCCAAACGGCGGCGCGAGGCGGCGCAGGAGTATGAACGCGTGGGCGCCCAAGAGCGGGCCGCCAACGAATTGGCCGAGTTGGCCGTACTCGAGCGCTATTTGCCGCGGCAGTTGACCGCGGAGGAGATCGAGGAGATCGCCCGCAGCGTCATCGCAGAGACCGGCGCCGCTTCGCCGCGCGACATGGGGCGCGTGATGTCCGCGGCCATGGAGCGGGTCAAAGGCGCCGCCGATGGCAAGGTCGTCAATCAGATTGTGCGCCGTCTTTTGGGCGGCTGAACAGTCAAAACGTCGCCCTTGCCGAAGAAGGACACATGATTTCGCACGCCAACGATCAGATCTGGAAGCAGGCCTGGGTTAACAAGGCCGTCATTGGCGCGCTTGCCGGCGGTATCGGCCTTCTCCTCGTCGGGCTGTTGTCCTGGCAGTTGCCGTATGGCAGCCAGTTTCAGATCGAGGAGGGCGAGGTGGCGCCCCATGATGTCGTCGCCCCTCGCCAGATCACCTACGAAAGCCAGGTGCTGACCGAACGCGCTCGCGAGCGGGCTGCGCAGAACGTGGCCGATCAGTATGACAACCCCGATGCGCGGGTGCGCCGCCAGCAGGTGGACCGGGCGCGCGAGGTGCTGGAGTTCATCCAGATCGTCCGCAACGATGAATTCGCCACGCCTGAGCTTCAGACGGACTATTTGCTGGCGATCACCGATCTGGCGCTGACGCCGGAACTGGTGCTGCAGATCCTCACCCTTTCCGCCGACGAGTGGGACGCGGTGGTCGAGGAAGTTCCTCTCGCCCTAGATCGGGCGATGCGCGAAGAGATTCGCGAGAACACGCTCAGCCTGGTGCGCCGTCGCGTCCCGGCGATGATCAGCGCCTCGCTTGACGAAGAGGCAAGCGCGGTCGTCGCCGAACTGGTGCGGGGCATGATGCGGCCCAATAGCCTGTATAACCAGACGCGCACCGAGGAACTGCGCGACAAGGCGCGCAGCGATGTTCCCATTCAGACGGTCACCCTGGAGCGCAATGAGGTGATCGTGCGCGCCGGCGACATTGCCACCGTCGATCACGTAGAGGCGCTGACGCAGATCGGCCTCATTCAGGCCGACTGGAGTTGGTGGGTTTTGGTGCGCGCCGCGCTCTTTACCCTGGCGTTGATGGCCGTCATCGGCGGCGCTTTGCAGCGCATGCGGCCTCAGACCACGAGCAGCGTGCGCGAGTTCGGCCTGTTGACGGTGATGGTCGTCATCTGGCTGATGGCGGCCAAGTTCATGTTGGTCCCGCACGACTGGCTGCCCTACCTCTACCCGCTGGCCGCGCTGGGCATGTTGACAGCCATCTTGCTAGACTTCCGTGTGTCGTTGATTGTCACGGTCGGCTTCGGCCTGGTCGCCTACTACCTGAACCGCAACAACCTGCCGCTGCTGCCCTATCTGGCTGTCGGCAGCGTGCTCGGCGCGCTGATATTGGGGCGGGCGGAACGGCTGATGGCCTTTTTGTGGGCGGGTATCGCCGTGGCCGCGGGCAACCTGATCGTCATGGCTGCGTTTCGGGCGCCCTTCGCCGACATGGCGCCTGACAGACTGCTGCAGTTGCATCTGATTGTGCTGCTCAACGGCGGGCTTTCGGCCAGCATCGCCATGATCGGCTACCTGATCCTGGGCAATGTCTTCGGCATTACCACCAGCCTGCACCTGACTGAACTCAGCCGGCCCACCCACCCGCTGTTGCGCCATCTCTTGCTGAAGGCTTCCGGAACCTACCACCACACCATCGTCGTCAGCAACATGGCCGAACGCGCCGCCGCCGCCATCGGCGCCGACGCCTTTTTGGCGCGCGTCGGCGCCTATTATCACGACATCGGCAAGACCGTGCGCCCCTATTTCTTTACGGAAAACATCACCGACGGCAGTTCGCCGCACGACAAGCTGGACCCCTTGACCAGCGCCCAGATCATCATCAGCCATGTGACCGACGGCCTGGACCTGGCCCGCAAGTACCGGCTGCCGGCGCGCATCCAGGACCTGATCAGCGAGCATCATGGCCGCTCTTTGGTCAAATACTTCTATATCCAGGCCCAGAATCAGGCAGGCCCTGGGGAGATAGTCAACGAGGAGGACTTCCGCTACCCCGGGCCTAGCCCGCGCAGCAAGGAGACGGCTATTCTGCTGCTGGCCGACACCTGCGAGGCGGCCATTCGCGCCATGCGACCGGGCACGCGCGAAGAGTTGGAAGCGCTCGTCAACCGCCTCATCGACGAGCGGGTGGCGGAAGGAGAACTGAACGACTGCAATCTCACCTTCCGCGAATTGCAGACGATTAAGGAAGTATTCCTGCACATTCTGCAAGGCGTCCATCACCCGCGCATTCAGTATCCGGAGCCTGTGGCCCGGTCGCAGCAGGCCGAGGCGCAGCCTGTTGCGGGTAAGGGCGAAGCCGGGAAGCCGGCTGCCGGCGAATCCGCCGGCAAAGAACAGCGCGTGCCTGTCCCCGGCAGCATGGAAGAGCCTGCCGGCATCTGAGCGCCCCCGACTTTTTCGCAGCGAATTCCCGCCCCATACGCCATGACCTCTCCCGATTTCGACCAGGCTTATGACATCGATCTCCAGGCGGACGACGCCTATGCCGCCGCGGTCGACGCAGGCGATCTGATCCGGGCGGCGGCGCAGACGCTGCGCCAGGCCGGGCGTCGATCCGGCGGGATGACGATCGTCATTACCGGCGATGAGGAAGTGCGAGAGCTGAACCGGACGTATCGCCAGATCGACGCGCCCACCGACGTGCTCAGTTTCTCGGAACAGGAGAGCGCGGGCGAGGACGGTCCGGCGTTGGCGCTGCCGCCCGAATTGGCGGAGGAGATGGGCGCGTATCTGGGCGATATTGTCATCGCCTACCCCTACACGGAACGCCAGGCGGCCGCGTTCGCCAACCCGCTGGCTTCGGAATTGCGCCTGCTCGTGGTACACGGCACGCTGCATCTGCTCGGCTATGATCACGATACGCCGGAAGCGGAGGCGCGCATGTGGGCGGCGCAAGATGCGGTGTTGGTCAGCCTGGGTGAAGCGCGCCAAGCCCCGCGCACCTATGACGCCTGAGTCGCGCGAGGAGGCCCGCCCGCGACCGGTCCCGCCGGACGGCTATCTGGCCGGACGTTGGTTCAGCCTGAAGGCGGCTGCGGCGGGCGTGCGCTATACCTTCCGCACCCAGCCCAATGCGCGCATTGAGTTGGTCGCGCTGGCGCTGGTCGGCGCGCTGGGCTGGCGCTTGGGGATCTCACGCGTAGAGTGGGCCATCATCGGCCTGATCAGCGCGGTCATTTTGGCGCTGGAGGCCGTTAACACAGCGCTGGAAGCCCTCGTCGATTTGGTTTCGCCCCAATACCATCCTCTGGCCAAACACGCCAAAGACGCTGCCGCCGGAGCATTGCTTTTGGCCGTATTGGGCAGCGTGTGGGTGGCGCTGTTCGTGCTTGGGCCCCGTCTTTGGGAGCGACTCTTCTGACTTGTCTGGGGATAGGAAGAACCGGCAATAAAAAGGAGACGGCATGAAAAAGGAGACGGCATGCGCCGCCTCCTTAGTCTACTTATTCTACTTGACCCGCCTGTGCGAGAATGGTCCGGCTCAGGCCGTTACGGCAGTTCGAGCTTGAGGCTGATGTTGGAGGCCATCACGGCCGGCAGCAGCGTCTCGATCTGCTGGATCAACTCGGCAGGAACGGCTTCCCCTAGCAGGCCTGACTGTACGGCGAGGGCGAGCACGTTGTTGATGCGGCCCTCTTTCCACGAGATATAGGGGAGTTGCTTGCCGTTGATGGAGATGAAGAAGCCATTCGCATTGGTGTCAAGCGAGATGTCGTCGATACCCAGGCCGGCGAGCTGCTGCATCGTCGCGCCCAGTTGATCGAGGGTCGTGCCTAGCTGCGGAGCAAGCCCGGCCCATACATCCTGGCTGATGCCGCCGACTTCCCACGAACCATCGGGTGCGTAGGATATGACCACTTGGAACGTCGGCGGAATTTGGACGGCTTCGAGGAATTCCTGCTGTGCGGCCATTGCCCGTTGGGCGGCTGTGTCATCTGGATCGACATAGGGCAGCACTTCCGCGCCCTCCGCTACAGGCATGCGCAGGATGACGCCCAGGCCCACATTGGTGATCAGGGGCAGAAGTTTGTCCAGGAGGGCGATGGGCGCCCCGCCGATCTGGCCGACCAATTCCGACGTGGTGACCAGCGTTTCGCCATCCCACGCCAGCGTCGGGATCGGCTTGCCGTTCACCAAGATGAGCAGGCCTTCATCCGTGTTGTCGATCTGGATGTGCTGGATGTTGGCGGCAGCCATTTGCTGCACCAAGTCGGTTGGAATGCTCAGAGTCGAGAGATCCTGGCCCGCCAGCGCGCCTAATTCGGCGAGCGACATTCCGCCCAAGGAAAGGGACCCGTCGTTCTGTACGTCGATCACCAGCGCCGGCAGATCGACCACAACCTCTGCTTCGCCGGCCCTTGACGCCGCAGCGCCGCCGGTTGCCCGCGGGGCGCAGGCTGTCAATGCCAGAAGCCCCACCAGCAGAACGGACATGAGAACAGTCAATCGACCACGTTGCATAAGCATGCCTCCTCTTCTTCGCATATTTGGTTTTTCCTCCGTTGCTCTTCCACCCGTTGCGCAAGAAAGACAATTAGGTGAGGGTATGAGGGGTGTATGCGCTCGCAGGCGGTGCGGACGCTACATCGGTATTGTAGCATAAATCCCAGAGGGGTACAATCGCTTTTCACTGCGATTTCCCGCCGGGATCTCTGCCGATCCGCCAGGCTCGCAACAGATTGCACGGCGATCGTTTGCCGAAAGTAGGGCAGGTAGTGTATCGAATTCGGTGGAAATAGGGATCAGGCATTGAACAGAGCGACCTG
>CAZYSJ010000166.1:0-7193 GCA_964649875.1 uncultured Caldilineaceae bacterium
CACGCCGTCGAGGCGCATGCGACTTTTCTAGGCGTCCCGCGCGAGAGCCTGTTGGACAAGACGCTGTTGGCGTGCGACGAGATGACGGGGCTGATTCTGGCCTGCGCTTATGTGCGTCCGGATCGCAACCTGCACGACGTGAAGGTGAGTTCGGTCAAGAAGAAGTGGAAGAACCGCAAGTTCACCGAGGCCATCGACCGCGAAGAGAACCTCAAGTTCATCGAGGAACTTGGCGTCGACTTCGACGAGCATGTCGAGCGGGTGTTGAACGCCATGAAGGGCTGCGCGACTGAGTTAGGGGTGGACGGCTCTCAGGGGTAGGCCGCGGATTATTGCGGCTGCCACCAATCTTTGCGCGAGCGCGGGTCCATGAAGGAGCCGGTATCGCGCACAGCCGCTTTGACGGCGGGACCGGCGGCGACGCCGACTTGCTCCATGCTGTGCAGAGCGGGCAGCGAAGCTCTTCCCGCCGCGTCCAGCGAGCGATAGAGCGAGAGCAGGTTCGGATCCACGCAGACGTCTTCGAGGTGGATGACATAACCGACGGCGGCGGAGTCCTCGCGCGTATAGCCGAGCGTTAGCCGCGTCTCCTCTGCATAGAGAACCAGCGCCACAAAATGCGCCGGATAGATCTCGGCCCGGCGGTAGGGGGCGAGGATGGCTTCGCCGCGGGCGGAAGCCATCGCCAACAGCGTGACGGGCGGGTCGGCGATGGGCGCAGCGCGACAGCCGTGCCCGGCCCAAGGCGCATCGGGGCATTCTGTGCCGGCCCAATCCCAGCCGTTAACCTGATAGGCTCCTGTGAATTGGGGCAGAGGCCGGTCTGCGAAGAGCGTGCCTAGCCGGGGCGCGCCGTCGTCCGTCGGCCCGTTCATGTCGATGAGGGTGAGTGCGGCCGTAGTGGTGACATAGCCGCGCACGGCCAGGTTGAGGTCGGCGTGGATCGGCGGCGGGTGGTCGGCGCGCGGCCCGATGACGGGCACGGAGGCGTACTGCGCATCCGAGACGGTCGGGCAGCCGTTCGGGTCGTCTTCGCCGGCGGGCAGGCTGATTTGTGCGATTTGGGGCAGGTAGAGGAGAGCCGGCGGCGGGTCGAGTGTAGCCGGGTTGACTGCGGTTTCCGGGTCGCCGGACGTTGCGGCGCGTGCAGGCGTCGTAGAGAACGCGGCGAGCAGGCTGCAGAACAACGCCGCGGCGAGCAATAGGCCGCGCAGGGAAGGCGCGCTGCGGCGGCGAATGGCGCAAGATGTAGTCGAAGGATCGCGTTGCGTATGCATGAGCTTGTGGCTCACTGTATGCCGCAGACGCGGCGCGGGCAAGCGCAGAAACGCGGAGATGCGCCCGGTCAATTGACGCATGAGCCGGCGCGGGCGGCTCAACGCAGGGCCGGCCCCGTGTCGCCGAGGCGGCGATGGAGGATGTCTTCTTCCGGCTGCCACAGGGCGTAGTAGCCGCCGCCGAAGTGGGCGACGAGGATGCCGCTCAACAGAATCCAGGCGTTGTCGCGCCAGCTAAGCCCTACGGCGGTGATGTCGATAAAGGCGAGGGCGATGACGAAGACGGCGGCTAGGCGGGCGGCGCTGCCCAGAGCGAAGAAGGGCAAGGCCAGCGCGATCAGGGCGGCTGCAGTCCAGATCAGGCCGGGAGCGGCCACAAGACCGGCTGTATCGAGACTCGCCTGCCAGGCCGCGAAGCTAGGCGCATTGCGCCATAGCAGCCCGGCGCCGAGGAGCGCGCCGCCGATGCGTGCAACGAGCGGCAGCCAGCCTTCGACAACGCGTTTGACGATGCGGCGGCCGCGCTGATAGGCGGGCGTATCCGCGTCGATGACGCCGCTGACGACGAGCCAGTCGCGGCCGAAGCTGGCGACGAGGGGGATGGCGAAGGCCAACGCCATGAACCGGGTCAGCGGCGGCGAGAGGATGGGCCAGAGGGCGACGGTTAGAAAGCCGGTCTGGAAGCCGGCGATGATGCGGCGGTTTTCGCTGGGCGGCAGGTCGTAGACGGGCTTGCCGCGGCGTTTGAGCAGCCACATGCCCGCCACGAAGAGTTGGCGGCTGACGGCTAGGATCAGATACCAGACGGGCAGGCGTCCATACTGAACGCCGAGGGCCACGGCGAGGAGCACCCCCAGCCCGTCCAATTCGATGTCGAGCGCCGCGCCCAGTTCGCTGACGCGGTTGGCGCGCCGCGCCAGATAGCCGTCCCACAGGTCGAGCAGGCGCGTGAGGGTGTAGAGCAGCGCAGGAGTCCATGCCAACCAACCCGCCGGCATGGGGCGAAAGAGAAAGCCTGCCAGTAGGGCAAGCAGCAGGCCGCAGAACAGGCTGAGCCAGGTGCCGGCGCCGAAATCGGGGAAGAGCTGCGTCTCGCCTTTGCGGCGGTTGAGGGGCAAGATGCGCCGGAAATAGCCGAGGGTGACGCTGGCGGCAATACTTGCCCAGATGAGCCAACCCGCGGCGTGCGCGGCGAAAGCGGAGCGCGCCAGCCACGCATAGGCGGCGGCGATGGCGGCGGCGTAGAGGAGCGCGGCGATGAGCCAATGGCGGCGCAGGGCGCGCAGAGCGCTGCGATTGGCGTCGACGGCGTTGACGGTTGGCTGGTGGGGGACGTGCGAGTGCATGATCATCGGCGGCGGGCCATTCAGGCGGCCTGCGGTTCCTCTAAATCGACTAAAGCGACGCAATTGCGCCGCTTATTCCGCGTTCAGGTCGGATCCGCCGAGGTCGATCAGCGCGGCCCCGACGCGGCGCAGGCACGCTTCGAGATCGTGCTCAAGATCGTCGGCGGGCAGCCAAAGGATCTCCCAGCGCGCCGGCGCGGGGATGGGTTGGAGTTCACGCGCTTGGGTGCGGGCTTCCGGGTCATTGGAGCAGCGGATGCCTAGATAGCCGCCGCGGGCGCGCAGCGTGATGTCGACCGGCCAGTCGTCGACGAGGCGGTTTTTCATTAGGCGCAGACGGTTGGCGCGCAAGGTGCGCCAAAGCTTGTCGAACGGGTCTTCGTGATAGAAGAGGTCGCGTACGTCCGGCGCGCTGAGAAGGCGGTCTAGCGTGGTGGGGATGAAGGTGATGCGGCGCAGCGAAGCGGCGGGGATAGGCCGCGCCAGGCGTTGCAGCGGGCCGATGTCGATGCGGAAGTAGTAATCGCCGGCGCGCGGGTGATCCGGCTCGGCGGGCAGCAATTCGCGGCGGGTGACAAGCTGGTAGCGTCTGGTGGAGGCGTAGTAGGTGACGGTCTGCGCCTCTTCCTTTCCTTTGAATGCGCCGGTCTGGTAGAAGGCGAGATAATCGGCGCCGATGCGTCGCGGCGCGCTGCGCTGGGGGATGCGATACCAGCCCTCGGAGGCGACGCGGCGGAAGTCATCGGGGTTGTTGACGACGACGACGAGAACGGTGCGGCGGCGGGCTTCGGCATCCGGGTAATCGGCGGGCATGGCGAGCGGCTCACTGTTCGGGGGATGGGCGCAGGCGGGCGTAGATGTCGCCGGAATCGGCGCCGACGGGCAGGCTTGCTAGGCGTTGCAGCATGTCGTCGGCGCTCAACCAGCCAGGCGACCGCCAACGATGCTGCTCGCCTTTGGTCCAGTTATAGGCGTAGGCGCCGAGGGCGTCCAGGCGGCGGATGCACTCGACGGCGATGTGGCGCGCGGCGGGCACGTACTCGACGGAGACGGCTTGCAGCGGGCGCGACAAGCCGAGCAGCGCCTCCAGTTCGTAGCCTTCGACGTCGATCTTGCAGAAGACGGGTTCGCCGTAGCGGGCGATCAGGTCGTCGAGGGTGGTGACGGCGACGCCGGTCGCGCTCTCCCACTGCACGCCGGCAAAGGACTCGGCGCGGCGCACGTCCGCCATCCATTCCGTCGAGAGGGTGCTGACGGTGGGGGTGCGCTCGCTGATGAAGATCTGCTGTATGCCCGGTGTGGCCCCGACGGCCTCTTCGACAAGCGTCACCTGTGGGGATGCGCCGTACCAGCGGCGCAGCAGTTGCATGAGACGGGGCTGCGGCTCGACGGCGACGACGCGAGCGCCGAGGCCGGTCCAGATGCGGACGCGGCCGCCGACGTGCGCGCCGATGTCGAAGCAGAGGTCGCCGGGGCGCATGAACTGGCGGTAGAAGCGCGCCATGCGCCAGGCGCGGTCAGGCCGGCCATAGTAGATGGCGAGCGAGCGCAGGAGGCCGATGCTGCGGCGGATGCTCCGCCGGGTGGGAAGCAGGTCCATAGGGTTTTACTATACCGCACCGGCTGGGAAAGAAAAAGCGGGGCGAAACGGCGGCGATTTGACGGATGGGGACGCGTAGGGTTAACTGAGAGCTGGTCGGCAACCGGCCGACCGGGCACTTTTGCTGTCGGCGCACGGTTCACCTAGAGCGGGATGCCATGTCTTCTGAATCGATCTCTGTCCGCACTTCTAAGCCGGTCAAGGCTGATGCAGCGAAGGCTGATGTTGTGACAGAGGCCCCAGCCCAACACGAGGCGCGCTTTCACACCGACCAGGTCGCTACCGTAGCGGGCGGGCATCTGGTGCATGATACCTATGCCGCCTTTTTGGCCCCGCTGCTGCCCGTCCTTCAAGACAGGCTCGGCATGGGCTATGCCGGCGCGGGCGGGCTGATGATCTTCACCCAGCTTCCCAGTCTGTTCACGCCCTTTCTCGGCTATCTGGCCGACCGCGTGAGCTTGCGTTATTTCGTGATATTGGCCCCGGCTGCTACGGCGACGCTGATGAGCGGCATCGGCCTGGCCCCGGATTACCTGACGTTGGCGCTGCTGCTGATTGCGGTTGGCGTGAGCACGGCCGCGTTCCATGCGCCCGCTCCTGCTATGATCGCGCGTGTTTCGGGCAACCGGGTCGGCACGGGCATGAGCGTCTTTATGGCGACGGGCGAGTTGGGGCGCACGCTTGGCCCGATGATCGCCGTGGCGGGCGTAACCTGGTGGGGATTGGACGGGCTTTGGCGCATGGCTGCGGCGGGATGGCTGGCCTCGGCCATCCTCTACTGGCGGCTGCGCACGGTGGCGGCGCGCCCGTTGGACCACAAGACGCTGGGATTGAGCTACATGCTGCCGCAGGTGAAGCGCGTCTTTCCTGCGCTGGCGTGGATGATGGGCGGCTTGGGGTTGATGTCGGCTGCGCTGACCACGTATCTGCCCATCTTCATGCGCGACGAGTTGCAGTCGAGCTTATGGCTTGCCGCGGGTGCGCTGACCATCCTCGAGGGGGCGGGCGTGGCGGGGGCCTTGCTGACCGGCACGTTGAGCGATCGCTGGGGCCGGCGGCGCGTGCTGCTGACGCTGCTGTGCGCCGCGCCTGTGCTGCTGTTGATCTTCCTGTTTGGGCCAAAGGCGCTGGCCCTGCCGCTGTTGATCGCGCTGGGGCTGACGGCCATCTCGCCTACGCCGGTGATGATGGCGATTGTGCAAGACCAGTTTCCCGATCACCGCGCGGCGGCTAACGGCATCTATATGTTCATCAACTTCCTGCTGCGGGCGCTGGCCCTATGGCTTGTCGGCGCGTTGGCGGATCGCTTTGGGCTGTCCTTGGCCTTCACCGTGGCTGCGCTGGCCGCGTTTGCGGCGATTCCCGCCGTGCTCCGGCTGCCGCTCTCACCGCGCCCAGCCGGCCGGTAAGCTGTTACATAATCCGAAAAATCGTCGCCCCGCTTTGATTGACTGGAGCGGCGCTCTGTGCCATAATTACTTCCGCTCTGCC
Organism: uncultured Caldilineaceae bacterium; assembly: GCA_964649875.1. Classification (GTDB taxonomy): domain Bacteria; phylum Chloroflexota; class Anaerolineae; order Caldilineales; family Caldilineaceae; genus JASGTU01. The sequence continues at coordinate 5,715 of CAZYSJ010000166.1, forward strand.
GAGCTTGGCGGGACGCCGCGTCAGCCCAGGCTTCGTCCGCACTTTGCTCCCTGACCTAACCTCTGTTCTTGGCCCTGCACGGCAGCGTACATTCCAAAATCGGTCATCTTTTTTGTCCCCCGTTCTGCTAGGCTAGAAGGGTTCCGGCGTTGACCGATGCCATCTTGCCTAAATCCCATTACCCATCAGAGGAGGAAAGAAGATATGTCTGCCCAGTTGCACAGCGATAGAAGATTGCTCAGCCGGCGCGACATGCTGCGGCTGTCTGCACTGACAATGGCGGGGGCTGTTGCTGCGGCCTGCGCGCCTGCGGCTGCGCCGGCTACGAGCGGCGAAGGCGGAGAGGCTGCGCCGAGCCAGGAAAAGGTGTCGATCGTAGCCACGACCTCGATGCCGATCAATACCTGGGATAATGCTCTGGAGCGGGCAACGGAGCAACTACCCAATATCGATCTGAAGGTGACTGCAACGCCCGTTCCCAACTGGTCGGCCTATTCAGATTCTATCGTTACACAGATTGCAGGCGGCGAGCAGTTGGATGTGATCATGATTGCCATCGAAGGCCTGCGTTTGCTGACCAACAAGAACATTCTCGTGCCGCTGGATCCGTTCCTAGAGGCCGACCCCGAGGCGCAGCAGGTCCTGATGGACGACGTGCATGTGACACTGCGCGAAATGCTGCAGGTGGACGGCAAGCAGATGGAGTACCCCTTCTCGTGGAACAACATGGTCCTTTACTACAACACGGCCATCTTCGAGGAGGAGGGACTGGAGCCGCCGGCGGAGGATTGGACGTGGGACGATTTCCTGGCGGTGTGCGAGAAAGTGTCGCGGGTTTCCGGCGCAGCCGATGACCGCTATGCCTACTCGTTCTGGGGCGCCAACCTCTTCGGCATGCATGCGTGGTTCTTCAACAACGACACCTCGCTGCTGACGGACGACTGGGTGGACTCCAACGTATTGGATCCCAAGTTCTCCGAGACGCTGCAATTCCTGGCGGACCTCATCCTTGTGCATAAGTTCTCGCCCAACCCGGCAGGCTGGGATGAGACGGCGCAGTTCCACGCCGGCAACTTGGTGATGCGCACCTGCGGGCGTTGGTGCTTTGGCGCCTCGCTGGCGGAAGGCTTTGAGACTTACGACATCCAGTATCAACCGTACCAATCCGGCCCGTATCGCACGGACGTCGGCACCGACGGCTGGGGCGTCTCGTCTTCGGCTGCGGACGATCAGGCGGCGTGGGAGGTCGTCAAGTTCCTGTCCAACCAGGATGCGGCGATCGATATGGTGCAGTTGGGCGGCAACGTGCCGGCCCTACGCTCCGTATCCGAAATGCCGGTCTTCGCCGAGTACGGCCCGGCCAACACCGCGCTCTTCTATAAGTCGCTGGACTATGGCAAGACGGTGCCTTCGCCCACCAACTTCAACATCATCGAGCCGGTGATGAACCGTCACCTCGAGACGATCTGGAACGGCGAG
>CAZYSJ010000167.1:0-7190 GCA_964649875.1 uncultured Caldilineaceae bacterium
TCGCCGGGCTGTGGACGCTGCAGGAGAGCCGTCGCCAATGGCGGCGCGAGGGCCAGGACTTCAGTTGGGACGACCTCACCAGCCAGGCGGAGCAGGCCGAGCCGTTCCGTTCGCTCATCGACCCCGACGCAGCCGACTTCCTCAACCCAAGCAACATGGTCGACGCCATCCGCGACTACTGCCGCAGGACGGACCAGCCCGTGCCGGAGACGATCGGCCAGGTGGTGCGCTGCTGCCTGGAGAGCCTGGCGTTGCGCTATCGCTGGGTGCTCGACGCGCTGGAGGAGATCGCGGGGACGCAGATCGAGACGATGCGCATCGTGGGCGGGGGCAGCCAGAACCGCCTGCTCAGTCAACTGGCTGCGGACGCCTGCCGTCGCCCGGTCGTCACCGGCCCCGTCGAAGCGACGGCGCTGGGCAACGTCATGCTGCAAGCCATCGCCGCGGGCCGCCTCTCCAGCATCGCGGAGGGGCGCGAAGCCATCGCCGCCTCCATCGAGCAGGAGACCTTCGAGCCGGGCCCCGCCGCCGGCTGGGACGACGCCTTCGGGCGCTACGTGGCGCTGCTGGCGAGGGAGTAGAAAGATTAAAGCCACGAATTGAACGAATTGCGCGAAAGCCTCTTTTAATTCGTTCAATTCGTGTAATTCGTGGCGAAAAACGTCCCGCTTACTTCACCGCAAAGCCGGCGATGTGCGGGCCGAAGGGGCCGGCGGACACGTGGAAGCGCTCGATCTCGACGGCGCCAAAACCGGCGCTGGAAATCGCCTCCCACGTTCGGCGGTCAGGGCGACAGCCGTCCGCCACTAGACGCCAAGCCGGCGCCATTACACTCTGGAGACGAAGCAGCGTTGTACCCTCCGCCGCGGCCACGTGCTCGATAAAGACAAAACGACCGCCCGGCTTGAGCACGCGCCACACCTCGCGCAGGGCGCGGGCCTGGTCGTCCACCGAACAGAACACCAGCGTGCTGACCACGTGGTCCACGCTCTCGTCGGCGAAGGGCAGCGCCTCGACCGTGCCGCCATGCAGCTCGATGTCCAGCCCCAGCCGCCGCGCCTCCTTTTCGAGAAAGCCGTTCATGTGGCCGTTCGGCTCGACGCCGATCCAGCGCACATCCGGCGCGTAGTAGGCCAGGTTCGGCCCCGTGCCCGGCCCGACCTCGACCACGGTCCCGTGCAGGTCGCCCAAAAGGGCGCGCTTGCGCTCGGCGATCATGGCGTCGTGGCCCGCGGCGATGATCGTCATGGTCCAGGCATAGAACAGCTTCCACGGCCCGCGCTTCGCCCGCAGCGATTTTCTCTCCATCGGTCCAGTGTCCACCCGGCCAATCTCCCTTGCACCGGCTATGCCGCGCCCAACTGCGTCCCGTTACAGTGCGATTCGCCCTCTCCACGCTTGGGCAAGCGCCAGTTCCCGTCGATAATGACCGGAACTGAAAGAAACTGCAACCTGCCGCAAACCGCCCAAGGAGACTTTACCGTGAGCCAAACCGAACCCATTATACTCGAGACCGAACGTCTCTACGTCCGCCCGTGGCGTGAAAGCGACATCGACCCCATGCGCGCCCTCTTCACCGACCCGGAGGCGGTGCGCTATCTGTTGGACGGCAAGCCCTGGTCCGAGGAGCAGATCGCAGAGTTGGTGCGCTTCAACATAGAACAGCGCAGCGGCTGGGAGCCCGGCCTCTTCAACTGCCCGCTGGTGCTGCGCGACGGCGATGTCGTCGTCGGACGCGTCGGCATCAACCCGCTGTGGGATGAACACGGCAATGTCGACTACGGCGAGCCGGAGCTCGAATGGGATCTGATCCGGTCGTACTGGGGGAGAGGGTTGGCGACGGAGGCCGGCCGCGCCTTGCTCGACTACGGCTTCAACGTCGCCGGCTTCGACCACCTGATCGCGTTCGCTATGCCGGAGAACAAGGCATCCCTGCGCGTGATGGAGAAGATCGGCATGCACTACTGGAAGACCGCCCCCTTCCGCAACAAGATCTTCACGTTCTACCGGCTGGAACGGCCCGCAGACTGAAGCAAGTTCCCGTCGTAGCCGGCGACATCTCTGCCGCCGGACGCTTTCCCTATGAAGTTTCGCTTTTGCGTTCTTGGCGATGCGCAGGCGCAATCCCCAGGGCTATCCCAGGATCGCCATGCCGGAGGGCGGCAGTTCCATCTGCACCACAGCGCGGCCGTGAAGATGGCGCACCACGACAGATTGGCCGGCGGGCGGATTGCGCAGCTCGTCGTCGCTCCAGTCGCTGCGATAGAGGACGCGCATCTCCGAGCCGTCGGGGTGCAGGTTGGCGTCTACGGTGATCTCGGCGCTGCGGCTCTGCGTGATGTTGGTGTTGAGCGCCATCAACAGTTCCGTGTCGAAAAGCACCTGGCTCCACGCCGCGATCTCGCCCGGCCCGTAGATGCCGAACGACTGCTCGCCGGAAGCGGTCTCGCGCGGGTAGAAATGGCCGCGGCGCAAGGTGCGCCCGATCTGATCGGGGCGGTTGCGCAGGCGAGCAATGGCCGCAATGCGCAGATAGGTCGGGTGGTCCGGGTTGAAGAAGTGGCAGCCCTGCGTCCCGAATGCGCCGAAGTCTGCGCCGAACATGGCCTCGCGTACATAGCGATCCTCGGCATAGCGCCGCGGTTCTACGTCATAATCATGGTACGCTTCGGAGCCGTCAAACGCCTGTTCCGTGCCGTAGTAAATGGCGGGGATGCCGGGCAAGGTAAGCTGGACGCCGACGGCGTGCGCCGTCTGCCACGCCAGGTTGGGCGCGCGCGTCTCGGCGGCAAAGCGCGCCTTATAGGCGCGCGAGGACATGTCGTGATCGTCGAGGATGGCAATAAAATAGCGGCCCAGTTGGCGGTAGGTGGCGCCCAACGCCGGCTGCGTATAGAGGGCGAAGAAATCATTGGGGTGGCGAATCCCCTTCACCAGGTCGGCTAGGCGGTTGGGATACTCCGCCAAGCCCAATGCTGCGTCGAGGTTGCGCTCCAACAGGGCCGCCGAACTGGGCGCAACGCCGTCCTGGCTGATGTCGCCGGCCAGGAGGAAGTTGTCCTTGCCGATGGCCTGGGCGTACTCGTGCAGGGCAATGCAGAAACGTCGCGCTTGCGCGATCGGCGCATGCTTGATCGCGTCGATGCGAAAGCCGTCGCAATCGCTGACCGCGATCCAGTACTGGTAGACGTGGATCAGCGCACGCAGCACATCCTCGCGCCGCAAATTAAGCTCTTTCAGGTCATAGAAATCGCCGCAGCAGTATTCCGCATCCGGGTTGAGCGAGTCTTCCTGATACCCTGACGCCCATTGGCTGATCTGGCCGACGCGCGTGTACCATTCCGGATTCTGAAATTCGACGGGCCAGACGCCGTCTTCCGGCGTGCGCGGGACGGGAACGCTCTGCCCCGTGGCCGAACGCCAGCCGTGGATGGCGTAGCGCGGCGAACTGCGATAGGGCATAGATTCGCGGGCCGAGCCGGTCTCCTCGTGTACATAGAAGAAGTTATTACCGCTGTGGTTGAAGATCACGTCGAGGATGACGTACATGCCGCGGCTGTGGGCCGCATCCACCAGATCGCGCAGGTCTTGGCGCGTGCCGAAGCGGGGATCGATCTCCAGGAAGTCCTGAATGCCGTAACCGTGATAGGTTTCCAGGTCGGCGCGCTGTTTCCAGGGCGGGTTGAGCCAAAGCGTTGTCACCCCTAACCCCTGCAAATAGTCGAGCTTGCTTTGGATGCCGCGGATTGTCCCGCCCACAAAACTCGTGCCGGCACGCATCCACGCCGCCTTGTCTTCGGCATGATGCCGCCCCGGATGCGTGGGGTCGAAGAGCGGGCGCTGCGCCTCGCCCTCATCGCTGAAGCGATCCGGCAGCAACTGGTAGAAGATCTGATCGCGCCAATCAACCGGACTCGGATGAACCGGGCCGCGCGGGGCAAGGTCCGCTTCAGCCAATGTGCGAGGCGCAGACTGCTCGATCCGTGTCGGCATGGTAAATCCTTCTCCCGTCTAGCGGTTATGGATAATTCGCATAAGCTGCGGCCTGTTGCACGCCGCAAACCGCCCGAAAACGGTCTCGTCTATTATACACAGTGAACAGTCAAAGCGTGCATTTGGCCAGGCAGCCTGCCTGCACGACGATTCACGCCGGCAAATCGATGACCGGCAAAACGTGCGGACACGGCGCGCCGTGTCCGCACGTGATTACCGTCAGGTGTATGCGCCGGACGCGCTAGCGAGCCAACTCCGTCGCCTGCGCGATCCACTCCGCGAAATCGACCTTCTGCCACCCGGCCGGCTGCACGATCTGCTCCAGCTCCTCCGGCGTGAGCTGCGCCAGGGCCGCAAAGGTGGTGATGCCCGCGGCCTGCAACGTTTCGGCGAACTTGGGGCCAATGCCCTTGATGGCCGTGAGGTCGTCCTCCGCGGCGGCCGCGCCCTCCACAGCCGCAGGCTCTTCGGGCTTCTCGGCCGCGGCAGGGGCTTCCTCTTCCGCCGGCGCTTCCATCACAGCCTCTTCCGCCTCTTCTACGACTGGCTCGGCGACAAGCTCGACGGCGAGTTCTTCGGTCACAGGCTCTTCAACGGCGGGCTCTTCCTCCGGCGGAACATAGGCGGCTTCGGGCGCAGGCGCCAGTTGTTCCTCCTCTTCCACCGCGGCGGCCGCGGCCACAGCCACGGACGGAGCCGCACGCTCGATCGGCGCGCCCTCCTCCACCGCGGGCGCGGAGGCCGTCTCGCCCAGACGCCGGTTGCACTCAGCCAGTTCGCGCTGCAACTGCTCGACTTGCCCCGTCAAGCTATCGTCGAGGCGACGCTGCAACAGCCAGCTCAACAGCCAACCCAACACGAGACCGACGATGAACATGATCCACGGATTTAGCATAGTGTCCTCCTGATGGTGAGACGAGCGTCTATTCACCTTTCGTGGAAATCGGGCTGCCGGGTCGGCTCTCGCGACGATGGCGGATAGCCGGCAGCGTTTGGGCTGCCGCTGGAAAACCTAGGCTCCCAGCCCGCTCCAGTTTACGTAATCGTACCTAATCGCGGGCTATGGGTCAAACGCTGCGGCCTATTGTTCCACGCGGCGGATCAACGCAAACCGGCTGTGCCGAGGACGCAGCGCAGCATCCCCGGCACAGTCCTGCATCTAAGCGCTTGCGCGATAACTGTCATTCCGAGCGTCAGCGAGGAATCTCGAACGAGGCGCCGCCGGACTGCTTCGCTCAGCATCTCGACCTCTGGTACGGCGGGATTCTTCAGCTCGCTAACGCTCACTTCAGAATGACAGACGCATGGCGAACACACCTCCTAGCCCAGTTCGGCATAGATCTGCCGGTAGCTGTGATAACGGCTTTGGGCGATCCCGCCGCGCCTGACCGCCGCGCGCACGGCGCACTGCGGCTCGTCGATGTGGGCGCAGTTGCGGAAGCGACAGCCTTCGGCCGCAGCCGCGATTTCCGGGAAGAAGCCGGCCAGCTCGCTGCGCCCCAAACCAGCCAGACCGAACTCGCGGATGCCGGGCGTATCCACCACGTTGGTGGACTCGCCCAACTGCACCAGGACGGCCTGCGTCGTGGTGTGCCGTCCTTCGTGACGACGGTCGCTGACCGCGCCGGTGCGCAGGTTCAGGTCAGGCCGGATGGCCCGCAACAGCGACGACTTGCCCACCCCCGACAGCCCGGCCAACACCGTCGTGCGTCCCTGCAAGCGGGCTCGCAGCTCGGCGATGCCCTCGCCGGTCTCGGCGCTGGTCAGAAAGCAAGGGATGCCCAGCGTCGTGTACGGGGCCAGCGTCTCTTCCACCTCCCTTTGCTCGGCGGCCAGATCGAGCTTGTTGATACAGAGCAGCGCGGGCAGGTCGCCGCGCGCCGCCGCGATCAGGTAGCGGTCGATCAGTTCCAGCCACAGGGCCGGCTCGCGCCACGACGCTACGATCAGCAGTTGATCGGCGTTGGCCACGAGGATCTGGCGCAGGTGCGCTTTGAAGACGTCGGGCCGCGCCAGCAGGCTGCGCCGGGGCAGAACCTCCTCCACCACGCCGCCGCCCGCGCCGTCCAGCCGCACGGTCACGCGATCGCCCACGGCGACCGGGTTGGTAAAGCCGCTTTCCTGTTCGGCCAGCGCGCCGCGCAGACTGCACAGAACCACCTCGGCTTCAGCCTCGCCGCCGATATCCACGCGGCACAGGCCGCTGCCGAACTCGACCACGAGGCCGGTTCGCACAGCGCTATCCGCGCCATTGGGTGAATCGCCCGACTCCGGGGACAACGCGCCATTTGCCGGTAATTCTTGGCCCTGAGCGCCGCCGTTGCGAGCCTGCGCGGCTTGCTCCAGTATGCGCCGCCGTTCGCCCTCGTCGCGCGGCATGATGCGCTCAAACGCAGCGAGATCCGCTTCGTCCGCGTCCTCAACGCCCCACGATTTGCGCCGCGGGCCCTTGGGCTGTTGATTGCGCCGGAACTTCTTGCGCTCCGCTTCGATCTGGCGGCGGCGCTTGCTCTTTTCCATGTTCTTGAGCGCCCTGTCGACGTCCGTCTTCGGTTTTCTCAAGTAGTTACTGCCACTCTTCATGGTTGAATCATTCCTGTATCAGTGAATGGTAAAGTAAAGCGTGCCGGCAGCCATCCGTGCAGGCGACTGCCGGTCGTGAGATGCAGCCGCGCACCGGCCTTTGCCGGGGGCGGCTGCACATGCGACGGGTCTGGGGTGCGCCTTGCCGGGCCGCCAATACAAAAACGGCCGCAGGACGAGACTCGTCCTCACGGCCGGAGATGGTCGACGCTCGGCAGCAGGCGCGTGCGAGGCGCTGCGCTGCGGCGGCGCGGAAATGCGCCGGGGCGGGGATCAAAAACGGCCGCGAGGCAGGAGACGCCCGCGGCCGTAGACGGCGGTTAACAGCCGGTTATTTCGTTGGCAAACGAGTTACCGGCTGGTCGGCAGGCGTACCCCGACGGCAATCACCAGGACTTGGGCTGCGTTCGGATTCTTCATGTGTACGCCTCCTCTTGCTTTGCAGGAAAGGCCGGCGGCCTTCGCTGCGACATGAACTGCACAACGCCAAAATGTGACTGGCATGCCCGCTTCACAGGGGCAAATGTATCATAACGGGCGGGCGGGTGTCAACTGAGTGGTACGTTAACGCAGGGCTTCTCAAAAGTCGTTGGGGTAGGAAGAGGCAAGATGCA
>CAZYSJ010000168.1:0-2026 GCA_964649875.1 uncultured Caldilineaceae bacterium
GCCGTTATCCGATCCCAACTGTGTGCCCTGAGTGCGGGAGCAAGCGCATCAAGTATTTCGGGACAGGCACGCAGCGCATCGAGGAGTTGATCGGCGAGATTGCACCGCGGGCGCGGTTGATGCGCTGGGACGCCGATGCGACGACGGGCAAGGGCAGCCATGAGGAAATTCTAGAGCGCTTCTCCGCCCACGAAGCCGACGTGCTGGTCGGCACGCAGATGATCGCCAAGGGGCTGGACCTGCCGCTGGTCACGCTGGTGGGGGTGATCGCAGCGGATGTGGGGCTGTATCTGCCCGATTTTCGCAGCGGCGAACGCGCTTTCCAATTGCTGACGCAGGTGGCGGGCCGGGCCGGACGCAGCCGCCGCGGCGGGCGCGTGGTGATCCAGACCTATTCGCCGGAACACTATGTGATTCAGGCGGCGGCGGAACATGACTATGCGGCGTTTTACCGCCGCGAGATGGAGTATCGCCGCGAACTCGGCTACCCGCCGCTGCAACGCATGGCGCGGTTGATCTACTGGGACAAGAATGCGCAGAAGGCTGAATCGATGGCCGAGCAAATGGGACGGCAGGTGCAAGAGCGCATCGCCGCCCTGGGCTTGCGACCGGAGAGCGTGACGGTTGTCGGGCCGACGCCGGCCTACTTTGCCCGCTATCGCGGCTATTATCGCTGGCAGATCGTTTTGAGCGGCGCCGATCCGGCCGCGGTTGTACGCGGGTTGACCATTCCGTTTGGCTGGCGGGTGGACATCGATCCGGTGAGCGTGTTGTGAGATAGGCGGCGGCCGTTGTAACCTTTGGGGCAGCCATCGATTGGGGAAGTTGTATGTCCGGTTCTGAACGCGAAAGACGGCCGATGCCCAGACGGCAGATGATCGACGAGGAAGAAGAACTGCGCGGCCCGCGCTGGCTGACGCTCAAGGACGCAAGCCGCTTTTTGGGTGTGCATTATACGACGGTGCGCTCCTGGGCGGACCGGGGAGATCTGCGCGTGTTTCGCACGCCCGGCGGCCATAGACGGTTCAGCGTGACGGACCTGCGCCAGTTTCTGGAAGAGCGGGCAGGCCAGTCCGCGCTCGCCGACACGGACGCGCTGGTGGATGTGGCTGTGAGCCGCGTGCGCCAGGAGATGCGCAAGATTCCGCGCGATGAATCGCGCTGGCGAGAAGGGGATGAGGACGGCAACGAACTGCGCCGCCAACGCGGCAGGCAGTTGTTTGCTTTGGCGATCGCCTTTGTGCTCAAGCCGAACCAGCGCGAACGCATTTTGCGCGAGGGCCGCGAGTTGGGGCAGTTGTACGGCAGCGAGGCCGCGCTGAACAGCGTAGGGCTGCGCGATACGGGCAAGGCCGTACAGTTCTTCCGCAGCCAGTTGACGCAAGTCTTGCGCACCAGCGAAAACCCGCGCACGCTCGATGCCGACGACGTGCGCGTGCGCCAAATGATCGACCACTTTTTGGACGAGGTGCTCTATGCTGTGCTGGACGGGTACGAGCGTCAACTAGCCCAGATGCCCGCTTTGCCTTCTTTGCCTTCTCAAATAACGCCGGCTGATGCGCCGCCTCGGCAAGACAAGCCGCCTGATGTGGAGGCGTGAAAATGCGGACGGCCGCCCGGAAAGCCCGAAAAGCGCCGGAATGTGGGTAAAGCGTAGGGCAATCGCAGCCTAACGTCCGGCATGTTCATCGTACAATCTAGACAGCCGTGTGCGTACAAGCGGCGTGTTGATGTGGTCGCGCCGAATTGGGGGCGCGGGCGCAATGCGTATGAGGGGGTCGGTTCCAAGCTCGTGGACGGCCAATGTGTAGGGGCGGCGTGTAGGGGCGGCAAAGATGCCGCCAGGGATGGCGGCGCTCCCGGTGCGGCTTGTGCGTTACGGATAGGACGCCTACGCGTAAGCGTGGCGAGCCGGCCAAAACTCCGGGACGCAACCGCATGAGGGGCGAGGTTGCAAACCTCAAGCGAAACTGTTATACTACAGGCCCTCATAGCAGTCGCCAAGAGAAGGATCGTCGCCAATATC
>CAZYSJ010000168.1:2126-7089 GCA_964649875.1 uncultured Caldilineaceae bacterium
ATCGTCGCCAATATCGTCGAGGCCTATAGCAACGAGATCGAGAGGCCAAGATCGGGAAGCCGAGATCGAAAAGCAGCGGACAGGGGCAAAGGCAAGTGCGTTTTTGCCGTGGTCGATCTCAGGGTATAATCGTGTTTGACAGATTCAGCCCTGCGGAATCTGTTAGAGTAAAAACCCATCTCTAACTCTACCAACACCAAAGATACTGTCTTCAGACACAAAGGGAGGTTTCAATGCTTAGCCGAAGGAACTGGGTAGTTGCTCTGGTCTCATTGTTGCTGGTTGCGAGCCTGGCGGGTTGCACATCCGGCATCGCTGTGCCGGATCGCGCCATCGCAGTCGATGTGAACACGGCGCTTGAGGCTCAGAACAAGGTTGCAAACTTGATGACGGCGGGCGAGGTCCAGTGGTCAGAGGCCGAGTTCTCCAGCCTGCTGAGCGTGCTGCTTGATCAGAACAGCGGCGAAAACAACCCGGTCGACGCCGTACTGGTCTGGTTCGAACCTGGCAACAAGGTCATCGCCCAGGTATCGTTGATCGACGGCGTTCTGCCCCCCACCCTGGGCGGCAATGCGCTGAACCTGTCGGGTGTTGTGTCGGTTGAGGGCGGCGCGGTGAAGCTGGACCTCGACGGCGCGAGCGCCGGCGGCCTCGGCATCGATGCGGCGTTCCTTGCCCCGGTCAACGCCCAGATCAATTCGGCGTTGGCAGGCTTGGGCTTGGGCGTGCCGGTGACGGTGGAAACCGATTCCGGTACGGTGACGGTCAAGCTCGGCATGTAAGCTGCGCCTGCGCAGATGAACGTCCGTTATACGGGCGTCGCGGGTCCGACCTCCTTCAGGAGGTCGGACCCTTGTTTTGTGGAGGGAGTGCAAGACGCTTGGGCGGGCGCACACGGCATGGCGGCAGGAGCCGGCGGCGCGCGAAACCGCGTCAATTTGACCGAGTTCGCCACAATGTGGTACACTCGCAGTTCGTGGGTCAGAGTATCCGCCTGGTCTTTTGTTGCGCCTCAACAGAGATTGCCAAAAGAGTATCCGGCGTGTTGGCTAGACTTGACCCAGAGGCAGAGATGGGCGTGCGCCGAGGGGGCGCACGACTTTTTGCCGGTTTTTGTGGCGGTATTGTTCGATAGTGTCATTGTGTGTAGAGTACGCATGTAGAGTAGCGGCGTGTTGGTTGCAATTAGACGGCTGCCGTGGCGTGGAGTGGGAGTCGTTTCTTTTTCAGGATAGGGAGGATCTGTTGCCCACGATCAATCAATTGGTCCGTAAGGGTCGCAAAAGCATTGGAAAAAAGGAGACTGCTCCGGCGCTGCGCTATACGCAGAACACGTTGACGGGCAGGACGCGGCGCATGAAGAAGGGCAATCCGCAGAAGCGCGGCGTATGCACCCAGGTGCGTACGACAACGCCCAAGAAGCCGAATTCAGCGTTGCGCAAAGTGGCTCGCGTACGCCTGACCAATGGCATCGAGGTCACGGCCTACATTCCGGGCGAAGGGCATAACTTGCAGGAGCACAGCGTCGTGTTGGTGCGCGGCGGGCGTGTGAAAGACCTGCCCGGCGTGCGCTATCACATTGTGCGCGGGGCGCTGGACACCACGGGCGTGAATGAGCGCAAGCGTGGACGCAGCAAGTACGGAACCAAACGGCCGAAGGCATAGCCTGTTCGCCGGAAATGAGTAGCTAGGTGGAGATGGAGCCTAATGCGTAGAAAACGTGCCGAGCTTCGGTCTGTGTTGCCGGACCCGCGCTATCACAGCGAAACCGTGGCGAAATTTATCAACAATGTGATGGAGCGGGGCAAGAAGAGCCTGGCCGCCAGCGTGGTCTATTCCGCCTTCGAGGTGATGGAAGAGCGGACCAAGCGACCGGCGTTGGAGGTTTTTGAAGAGGCGCTAAAGAATGCCACGCCGATGGTGGAGGTGAAGCCGCGGCGTGTTGGCGGGGCGACGTACCAGATCCCTGTAGAGATCAGCTCGAATCGACGGACGGCGTTGGCGATGCGTTGGCTGATTACCAGCGCGCGCAACCGCAGCGGCCGCGACATGGCGGCGCGGTTGGCCGCCGAATTGCTGGATGCAGCCCGCAACGAAGGGGCGACGGTTAAGCGGCGCGAGGATACGCACCGGATGGCAGAAGCCAACCAGGCGTTCGCGCACTTCCGCTATTAAGTCGCTCAGTCGCCGCGGCCTTGTTGGGGCCGGCGACAACCTCTTCGTGCCGACCTCGCATTTCCTGCGGGGCGCGGGGAGACCCTCACGGGGGGGCAAGCCTCTCTGAGGGCATACAGCAGCATATCCGTCATTGACGAGTGCGGCGCCTTTGCCACAATTGACTGACATGATCTCTGCCGGCGCGCAAGGCGTTGGTGAATAGAGGCCGGGCAGATGTCATGTAGGAGATAGAGCCGGAGATTGTGGCGCTCGGCGCCGCTCCGTTTTGCTCTGATTTAGGGACGAAATCTATGAGTATAGAATTTCCGATTGAGCGAACGCGCAACATCGGCATTATTGCCCATATCGACGCAGGCAAGACGACCACGACGGAACGCATCTTGTTCTATTCGGGGCGCATCCATCGCATGGGCGAGGTGCACGAAGGGACGGCTGTGACCGACTGGATGGTGCAGGAGCGCGAGCGCGGCATCACCATTACGGCCGCCGCGATCACGACCTCGTGGAAGGATCGCGTGACCGGCGAGGAATGCCAGATCAACGTGATCGATACGCCCGGCCATATCGACTTTACGGCTGAGGTGCAGCGCAGTCTGCGCGTCTTGGACGGCGGCGTCGTGGTGTTTGACGCCGTAGCCGGGGTGGAGCCTCAGTCGGAAACCGTGTGGCGCCAGGCCGACCGCTACCATGTGCCGCGCATCTGTTTTGTTAACAAGATGGACCGCGTGGGCGCCAGCTTCGAGCGCACGGTGCAGATGATTATCGACCGTCTTGGGGCTAACCCGCTGCCGATCCAACTGCCTGTGGGTGCGGAGGACAACTTCCGCGGCGTGATCGATCTGTTTCGCATGCAGGCGTTGATCTTTTCGGATCAGTTGGGCGCGAAGCCGACGATCGAGGAGATCCCGGCCGAGCTGCGCGAGCAGGCCGAAGCCGCACGCGAGCAGATGATCGAGCGCATCGCCGAGACCGACGAGGAACTGACCATGAAGTTCCTTGAGGGCGAGGAGATGGGCGAGATGGAGCTGTATGCGGCTTTGCGCCGCGCGGTAGTCGCCAACGAGTTGGTTCCGGTGATGGCGGGCAGTTCGCTGCGCAACAAGGGCGTGCAGCCTCTGCTCGACGCGGTGGTGCGCTATCTGCCCAGCCCTCTGGACGTGCCGCCGGTGACGGGGATCAACCCGGTGACGGAAGAGCCTGTCGAGCGCAGGCCCGACAATGAGGAGCCGTTTGCGGCCTTGGTCTTTAAGATTGTAACGGACCCCTTTGTGGGGCGGCTGGCGTATGTGCGCGTCTATTCGGGCAAGCTCAAGGCTGGCAGCGCGGTCTATAACGTGAACCGGCAGCGCAAGGAGCGCATTGGCCGCCTCTTGCAGATGTATGCCGACAAGCGCGAGGAGATCAGCGTGTGCGACGCCGGCGATATCGCCGCGGTCGTCGGCCTGAAGCAGACCTTCACGGGCGAGACGCTGGCTGATCCCGACCGGCCGGTTTTGTTGGAGACGATCGAGTTTCCCGACCCGGTGATCAAGGTGGCGGTGGAGCCGAAGTCGAAGGCGGACCAGGACAAGCTTACCGAGGCGCTGATCAAACTGGCGGAGGAAGACCCCACCTTCCAGGTTGCGTATGACGACCAGACCGGCCAGACGGTGATCTCCGGCATGGGCGAACTGCACCTGGACATTATCGTAGATCGCCTGAAGCGCGAGTTCCGCGTGCAGTGCAACGTCGGACGCCCGCAGGTGGCCTATCGCGAGACGATCTCGCGGCCGGTGCGCGTTGAGGGGCGTTTTGTGCGGCAGACGGGCGGTCGCGGCCAGTACGGCCATGTGTGGCTGGAGATGGAGCCGAACGGGGCCGGCGAAGGCTTTGTTTTCGAAGACCGCATCGTAGGCGGCGTTGTGCCCAGGGAGTACATCCCGGCGGTGCGCAAGGGCGTCGAAGAGGCCATGCAGAGCGGCGTCTTGGCCGGGTATCCGGTCGTGGATGTCAAGGTGGCGCTGGTCGACGGCAGCTATCACGAGGTGGACTCGAGCGAAATGGCCTTTAAGATCGCAGGCAGCATCGCTTTCAAGGAAGGCGCGCAGAAGGGCGGCGCCATGTTGCTTGAGCCGGTGATGAAGGTGGAGACGGTGGCGCCCGAAGAGTATGTGGGCGACGTGGTCGGCGATTTTTCCAGCCGGCGCGGGGATATTGCCGGCATGGATGCGCGTAACGGCGGCGTGCAGGCCATATCCGCCAACGTGCCTTTGAGCGAGATGTTCGGCTATGCGACAGACCTGCGCTCGATGACGAGCGGTCGGGGAACTTTCACGATGGAGTTCCTGAAGTACGCGCCGGTGAGCCAGGCGGTTGCCGACCGCATATTGAAGGGCGTCGGCTGATGACGCGGGTGCGCTGTCTCTGGGAAGCAGCCGGCGGAGACAAGGCTGCACGTTTTTTGCGCCTCGCCAAATTTGGCGCAACCGGGCAGGTGCAGTATAATACCCAAGTTTGCGTGCCCCGACAGGGGGCGGCAATCTTCTATAGCTGATGGCTGCACCGCCGCGACCGGTTCCGGCGGTGCAGTTTCGCCATATGGGATGCCAATTCGGGCGGACATCAGCTTAGTTTGAGCGTCTTATGTGTGGGGCGTGAATCGGAAAAATGCGGATAGGCGCGGCATAGAGCCGGCTTTCGGCGAGAACAGTGAAAATCATTCGGTATCTTGCTTTTGTTAGAGGAGAATGACGAATGTCCAAGGCGGTATTTGCGCGAACGAAGCCCCATGTGAACGTGGGCACGA
>CAZYSJ010000169.1:0-6910 GCA_964649875.1 uncultured Caldilineaceae bacterium
CGGCAGTGTTGGAAGCGGCGGTGCTGGTCGCAGCCCGCAACAACACGCCCATGCTCTTCGCGGCCACGCTCAACCAGGTGGACCGCGACGGCGGCTATACCGGCTGGACGCAGGCCGAGTTCGTGGCGGAGATGCAGACCTACGCGCGCAAGGTCGGCTGTACTGCGCCGCTCTATCCGTGCCTGGATCACGGCGGGCCGTGGCTGAAGGACAAGCACGCCACGCAAAAGCTGTCCCTGGACGAGACCATGCACGAGGTCAAGCAGAGCCTGACGGCCTCGCTCGAAGCCGGCTATGCGCTTCTACACATCGACCCCACGGTCGACCGCACGTTGCCGGCGGACAGCCCGATCCCCATCGAACTGGTCGTGGAGCGCACCCTGGACATGATCGAATATGCCGAAGCGGAGCGCGTGCGTCTCGGCCTTGCGCCCATCGCCTATGAGGTGGGCACGGAGGAGGTCCACGGCGGGTTAGTAGACCTGGACAACTTCACGCACTTCATTAAGGGGTTGCGCGAGGGGCTGGCGGCGCGCGATCTGCTCCACGCCTGGCCCTGCTTCATCGTGGGCAAGGTGGGCACCGACTTGCATACTAGCGACTTCGACGCCGATGTGGCGCGCAGTCTGTATGACATCGTGGTGGAGTACGGTTCGCTGATCAAGGGGCACTATACCGACTGGGTGGCGAATCCGCAGGACTACCCCACAGCGGGCATGGGCGGGGCCAACGTAGGGCCGGAGTTCACCGCGGTGGAGTACGACGCGCTGGCTGACCTGGAAGCGAAGGAGGCGGCGCTGGTCGTCAGCCGCCCGCAGACGGTTCCTTCCGGCATGATGCAGAGCCTGGAAAAGGCCGTGTTTGACTCAGGGCGCTGGCAGAAGTGGCTGCAGCCGGACGAGCGCGATCTCGCTTTCGCCGATCTGTCGGCGGAGCGGCGCACCTGGCTGGTGCGGACGGGCGCACGCTATATTTGGACGGACCCGGCAGTGCTGGCCGCGCGCCAACGCCTTTACGACAACCTGAGCGTCGTGCTGCCCGACCCGAACCAATACGTCGTGGAGCGCATCGCCGCTTCGCTCGATCACTATGTGAATCACTTTCATCTGTTCGACGCCAACAACTTGCTGGACGCAGCGAGCAGCGCGTCGCCGGAGGCGCAATGACCCTAGCCGAGCGCACGGCGCGCATCGTTTTTATGGGCACGCCGGATTTTGCCGTGCCCGTTCTGGCTGCGCTGCATGAATCCGGCGGCGAGGGGACGTGGCAAGTCGTCGCGGTCGCCACGCAGCCGGACCGCGAAGCCGGTCGCGGCAAGAAGTTGACGCCCAGCCCGGTCAAGCAGTTTGCGCAAGAGGTCGGGCTGCCGGTGTTGCAGCCGCGCGGCTACCGCAAGGACCCGCGCGCTGCAGAGCAACTGGCCGCCTATGCGCCCGACCTCCTGGTCGTAGCCGCTTATGGCCTCATCCTGCCGGAAACGGTGTTGCAGATCCCGACCTATGGCAGCATCAACGTCCATGCCAGCTTGCTGCCGGCCTACCGCGGGGCGTCGCCCATTGCCGCCGCCATCCTGGACGGGCTGGACGAAACCGGCGTGTCGATCATGCTCATGGACGCGGGCATGGACACGGGGCCGGTGTTGGCCCAGGCGCGCCAGCCGATCCGGCCGGATGACACGACGGCGTCGCTGTCGGCGCGGCTCGCCGAGCAGGGCGCACACACGCTGCTGCAGACGCTGCCTAAGTGGCTGGCGGGAGAACTGGCGCCGGTTGCGCAGGACGAACTGCCGGGCGACGTGTCTATTTGCCGGCTGATCCGCAAGGAGGACGGGCGCATCGACTGGCGGCTGCCGGCGGAACGCATCGAGCGCATGACGCGGGCCTATGCGCCCTGGCCTAGCGCCTATACCTCCTGGCGCGGCCAGCCGCTCAAGATCGTGGAGGCGGCGGTAGAGGCGGGGGATGCGGAGCCTGGCCGCGTGCTCAGGACGGAGACGGGGATCGCCGTGGGCGCGGGCGAGGGGCTGCTGCGCTTGGTGCGCATCCAGCCTGCGGGCAAGCGCGTGATGGACGCGGTCGCCTTCGTGAACGGTGCGCCGGAATTTGTCGGGGCCTTGTTGGGCGAGGAGGCCTAGAAGACAGGGCGGGAACTGCACGCTATGCAAGAGCGGCATCCGCGTCACAAAGAGGCACGCCCGGCGGCAGGGATGCCGCCGCTACTTGGTCTGCGTATTGGCGGGGGTGACGGCGCGCGGTTATTTAGCCGTCGTGTGAGTCCTGGACGGGGAAGGGGACGAACTCGCCAGCCGGCGCGGCTGTGTAGGAGCCGCTCGATTCGACGTTTTGGGCAGGGCGAACGCGTGGCTGGGCGCCGCCGCGCAGCCCGTGCAAGAGCAGCCCCAGCGGTGCGCAGACGATAATGCCTATGAGAAATCCCCACAAGCCCAGCGCCAGGATGCCGATCATCTGCGCCTGGAGTTGCCCTGGGAAGTCGGCCTGGTAGCCCGCAGCGGTGAAGAGACCGGCCACGCCCTGCCCGGCGACGCCTAGGTGCGCCTCTACGCCGGTCATATTCCATCCCTGGCCGGCGGCGCCGTCGGCAAAAACGCCCACGACGAGCAAGCCGAAGACGGCGGGCAGCCCGCTGACGCTGACGATGCCGGTGGCGTCGTCGAGGCGCAGCCAACTGTTGACCAGGAAGGTGACAAAAGGCACGGAAGCGCCCGCCAGCAGCCCCGTGATAAAGGCTGCGCCGGGCTGGATAAACGGCCCCGCGGCCAGGCCGGCGACGACGCCCGCGGCCAGGCCGCGGGCGCTCATGACGGGGTCGCTCTTGCCCGTGACAAACCAGGTGTAGATCAGCGGTGCGACTATGCCTGAGGCGGCGAAGAGCATCATGTTGACGCTGCCGCGCATCAGCGCCAGGTCGCCCACGCTGCTCATCTGTAGCGGGTTCGACCAGAGCCAGCCGACGGAACCGGCCATGATCATCAGGCTGCCAGTCACCGCCAGGAGCGGCAATTGCACCGGGGGCAGCTTTTCCGCTTCGATAGGCTGCCGCGGCCGCCGGGGAATCCAAACCGCCAGCGCCGCCAGCGCGACGCCTGCGGCGACGAGGTGCACCGTTCCGGCGCCGCCGAAATCGACAAAGCCGTGGCCCAGGGTCAGATTATTGCCCAGCGCGCCCAGCCAGCCGCCGCCGCGCACCCAGTTGCCCGCCAGGGGGTAGATGAAGCCGCCTATGATTAGCGCCAGGATCATCGTGGCGGTGGCGGGCGCGCGTCCGCGCAGCGCCGTTACCGGCAGCAGGGCCGAGAGCACTGCCCACGGGAGGTGCGCCATGAAGAGCGCATAGGCCAAGGGCGTCATCCCCGCGCCGGACACGAACCAGCCGGTCAGCCCGGCCACGCCCCAGCCGCTTCCCCACTGTGTGGAGAGCGGGCTCCACTCCCAGACCAGCCTGTCCAGCCCTTCTTGCGGGTAGACGAGGCCGACGCCGCCGAACTGGAGTCCAAAGCCAATCGCCCAAAAGGCGGCGCTTGCCAGGCCGATGGCCGCCAACCCGCCCAGGGCCGCATTCCAGGCGCGCTGCGGGGGTAGGCCGGCGACGCCGATCAGCAGGAAGCCTGCCGGAACGAACAGCGCCAGGGCCGCGGTCAGCAAGAACCAGTAGGCGGGGGCTGCCAGCAGAGCGCCGTCGCCCGCGGCCGCCGTCACATCCTGCGCCTGGGCAAGCAGGGCGCGCGGCCACAGCATTGCGAAAGCCGCCGGCCAAGCGGCGACGGCGGCGATTCTGATGGGGCGACGAGCAGAGTGCAGACAATGCATATTGGCCAATATCCTGGTTCGGGACGATGGGCGGCGATGGCGCATCGGCGGGCCTTCTCCAGTGGTTCAGGCGTGTATCATACCAAATGGCAGGCCAATGCCCAAGTCATGGTAGACTGTGGAGTTATGGTCGCTCATGCACGCCGCCTATTCGACCCGAACGCCGGCCCAGGTCGCACGCTCGCACGGCATCCGCTGGCTGTCAGCGGTGCGGCGGTATGGCTGGCCGCTCTGCTGCTCTACAGCCTCACCGCGGCCCCAGGCATCGTCGAGTTTTTCGACGACTCGCTTGAGTTCCAGTACGTCGCGCCGACCTTCGGCATTGCGCACCCGACGGGTTATCCCTTCTACACCTTAGCGGGGGGCGTGTGGAGCCGGCTGCTCTTTCCCTTCGGCAACTGGGCATGGCGCATGAACCTGTTCAGCGCGTTGGCAGGGGCCGCGGCCGTGGCGCTGGTCTACGTGAGCGCAGCGCGGCTGGCCGCGACGAATCCGGCGCGCCCTGACCTGTGGGCGGGATTGGCTGCCGCCTGTGTGTTTGGGCTGGGGCCGGTATGGCGCAGTCAAACCGCCATAGCCGAGGTCTATGCGCTGCACGGGCTGTTTCTCGCTGCGCTGGTGTGGGCTGTGGTCGATCTTGACCGGCGTCTGGACGAAGGGCGCGCCTATGTTGGGCGGATCACGCTCATTTGCCTGTTGGTCGGGCTGGGGTTGGCGCATCACCGCATGACGGCGCTGGCGCTGCCGGCGCTGGCCGTCTACCTGCTATGGCGCATCCCCGGCCTGTGGCGGCCGCGGCGGGAATGGCTTGTCTGGGCGGCGACGCTGCTTCTGCCGTTGGCGCTGTACGCCTATATCCCGCTGCGCGCGGCGATGGGCGTGCGCGACCTGAACGGCGCTTATGTAAATACGCTGCAGGGGTTTTTCGATCACGTCTTGGCGCGGCAGTATGCCGGCTTCTTCGCGCAGAACCCGCTTGGCGCGCCCTTTTCGGTGATGGACGCTGTACGACTGGTGTGGCGGCAGACGGGCGGCGCGGCTTTTGCGCTGGGCGCGATCGGCCTGGCGCAGTTGTGGGACCGTCGTCGAGGGGCGGCCAAGGCATGGGTCTTTGTACTGCTGCTGCTGCTCGCCAATGCCGTCTTCGCCATCAGCTACCAGGTGGCGGATCGCGAAGTCTTTTTCATCCCCGTCTTTTTGGCCTTTGCGCTCTTCGTGGGCGGCGGCGCGGGCATAGTGCGCCGCCTGCCGCTCAAGAGTCCGATGCTAACCGTACTGATCCAGGCCGGGCTGGCATTGTTGGCGGCGGCGGGCGTTTCCGGGCGGGCGCCTGCGGAGGACCGCAGCAATGACTGGGCGGCGCACCAATATGCGCTGCTCATGGCGAGCGCGCCCTTTCCGCCTGACAGCCGCGTCATCGGTTTGGAGGGCGAGATGACGGCGCTCAAATTCATGCAGGATGCGGAGGGGCTGGGGCGTGAGGCGCAGCCTATCACCGCGGACGACCCGGCGCAGCGCGCCGCCGCCCTGGCGGAAAGCATCGCCCAAGGCTATCCGACCTTCATCACGCGCGAACTCCCCGGCAGCGAGCAGATGTACAGCTTTTCGGGGGCGGGGGCGCTGGTGCGCGTTTGGCTGCGCGGTCATGCACAGGTCGAAACGCCGGCAATGCCTTTGGATGTGGAACTGCTGGGGGGGCGCGCACGTCTGGAGGGATATGAATTGCGCGTGGTCGAGTTGCCCGGCGGCCCTGTGCTGGAATTAACGCTGGGCTGGCTGCCGTCGGCGCCGCTGAGTGAAACGCTGAAGGTGTCGCTGCGGCTGCTCGACGCGGCGGGCGCGCCGGTGACGGACGCGGCGGGGCTGCCTATTATCGAGGACCGCTTCCCCGTCCGCCAGGCTGCGCTCAGTCGCGATTGGCTGCCCGGCGAGTTGGTGCGGGATGTGCATTATTTGCCCATGCCGCCGGACGCCGGCGCGGCCGCGACCTTGCAGGTGATCGTCTACGACGCCGACACGGTGGCCGAAGCGGCGCGCGTCGAACTTCCGCTGCCGGCGCGGTGAACGTACGCCGACGTGAATTGGGCCTATGAGTTTGTCAACATGTAGAATGCGTGCCATAATTAGGCTTGTGTGTCCGGTTGCCATGCGTAGCCGGCATAGAAGAGGCCGGTGACGTGTTGATTCGGTATCAAAGCAGTACCTTGTCAGTCAAAGCGAAGTTACTTGAAGAAATTGTGAGGGATTTCCACATGCAAACGACACAGAGCTTGCGCGTATTGGGCCGTCTTGCTGCTGGCGCAGTTCTCAGCGCATTCGTGTTGGTGTTCAGCGCATGCCAGCCCATTGTCGATCCGGCCCTGCTGGAGGCGCAACAGCCCGCGGCAGTCGAAGAAGAAGTCGCACAGCCCGAAGCGGTGATCGACGTCGAGCCGGCCAAGGCCACGGTGAATACGCGTTCCTTGCGCGTGCGCCAGGGTCCGAGCGAGGCTTCTGAGCAAATCGGCAGCATCAAAGAGGGCGAAACCTACGACGTGCTCGGCATGAGCTCCGACGGCGCCTGGATTCAGGTCGCTGTCGAGGAAATTGAGGGTGGCAGCGGCTGGGTTTCCACCGAACTGGTGATCCTCGAGGGCGACATCACCAACATCCCGACTGTCGAAGCTGAGGCAGCGCCGGTTGCCGAGGCGACGCCTGAACCGGCGGAAGAGACTGCGCCTGAGGCGACTGAGGTTCCGGCTGAAGAAGCCGCACCTGAGGCAACTGAGGAGCCGGCTGAAGAGGCTGCACCTGAGGCGACCGAGGTTCCGGCTGAAGAAGCCGCACCTGAGGCGACTGAAGAGCCGGCGGAGGAAGCCGCACCTGAGGCAACTGAGGAGCCGGCGGAAGAGGCTGCGCCTGAGGCGACCGAGGTTCCGGCTGAAGAGGCTGCGCCTGAGGCGACCGAAGTCCCGGCTGAGGAAGCCGCACCTGAGGCGACTGAGACGCCGGAAGAGGAAGCGGTTACTCCGCCTCCGGCCGGTTACGCGCTGATCCAGGAGATCGGAAGAGCACACGTCTGAACTCCAGTCACGAGATTCCAT
>CAZYSJ010000170.1:0-6898 GCA_964649875.1 uncultured Caldilineaceae bacterium
CTTCTGCTCGTGGATGGCGAAGTCGCTCCACTTGTCGGCGAAGACCTCGCCGCCTTGTTGGATCATGTCGTACATGGCCGTGCCGGGGAAGGGCGCGGCGAGCAGGAAGTTCGCCAGCTTCGGATCCAGTTCGAGGGCCAGTTGGATCGTCTTCTCCATGGTCTCTTCGTTGTCGCCGGGCATGCCGAAGATGAAGAAGCCCATGGTCTGCAGGCCGGCGGCTTTGGCGTTGGCGAAGGCCTCGCGCACCATGTCCACGGTCTGGCCTTTGCGGATGACGTTGCGCAGCATGTTCTCGTCGCCGTTTTCGACGCCGAAGCCCACGCGCAAGCAGCCCGCGGCCTTCATTAACTGGAACAGCTCCAGGTCGCTGTGGTTGACCTTCATGCCGTGGACCGTGACCCAGGGCACGGTGTTCAGGCCCTCTTCGACCAAGCGGCGGCACAACTCCTTGGCGCGCGGCAGCTTTAGGTTCCAGATGTCGTCGGTGACGCCGATCTCGGTGGCGCCCAGCCCCTTGACCAACCACTTCCACTCCTGCACGACGCTCTCCACCGAGCGGGCGCGCCAGGTGTCGCCGGTGACCGGCTTGGAGCAGAAGGTGCATTTGTAGGGACAGCCGCGGCTGGTGAGGATGGTGAAGCTGCGCGCGTGCGGGTCCAGCCCGTCAGTCAGCGGCTGCAGGTTGGTGTACAGGTCGATCTTGAACAGGTCATGCGCCGGGAAAGGCAGCGCGTCCAGGTCCGGGATCATGGGGCTTTCCGGGCTGGCGACGATCTCGTCGCCGTGGCGGAAGTGGATGCCGGGCAGCAGGTCGGGCTTGCGGCCCGCATCCAGCGTGTTCACCAGGTCCAGGAAGCTGTATTCGGACTCGCCCTTGAAGACGTAATCGACATAGGCGTCGTGCGGCGGTTGCAGCGACTCCAGCGGCATGATGGTGAGGTGCGGGCCGCCGAGCGCGGTGACCAGTCCGCGCTTCTTCGCCAGGGCCGCCATCTCCCACGCCTCTTCGATCAGCGGGGTGGTGGCGGTGACGCCGATCAGGCCGTAGGGCTTGCCCTGCGCTTCGGCCAGGTCCAGGTAATGGTCGACGCCGACGTCTTCGACAGCGGCGTCATAGATCATCACGTCATGGCCGCCTTCGCGCAGGACAGCCGCCAGATAGCCCAGGCCCAAGGGAATGTGCTTGCGTTCGCTCCAGACTTTGGCTTCCGGGCTGGCTAGGATAACACGCATGGGCTAGAGCGCTCCTTCGGCTTCGACGGCCTTGCGCAAGGCCGTCTTTTCCTTCTTGGGGATGAAGGTGCGCATGGCGATGCGCATGTTGCGCGGCAGATTCATCCAGAAGTCTTTGGTCTTGAGGCGGCGGATGATGGGGGAAGGCCGCAGGTAGAAGCGCCGATAGGCCTTGCGGTACATCTCTTCCACCAGTTCGGCGGTCATGTCGCCCATCTCGTAGCGGGCTTTCTGGTCGAAGAATACGTAGTCTTCCCAGTCGTTGATCAACATGCGGCCCTGGCGTTTGACGATCTCGTAGACCTTGGTGCCGGGATAGGGCGTCATCATCGAGAAGTTGGCGATCACCGGGTCCAACTCGATGGCAAAGTTGATCGTGTCCTGCATGGTTTCGCGGGTATCGCCGGGCAGCCCGATAATAAAGAAGCCGATGGTTTCCAGGTTCACCTCTTTGGCGTTCTTAAAGGCTTGGCGAATGGTATCCAAATCGACCTTCTTGTCCACGCTGCGCAGAATCTCGGCGTTACCGGTTTCGACGCCGAAGGCGGTGCGCTTGAGGCCGGCCTTTTTGAGCAGGCCCAGCATCTCTTTGCTGGCAAGGTTGGCGCGGATGCCATTGACGAAGATCCACGGCACATGGTTGAGCTTGTTCTCGATGAGCAGCGCGGCGATCTCTTCGAGCCGTTTGACGCGGATGTTGGCGCTGTCGTCGAGCACGCCGATTTCCTCCGCGCCCAATTCTTCGACCAGGTGACGCCACTCGGCCAGCACGTTTTCCGGGCTGCGGCTGCGCCACTTGATGGGCATGATGCTCTGGCTGCAGAAGGTGCAGCGATAGGGGCAGCCGCGACTGGTCATGATGGAGAAGCTGCGCGAGCCGTCTACGTGGTCGGTGGCGGGCTGCAGGTTGGTATAGCGCTCCATCTTGAAGAAGTGGTAAGCGGGCCAGGGCAGGCTGTCGAGATCTGCGATCGGCGGGCGGTCCGGGTTGTTGTGAAGCTGCCCGTCGCTGGTCTTGTAGGTCAGCCCCGCGCAATCCTCGAAGATGCCGAGTTCGGGATGCATGAAGGCCGCGGTCGAGTAGGCCGGCTGCTCCTTGAGGTAGGCTTCGAGACGGTTGCTGATGTCGATCCAGGCGTCTTCACCCTCGCCGCGCACCACGATGTCGACATAGGGCTTTTCGCAGCTTTCTTCGGGCAGCACGCTGACGTGGGGGCCGCCCAGCACGATGGGGCAGTCATGGACTTCCTTGATCATGCGCGCCGTGCGCCAGGCCTGCTTGACCTGCGGCGTGTTGGCCGTGATGCCCACCAGATGGGGCCGAAACTCTTGTACGAAGTCCGCGATCGACTGGTCTTCGACGTCGGCGTCGAAGACTCGCACCTCGTCCCCGCGCCGTTCGCTCACAGCGGCCAAGTAGGCCAAGCCCAGGTGAGCCGTGGTGCGGGTGTCGATGGGCAAACGAAATCTAGGGTTGATAAGTGCGACACGCACAGTGGTGCCTCCTTAAGTCAAGGGTGCGCTTCACGAAATGCTGACCGGCATTCTACCACGATGCCCGGCGTCCCCCAAATTTATTATGAAGAACTTCATAAAAATTAGCGTCACGAGTCAACAGCCATGACGGATGACGCATAGCCCTACCCGTTTTCCCGTTTGTAGAGCGCCGAAATATCAATGTCCGTTACGGCATGAACGCCGCGAATCTCGGTAAAGTTCTCTTTGAGCAGACGTTGGATGCCTAGTTTCATGGTCAGCAGACTGATGGGGCAATCGATGCACGCGCCCAACATCTTGACGTGGGCCACGCCTTCGTCGTCTACCTGGAGCAGTTCTACGTCGCCGCCATCCATGTATAGGGTGGGCCGGTAGCCGTCCAATACGGCTTGGATGCGTTCTTCTAGAGGCGTTTCTGCGGGCTGCTCCATTGGCTGCTCCATCAACTGCTCCATAATGGGCCTTTCCATCGGCGCGCAACGCGGCGGCGGGCGTCAACCGCCCAGGCCAACTCGCCAACTGGCGTTGCGTGCGAACCGGGGACGAAAGAAGGCGAGGAACACGACGGCGCGCCCTCGCCTTCATTGGCATACGTGATGCGGGCGGCGATCAGTGGCCGCAACTCTGTTCGGGCACTTCCTCGCCGGTGTGGGTGCGGGCCGTGCGGAAGCTGCTGCCGCAGCCGCAGGCGCTGACCGCCTGGGGATTGTCGATGTGGAAGCCGCCGCCCATCAGGTTGTCGATGTAGTCGATGTTCGACCCGTCGATGTAAAAGAGGCTGGTGGGGTCGACAAGCACCTTCAGGCCATTCTGCTCGTAAACCTCGTCGTCCTCGCGGGGCGAGTCGTCAAAAGTCATGCCGTACTGCATGCCTCCACAGCCGCCGCCCTGGACGAAGACGCGCAGCGCATGCGTTTCGCTCAGGCCTTTCTGGTCCATGATGGCGGTAAGCTTTTCGGCTGCCGTAGCGGTAATGGTGATCATCGGTTCTGTTCTCCTTATAACGACCGTTCAATAACAGACTGCTCGATACAGATGCCTATCTTAGCACTGTAGGCGGTTGTTCAAAAAGCGAAGTTGCTTCCATAGCAAGACGGTTCAGCCGCCGATCTGGTTCATGGCCCGCGTTTCGGCGATGACGCCTTGTTTCAGGCCGTGGCCCCACGGTTTGTGATAGGCGCCGTCGCGCATCAGCGTGCGCATCTCCTCGAAGCTCGCGCCCTGGCGCAGAGGCGTCAGCAGGTCGACTTCGTCGTCGCGCAGCAGACAGAGGCGCAGCTTGCCGTCCGCGGTCAGACGGACGCGGCCGCAGCCCTGGCAGAAAGGTTCCGTCACGCTGCTGATAAAGCCGAGCGTGCCTTTGGCGTTGGGAATGCGGAAGGGACGGCTCGGATCGACATAGTCGTAGCTCGCTTCCTCCAGCGGGCCGAAGACGCTCTCGACGCGTTCGCGCATTTCCTGGAAGGTGACCACATTCACCTGCTGGAAATCGGTCACTTCGCCGAAGGGCATCATCTCGATGAAGCGCACTTCCCAGGCGTTGTCTACGGTCAGGCGCGCCAGTTCGACGATGTCGCTCTCGTTGAAGTTGCGCACGACCACGCAGTTGAGCTTGATCGGGTGCAGACCGGCTTCTTCCGCGGCGCGAATGCCGCGCCACACGTCGTCCAGGTTTCCCCAACGCGTGATGTGATGGAATTTATACGGCTCGACGGTATCTATGCTGATGTTAACGCGGTTGAGTCCGGCTTCGGCCAACGGCTGCGCCAGCTTGTCCAGCAGCACGCCGTTGGTCGTCATGGCGAGGTCGCGAATGCCGGGCACGGCGGCGATGGCCTGCACCAATTCGACAATGTCGGGGCGGATGGTCGGCTCGCCGCCGGTCAGGCGGATCTTGTTGACGCCGAGGCTGGCCCCCACGCGCACAAGGAAGAGAAGCTCGTCCTTGGTCATGAGTTGGTTGCGCTGCATAAAGGTCATGTGCTCGGGCATGCAGTAGACGCAGCGCAGGTTGCAGGCGTCGGTCAGGCTGATGCGCAGGTAGTTGATGCGCCGCCCGTAGCTGTCGTGCATCGGCTCGATTGTCGTGAAGGGTTCGGGCGCGGGCGCCACGCTCACAGAGCCGTGTTCGTTGCCGTATAGCTTCAGTTCAGCTTTCAAGTTCTCGCTCCCTAGAGTCGGCCGCAGCCGGCGTATGGCTGTGCAGGGTCAACTCAAATTCGGGGGGACGGACGGCCTCGCTCCGGGGAATGCGATAGGTGCAGCAGACGCCTTTATCGGCCATCGAGACGATGCGCTTGGCGGGCTGCCCGACCAGTTCGTTGATCAGCGCCTGATCCATCAGGCACAACTCATGATGCTCGGACGACACGTCGGCATAGGGGCAGTTGCATTTGTGCAGCAGATAGCCGTCATCCGGGCCGTCGTCCTCCTCCCAGCGGGCGAGATAGCCGCGCTCGTTGAGAAAGGCCGTCACCCTTTCCAGCCGTTCTTCCGTGGAGAGTTCGGCCAGTTCCGAAGCAACGTAGGCCCCGCAGAATTCGTGCGCCATCGCCTTGAAGGCGCATTCGACCTGTTCCGGCGGCAGGAACTGCTTGATCTGGCGCAGCAGGCCGGCGGCGAGCGCGGCGAAGTTATCGGGAAAATGTTCGTTGGCCTCCGGCGTCAGGGCATAGACCTGCTGAGGCCGCCCGACGGAGCCGCTGCGTTCCAGCCGTTCCACACAGATCAAATTGTCGCCCTGCAAGATGTCCAGGTGATGGCGCACGGAAACCGGCGCCATCTGCAAGCTGTCCGCCAATTCGGCCACGGTAGCGCCTGTGCGCTCCTTTAGGATTTCGAGAATGTGTTGCCTGACTGCATGCACGGCTGAATCGCTCTCTGAACGCATAGGCCGGGAGCCTGGACGCCGGCGGGGGCGTGCGCGACAGGGACCGGCTATTGTGCGGCACTATAGCATAGAGCCGTAGCCGTGTCAATTATTATAAAAAAGGTGATAATTATTCGGGGGACGCAATGCAATTGGAACGGTCGAACGCCCAGACTTGGGCGTTGCCGCTCTGATGTAGGAGGGTAAAGTCCGGGTTTTCTTGCAGCCACGACGGCGGGATCAACTGCGTCTCGCCAAAACCGGCCTGGCCCTGGCGGTCGCCCAGGAAGACGTGCGTGATGCTTTCCCGGCACAAGACGGCGCGCAGTGCGTCCGGATCGCCCTGCCCGGCGCGCAGGTCGATGACCGTCTGGCGCAGTGCGGCGGGGTCGACGCCGGGGCTGAGCTGTTCGATGCTGTACAGAATCGGCGGCACGTTGCTCGCCCGCGCCGTGTAGTAGGGCAGCCACCAGCCTGCATCCGAGCCGACGACCAGGCTGTCGCTGTAGGCCAGGAAGCCGTTGACCAGGAAACGGCTGTCGGGCGGGGTGTTTTGGTCCGCCCACGCTAGGGCTGTTTCATCGGCGCCGGTCACCATCTGGTAAAAGGGGTCGACGATGGCGAGTTGGTTGCGCAGGCCGGTTATGCCCGGCCATAACAGCGCCGCAGCCGCCATCCAGCGCAGGACGGGCGCGCCGGGTCGCGGTCGCCATGCGCCCGCCACGCGCCATGCCTCAGCCAGCAGCCATCCGCCCGCCAGCGACAGCGGGATGTAGAGGCCGAGCGCAAGCAGGAAGTTGGTCACGACGCCCGTGCCCGCCAGCCCAAGCAGGAAGGGGCTGGACGCGAAAAACGCCCCGACGCTCCACAGCAGCACGGGGACGGCCAACTGCCTGCGCCGCCACAGCGCCAACGCCGCCGCACCCAACACGCCGATGCGCAGCGCCGGCGGGTAATAGGCGTCGATGCTCTGCCACACGGTCAGTTCGTCGCGCACCTCGGCCGCATCCGTGCTGCGCTGCGCCAGCGCGCCGGTTAGCCCGGCCAACTCGGATGAGCGGGCGATGACGATCCAGGGCAGCACAGCCGCCAGCGCCGCGCCGCCCGCCCCGGCCAAGAGAACTGCACGCGCCAGCCATTCCCGCAGCCGGCCGCGCAGCAGCCACAGCGACCACAGTCCCCAGCCGATGGCGGCGAAGACGGCGACGATGGCGACGCGGTAATGCGTCAGGGCGATGCCGGCGGAGAGCAGGCCGAGCAGTCCCAACACGCGCAGCGATGGCCGCTCCTGTTTCG
>CAZYSJ010000171.1:0-6778 GCA_964649875.1 uncultured Caldilineaceae bacterium
TAAATGCCAGCGCGCCCGCCGCCGCCAGCAGACGCATCACCGCGCGCCGCGTCATACGCGGGCCGCGCAGTTCCTCTTTGCGCAGCCCAAAAAGCGGATCCGAAGAATCGAAGTTATACGCCTCCTCATACTCCTGCCGAGCTTGCTCCACAATGCGCTTATCGGGTTTCTCAGACATGGATTCTCCTTTGCTTTGCTGAAGCTGTGCCGAAAAGGACAAATAGAACGCTGCCGTCAAGCAGAACCCGGAAAATAAAAACGCGCCCCAATGCGGGAGGCTTTCGCCCCTCTCGGCATCCACTCTAGAGACGCCATTCGCCAAACCCGCACAAGACACGCTCTGCTTGCTATGATTCGATTGTTGTTTGATTCGATTGTTGCGAGCTTGCCGAAGGCGACCAGTCACGGGATACGGCCTTCCCCGCCGACCGGGCAAACTCACCCGCCGCTTTTCGATCAGGCCTATGATAGCACAGATGCATCGCTGCTAAAACCGCGGTTTTTCGCCCCAGCCGGGCGCATTCCATTATTTGGCGGCGACGTCCTTGCCGTACATTGCTCAAAGGACAACGGCTGACCCCAAAACCGTGAAGGGCGGAAAAGAAAACTGTTGAAATTCGCCACGAATTTCTTGGATTACACGAATTGTTTCGTCGCCTGCTTCGTATAATTCGTGGCGAAGAACACTACGCGGCCTCCTCCTCCTCAGGCCAACACGCTCGCCGTCGCAACCAGTTCCTTGCCTCTATCATATTCGACGCGCCCGGAATCGAGCTTCACCACGCGATCTGCCTCGGCGTAGTAATGGTCGTCGTGGCTCACGACAATTACCAGCTTGCCGCGATCGCGCAGTTCCGGCAGAAACTGCCGGTAGAACAGGTCCTTGAATACCGGGTCCTGCCCTGCCGCCCACTCGTCAAAGACATAAATAGGCCGGTCATCCAGATAGGCCAGGAGCAGCGCCAGCCGGCTGCGCTGTCCGGTCGACAGTTCGGTCGTCGACAGCTTGCCATTGTGTACTGTGACCTTCTTGTCGAGCTTCAACTTGCGCAGATACGCCAACGCCTGGTCGTCCAGGCTCTCGCTTTGCACGCCCAACAACTGATCGAACACAAACGAATCGGCAAACACGGCCGTGAACAGGCTGCGGTAACGCGCCGCGTTCTCTGCGCTGAGCGCCTCGCCGTTGAAGCGTATCTCCCCGCCCTCAGGCAGATACAGCCCGGTGAGCAGCTTAACCAGCGTCGTCTTGCCGCTGCCATTGGCGCCAGTGAGAAACACCAGTTCGCCCGAATGCAGCGCCAGATCGATTGGTCCCAACGTGAAATTGCTCTCCTCCTCTTCGCGCCAATAAGTATGGGTCACACCGTGCAGCGCAATGCTTACCGGCTGCTCGCGTTCCGGCGCAACAGCCGGCGCATCATCCGCCTCCGCATCCGCCGCAAGGGTCAGCCCAAGCTGCTCGACGCGCTCCAAAGCCAAGTTGGCGCCGGCCCAAACAGGCATCATATTGAGCAACGCATTGATCGCACTGCGCATATAGAGCGCAAGCAGCGCGTAGCCAGTGAGCAGGGCAATATCCGTGTGCGTAAGCGCCGCCAGCACGAAAAGCCCCAACACGAACAGGAAAAAGACCGTCTGCCCCCACGTCGTAGACATCGCATGGTACGACCGCCCAGTCACCAACTTGCCCTGAAAGGCGGTCGCCGACGGTTCGAGCAGTTCCGACCGGAAGGCGGTTCGCCGCGCCGTATGCAGCTTTAGGTCCTTCAGCCCTTCGGTAACCGTACGATAAAGCTGAAACAGCCGATCGCGCTCTCTATAAGCCGCACGCAACGCGCCCCTAGCCCGCCGGTGCAGAAATGCCTGGCCGAAGATCGCCGGCAGAATGAACGAACCCATGACGGCGAAAGCGACCGGCGACAGCCAAAGCATATAGGCCATGCAGCCGGCGAGAATGGCGCTGTTGACCAGCATCGTCGGGCCCAACGTCAACGCGCCGCCGACCTGACTCAGGTCATCCGTCAACGCCGCGGTCAGCCGCGCCGCCCCGGTCTCTTCGAGGCTGCGCAGCGGCGTGGAAAGAATGCGCCGCACCAGCCACATGCCTAGTTCATAGTTCGTGCGCGCCGTCAGCCGCACCAGCGTCTGCTTGGCCGCCAGATCCAGCGCAACCACCACGACGAGCAGCCCGGAAAACAGCAGCAAAAAATCGGCGGTCAGCGGGCCGGCATCGGTCAATTTACGGCTGATCAAGGCGATCATCCCTGCGCTGCTGAAGCCGCTGGCAAGGCTGGCAATCGCGGCCAAAGCCAACAACCGCGGGGAAGTGCGGATCAAGAGACGGATTAAGCCCACCCTATGCTCGCCTCTCCCATCGCGGCTGCATCGGCCGCGCAAACACGTCGCTTCCGCCCATCTGCAAAACGCTCCTTCCGTGTGGTCCGTTGATCCGCCGCCGCGCCCTGCATCGCCCAAGCGCCGGCTCAATCCGGTTCGCCTACGCCAATTCTTTGCGCGCCGGCGATTCCTCATAGCATAATCATGAGTGCGCAAAGCGACAATCTTTGACGGACGCCGCTATTCGTTGTAGCGCGGCAACGCGCGGTTACACACCCGGCAACATCTGTCCATTCACCCTGCCCGCCATCCGACCCGCCATCCAAGACGAAAAGAGGACCATTCTCATGGCCGACAAACCGGTAGTCATTCTCGATTCCCACTTCCGCCGCATCGAAGAGATCTTCGAACCGGCGGACCTGGAACGCCTTCACGCGCTGGCCGATGTCGTGTGGGGCAAGAACGAACCCATGCCCGCCGACGAGTTCGACCGCGCCCGTGCATCCGCCTTTGCGGTCATCACCGCACACTGGCATTACGGAACCGTCGACGACATGCCCAAGCTGAAGGCCATCATGGAAGTGGGCGGACGCCACCCCAGCCCGAAAGTGCTGGACTACCCCGCCTGCTTCGCACGAGGCATCCGCGTGCTCTCCTGCGCCCCCGCCTTTGGGCCGATGGTGGCGGAGATGGCCCTGGGCCTGACTATCGCCTCGGCGCGCGAGATCGTCGACGCTCATATCGACTTCCGTGAAGGCAAGGAGATCTTCCTCCACGCCAGCAACAAAAACGCCTTCACCCTCTTCGGACAGACGGTCGGCTTCATCGGCTTCGGCGGCCTGGCGCGCAACCTCAAGCCCATGCTGGCCCCCTTCGGCTGCAAAATCCAGGTCTACGACCCCTGGCTGCCCCCCACCTATCTGCGCGAACAGGGCGTCGAACCCGTCAGCCTGGAACACCTGCTGCAGACTTCGCGCGTGATCTACGTACTCGCCATCCCCTCCGCCGAAAACCGCGCCCTGCTCGACAGAGAACGGCTGGAACTCATCTCCCAAGACGCCGTCCTGATCCTCATCAGCCGCTCGCACCTGGTCGACTTCGACGCCCTGACGGAATTGCTCCACGCCCGGCGCTTCAAGGCCGCGATCGACGTCTTCCCGCAGGAGCCGCCGCCCTTGGACCATCCCATTCGCACAGCCCCCGGCGTGATCCTCTCCGCCCATCGCGCCGGCTCCGTCCCCCGCGACCTGCGCAACATCGGCCACATCGCAGTCAATGACCTAGAGGCGATGGTCAACGGTCTGCCGCCGATGGAGATGCAGAGCGCCCAGCCGGAGATAATTTACAGACTGGAGTAGGCGGCGCAGGTTATCATAGGGGCGATAAGGCCGAACACGACAAGGCCAGACCACGCGGAATTCACTGAACCGACAGGAGGAAAGATCATGGCTTTCACACTTGACCTTGGCGCAAAGGCCCCCGACTTCACCCTTCCGGCGACGGACGGCAAGACCTATAGCCTGTCCGATTTCGACGACGCCGACGTCCTCGTCGTCTTCTTCACCTGCAATCACTGCCCCTATGTCCTCGGCTCGGATGAGGTTACGCGGCAGACCGCGCTCAAATACGCCGACCAGGGCGTGAAGTTCGTCGCCATCAACTCTAACAGCAAGAACACCTACCCGGATGACGACTTCGACCACATGGTCGCACGCATGGCCGAGCACAAGTTCCCCTGGGTCTATCTCTACGACGAATCACAGGAGACCGCGCTCGCCTACGGCGCGTTGCGCACGCCGCACTTCTACGTCTTCGACCGCGACCGCAAGCTCATCTATACCGGCCGCGGCGTCGACAGCCCCAAAGACGTCAGCAAGATGACGGTCAACGACCTGGATCGCGCCCTGGCCGAACACCTGGCCGGCAAGCCCGTCAGCGTCCCCCTGACCAACCCCATCGGCTGCAACGTCAAATGGGAAGGCAAGGACGCGCACTGGATGCCCGCCGAAGCCTGCGACCTGGTCTTCAACTAACAGACAGTGCCGGCAGGCGCAGCCCCAACGTCGTGGCTGCGCCATAATCTATCAGCTTTGCATGAATGGGGAAGTCCGAAAAGATCGGACTTCCCCATTTTTTCATCCTGTGGCATGCTTTGCTTAGACGACCTCTGCGTGCAGCTTGCTGTCGCATGCCGCCTACCGTCTCTCCGCCGCCAATCCGCACACAGCAAAATAGAAAGTCGCCTGCCATGGGCATTTACGAAGAATTAGGCATCCGCCCCCTGATCAACGCCCACTCCACCATCACCCGTATCGGCGGCTCAATCATGCCGCCGGAAGTCATCTCCGCTATGGCCGCAGCCGCCAATTGCTTCGTCGACATTCACGAACTCCAACGCCGGGTTGGGGAACGGCTAGCGCAACTCACGCATAACGAGGCGGCCTATGTATGCAGCGGCGCGGCCGGCGGCCTCACCCTTGCCACAGCCGCCTGCGTCGCCGGAACCGACCCCGCCGCCATTCGCCAACTGCCCGATCTGACAGGCCTCAAAAACGAAATTGTCATCCACCGCTCCCACCGCAACGGCTATGACCATCCCGTGCGAGGAGTCGGCGTTAAACTGGTGGAAATCGGTTACGTCATGGGCACTTTCCCGTGGGAATTGGAGCACGCCATCACGCCGCAGACCGCGGCCGTCGTCTGGTTCCAAGGCCCCATGACCGGTTACGGCGATCTGCCGCTGAAAACCGTGATCGAAATCGCCTCGGCACGCCAGGTCCCCGTTATCGTCGACGCCTCCGCCCAACTCCCGCCCACCGAAAACCTGTGGCGCTTCACCGAGATGGGCGCATCGCTCGTCATCTTCAGCGGCGGCAAGGACCTGCACGGGCCGCAGTCGACCGGCCTGGTCGTCGGACGCAAAGACCTGATCGAAGCAGTCCGCGCCAACGGCAGCCCCAACCACACCATCGCCCGCCCCCTGAAGGTCAGCAAGGAAGAAATGATCGGCCTCCTCACCGCGGTCCAACTCTACCTGAAGATCGACCAAGAAGACCGCAAAGCTCGCGACGAGGAGACGGTTGCGCGCTGGTGTCATGCCCTCAACCGCATCCCCGGCGTGCAGGCCGAACGCTCCTTCCCCAACGAGGCGGGCCAACCCCTGCCCCGCATGGCCGTCCATCTCGACGCCGCCCGCCTCGGCAAGACCCGCGACCAGGTCGTCGATCTGCTCGCCTCCGGCGACCCGGCCATCATCGTCGCGCTCGCCGGCGCCGACGGCATCTTCGTCAACCCCATGACCCTCTCGCCCGGAGAGGATCAGATCGTGCTCGACCGTCTGCTGGAGACGCTCCAGGCCGCTTAAGGCTGTCGCCTCTCGCCCGTTCATCATCTTGCTCTAGTTATGCGCAGATAACGCCTGCACCGGCATCTATGCAGGCGTTATCTGCGCATACGCCCTCTGCATCCCCGATTTCCCGCTCTGAATATGTCAACCGTCACTTTTTTGCCTCGCCATGCGTCTATATATGTAAAGCAAGTTTTGTTGCAGTCATCATCTGCGAATTCTCGCCAATATTCTTGCAGTTGACTCATCGTTCAGAAAGGGCCATCGGTTTGAACCCAGAGGACAAGATTTCACCCGCTTTCGAGTCGTATTTGGGCGACAGCAATCGCAACGACCGGCATGAGGCCGTGGTCCTTTACCGCGTGCCGCGCGCCGAGAAGCCGCCCACGCGCCATCGCGGCGACCGTGCGTCCCGGCGCAAATACCAGGCGCACGCCCAGGCCGCCGCCCACCGCGAGGTCGAACGTCGCATTCTCGGCAACAGCCCGGAACTTGACGACACGCCAACGCCGGTCGAGCCCATCGGCGCCGGCTCCTTGCCCGTCCTCACGGTCAAGGTAACGCAGAAATCCCTGCTGTCGCTGGCGGAACAGCCTGACGTCATCGCCATTCTGCCCAACCAGCGCATCCACCTGATCCAGCCGGAAGGCATTCAGTATCAGGAGCTTGCCAAACAGGAAGTGCGCAGCCGCATGACCTGGGGGCTGGAACAACTCGGCATTCCCCGCCTGTGGGAGAAGACCAAGGGCGAAGGCGTTAGCGTCGGCGTGCTGGATACCGGCGTCTTCGGCGAGCACCCCGTACTGCAAGACCGCATCGCCGGCTTTATCATGATCGACCCGCTGGGCCGGCGCATCAACGCCGCGCCCATGTTCGACGGCAATGGTCACGGCACGCACGTTTGTGGTACAATTGCTGGCGGTGAGACCCCCGACGGAGTCGCCATCGGCGTAGCGCCGCAAGCCGGCATCAACATGGCCGCGGTTTTGGTCGGCGACGCCACCATCCGCACCCTTTTGGAAGGCATCGACTGGTGCATCCAGAAGGGGTCCGACGTGATCAACATGTCGCTCGGCTTCAACTACTACGAGC
>CAZYSJ010000172.1:0-6739 GCA_964649875.1 uncultured Caldilineaceae bacterium
GGCGATCAACGCCTGCACCGCCTCGGCAAAGGTGAGCGTGAAGCGCGTCCCTGCCGGTCGCGGGTCGCTAGGAGCGTGCCCGTTGCCCGCCCCGCGCACGCGCGCCAGCCGCGCCTCGTCCACGTAGGCCAGGCCCTCGTGGAAGGCGATCACCTCCGGCGGCACATCGTACTTCTCAGCCAGCACCGCCTGCATCTGCTCGCGCATCGACGCCGCGGCCAGGCGCGCGGCGTTGCCGCTGACGTACGTCTGGCGGCTGGCTGTGGTTGGTCCGCCGTCGGGCGCGCGGTCGGTGTCCATCACCAGCACGCGCACCCGCTCGAAGGGCAGGCCCAGTTCCTCCGCGGTGCAAGCGGCGAGCACGCCCACCAAGTTCTGGCCCAGTTCCGCGCTGCTGATTCGCACCTCGGCGCTGCCGTCGGGGAAAACCTCGACCTCGGCTTCGGCCTTATCGGGCGCGCCGCCGCCCAGGCCGGTATTCTTATAGCCCGCTGCCACGCCCCAGGCATAGCGCTTGGCGTCTTCCTGCCAGGGCTGCCACGGCGATGCGCTGTCGCGGTCTGTGCGCACAGCCCCCTCCACGCGGGAGAGGCATTCCAGCAGCCCGACGCTCTCGCGCAGCGTTTGGCCCGTGGCGGTGGTCGCGCCCACGCGCAGCGCGTTCTTGCGCCGCAGTTCGATGGGGTCCATGCCCAGTTCGCGCGCCAGGATGTCCATGTTGCTTTCGACGGCAAAAGCCGATTGCGTGACGCCGAAGCCGCGAAACGCGCCGCAGGGCGCGTTGTTGGTGTACATGGCGTAGCAGTCGATCTTGGCGTTGGGCACGGCGTAGGGGCCGGTGGCGTGCGTGGTGGCGCGGGTCATCACCTTGTCGCCCAGGCTGGCGTAGGCCCCGCTGTCGCCGTACAGCTCGGCCTCGACCGCGGTGAGGATGCCGTCGCGCGTGGCGCCGGTGCGCACGCGAATAATCGTGGCGTGGCGTTTGGGGTGGACGCGCAGGCTCTCCTCGCGGCTGTAGAGGATCTTGACCGGTCGGCCTGTGACCTGCGCGGCCAGCGCGGCGTGAATCTGCCCGGTGATGTCCTCCTTGCCGCCGAAGCCGCCACCCATCACCGTGCCGCGGATGCGCACCTCCTCATCGGCCAGGCCCAGGCTTTTGGCAACCTGATGCCGGTCGCTGTAGGGGATCTGGCTGCCGACATAGACGGTGAGCTTGGCGTGCTCGGCGTCGTAGCCCGCGGGCACGCCGATGGAGCATTCCGGCTCCAGGAAGGCGTGCTCGGTCATGGGCGTGCGATACGTGCGCTCGACGATGACATCGGCCTGGGCAAAGCCCTGTGCCACGTCGCCGTAGCGCACCTTGATGTGCTTGAGCAAATTGCCGTCCGGCCGGTCGGGGTGGAGCACGGGCGCATCGGGCAGGCGCGCCGAGACCGGGTCGGTGACCGCGGGCAGCGGCTCATAGTCGACGCGGATCAGGCTGAGCGCCTGGCGGGCAAGTTCATCGCTCTCTGCCACTACCAGGGCGATGGGGTCGCCCACATAGCGCGCCGGGTATTCGCCGCCGGCAAAGACCGGCCAGTCGTTTTCGACCAGACCGTGACGCGGGTCGCCTGGAACGTCGCGATAGGTGAGCACGGCATGCACGCCGGGCAGGGCCTGCGCCGCCTGTGTGTCGATGCCGAGAATGCGGGCGTGCGGGTAAGCGCTGCGCAGGGCCGCGGCGTAGAGCATGCCGTCGAAGCGGAAGTCGTCGGCGTACATCGCCTTGCCCGTCACCTTCTCCACGGCGTCGGGCCGAGGCAAAGGCTTGCCGATCTGCGCCAACGGCGCCATGACCTGCGGCACTTCCGGCGCGGGCATGCGGCCTGTGCGCATTTTCTCGGCTGCGGCGTGCACGGCGCGCAACACCGCGGTATAGCCGGTGCAGCGGCAGTAGGTGTCCTTCAGACAATGCTTGATCTGGTCGTCGCTTGGCTCCAGAGTTTCGTCGAGCAGCGTCTTGGCCTGCATGATCAGGCCGGGCGTACAGAAGCCGCACTGGGTAGCCCCGTGGGCAATGAAGGCCTCCTGCAGCGGGTGCAGGGCCCCCTTCTGCGCGGGGTGAGCCTGACGCCACGCCTCAGCCAGTCCCTCGATGGTGAGGATCGTGGCGTTCTGCGCTTTGAACGCCGGGTAGATGCACGAATCGACGCTGCGCCCGTCGACGAGCACCGTACACGCGCCGCACTCGGCCTCGTTGCAGCCGATCTTCGTACCGGTCAGGCCGAGGTCATAGCGCAGCACCTCGGCCAGAAAGCGATGCGGCGGGACGTCGAGGGTATACGGCACGCCGTTAACGGTTAGCTTGAGTTCGGGCATAGACTTTCCTGTCCTCGTTTACGAGCGCCGCCGGCGCGAGATTTCCTCGCTCATCCGCATGTTGGCGTTGTACACGCCGTCCGGCGTCGACATGAACGCGATGGCGTCCTTAGCCGCAATCGAAATCTCGCGGGCGGAGGCGATGGCGTCCTGGTTAGCGGCGAGGAAGATGAACTCCCAATTGTACTTCTCTTGCTGGTGCTTGATCATGTCGGCGACGCGGCCGCGGCTGTAGTCCTTGCTGGCGTTCTCCAGACCGTCGGTGAGGATGGCGACGATCACCTTGCAGGGCCGCTCCTCCTCCGGCGTGTTGTGCAGCCGCTTGCCCACGTCGTCGATGGTGCGACCCACGGCGTCGAGCAGGGCGGTCGTACCCTGCGGCTGGTAGGTGTGGTTGTCCAGTGGCGTCGCCTGAGCGATGGGCGTATGGTCGTGCACGAGCAGATACTCATGGTTGAACAGGACGAGGGTAAAAACCGCTTCGCCGGGCTGGCGCTTCTGATCGGCGAGGAAGGTGTTGAAGCCGCCGATGGCGTCAGAGCGAATGCTCCCCATCGAGCCGGAGCGGTCCAAAATGCAGATGATATCGGTCAGGTTGTCTTTCACAGGTTCCTCCTATGGGGGATGATTTGCCCGCTGCACGAACTAGGCGCTGCCGGGCGGAGCGGGCCGCCGCTCGGAAATAGGGGCGAAACGGGCGCGAGCCAGGCGGACGAGGTCCGCGGTCGCCAACTCCAGCCCGAAGGTCAAGTCGCCGCTGCTGATATTCACCTTGCGGCAGGCCGCGATGTCTTGGTCGAAGAGCACGGGCACGTCGTCGGGCAGGCCGATGGGAGCGACGGCCCCCTGTGGGCAGCCGGTGACGGCCAAAATCTCGGCGGCGTCTGCGAAGTGCAGCCTGCGCCAGCCGTCGCCCAGGCTGCGGCGCACGGCGCGGTGGTCGACGCGCTTGTCGCCGCCCACGCAGGCCATCACATAGCGGCCGTTGGGCTCGCGCAACAGGATCGACTTGACCATCTCCTGCACGATCACATCCCGTTGGCGGGCAGCCTCCTCGACTGTGTACACCGGTCCGTCGTGGGGAAGCAGACGATAGGCGACGCCGCAGCGGTCCAGCAGGCCGGTAATGCGGGAGCGGTAGACGGGTTCGTTCACGATGGCGCGGGAATTAGGCGGCGATGCTGCACAGGGCATGCAGGGGGCCTAGACGCCGGCCTCCTCCTGCCCGGCCATAAGCACGGCGTCGAGAATCTTACGGTAGCCCGTGCAGCGGCAGAGGTTGCCGGTAAAGGCCTGCTGCGCTTCAGCGTAGTCGGGATGAGGCGTCTCTTCCAGCAACTTGGCCCCGCTCATAACGAAGCCGGGCGTGCAATAGCCGCACTGCACGCCGCCGCTCTGCACCAGCGCGGCCTGTATCGGGTGCAGCGCCTCATCTGTGCGCAGCCCCTCCACCGTAATCACCTCGCTGCCCGCGGCGCGCTCCGACGGAACCATGCACGCCATCACGGCCATGCCGTCCAGGAAGACGGTGCAGGCCCCACACTCCCCCTCCGCACAGCCCTCTTTGACGCCGGTCAGGCCGGCGGCGCGCAGGCTGTCGAGGAGCGTCATGCCGGGGGCTAGCGCCACAGGCCGCCCATTGACCAATGCATGGCCCGCCGAGACCGCTTTGCCGGTCTGTACGGGCCAGCGCCCTCCGGTATTGCCCCACAGCATCACCGGGCGTTCGGGCCAACCGGCGCGCGTCTGGCCATGAGCGATCTGGCGCAGGCCCCTGGCGACAAGGACTTCCGTCATGGCGCGGCGATAGCCGGCGCTGCCGCGGATATCATCGATGGGCTGGGCGGTTTCCAGCGCCAACCGGGCCGCGGCGGCAATCGTCTCCTCGTTCAGCGGGCGGCCCGTCAGATACTCCTCGGCGGCCGCGGCGCGCACGATCACCGGCGCAACCGCGCCCAGGCTAATGGCGGCGCGCGTCACCGGCGCGGACGGGTCATTGCCGGCGCGTGTGATGACTGCGGCCGCGCTGACCACGCTGATCGCCTGGGCGCGGCGCAGCCCGAGCTTGATGAACACGCCGCAGTCGTCCGGGCCAAGCGCGGGGAAGGAGATGGCCGTGAGCATTTCGTCCGGCGCCAAGTCGACGCGGCGAAAATCGACGCAGAAATCGCGCAGCGAGAGGGTGCGCTCCCCGCGCGCGGCGCTGCGCACGGTCACGGTCGCATCCAGCGCCATGAGCGGCACGATACTGTCGTTGGCCGGACTGGCGGTGATGATATTGCCGGCGATCGTGCCGCGGTTGCGGATCTGCGGCGCGCCGACTTCCCAACAGGCGCGGGCCAGCGGGAAGCCCTTCTCGACGATGAGCGAGCCGGCGACGCATTGGTTATGGGTAACGAGCGGGCCGAGGATGATGCGCCCGTCCTCTTCCCGAATATCCGCCAAGCCGGGGATGCGCGTTAGGTCGATCAGGCCTAGCTCCGCCCCGTCCGGGGCGCGACGGCCGCGGTCCAGTTCGACGAGCAGGTCGGTGCCGCCGGCGATGAAACGCGCCTGATCGCGGTGCTGCGCCTTGAGCGCCAACGCTTCCTCAATAGTTGTAGGCGATGCGTAAAAACGGTACATATCTTCGGATGCCGTCTTTTCGTATACTCCGTTGAATGGTTCAAACGTCATTATCGCAGAGAGGGAGGGGCTTGGCAAGCGTTTGACCATCCCCCGCGCCTGGTCTACGATAGCGCCATCCCCGCCGCAGTTTACCAATTTGCGTCCAATAATTACCCCGCCGGGGCCGCAGATGCGGCGGACAAGGGACAGACTCCATGCCATCACGCCATCGCTTGACCATGTTGCTCATTGCGGCCGCACTGCTGGCGGGC
The DNA here is from genome assembly GCA_964649875.1 of uncultured Caldilineaceae bacterium. GTDB lineage: Bacteria > Chloroflexota > Anaerolineae > Caldilineales > Caldilineaceae > JASGTU01. Next base: position 5,241 of record CAZYSJ010000172.1, read on the forward strand.
GGCGCGTTTCTGCCCGCCCGCGCCGAAGCCCACACCGAGGAGGAGCCGCCCGCCGGCGAGAAGCTCTATCTGCCCTGGGTGGGCAACCGGGCGTGCAATGCCTTGCCGTCGCCGTCTCTCTTCGGCGTGCAGATGTACGGCCACACCGGCGAGCGGTCGCCCTATTTGTCCTCTCTCCAGGCAAGCGGGGCGCGCTGGCTGCGCGTCTCGGTCGAGTGGCGGCAGATCGAGCCGCACAACACCACGCCGGACCAATACGATTGGCGGCACGCCGACCGCGTGCTGGCCGCGGCGCAGGATGCCTGCGTCCACATCATCGCCACGCACCGCAGCGCGCCGGCATGGGCCGCCAGCAACCCCGACGGCCCGCTCGACCGGACAAATCTGGGCGAGTTGGCCGAATACCTGACGGCGCTGGCCGAACGCTATGACGGCAACGGCAAAGACGACGCGCCCGGTTCGCCGGTCGTTCGTCACTGGGAGCTATATAACGAGCCGGACGTGACATCAACAACCGGGACGGCGTGGGGCGATGCGCCGCAGAAATATGCCGCTATGCTAAAGAAAGCCTACCCCGCTATCAAGCAAGGCAACCCAAAAGCCCGCGTGCTGTTGGGCGGACTCGCCTATGATGCGTTTACGGACCAGGGAGGCTGGTTCAACCGCGGCTTTCTGGAGGGCGTGATCAAGGCGGGCGGCGGCGGCTATTTCGACATCATGAACTTCCACTCGTTCCCCACGCTCGCCGGCAACTGGACAAATCAGGGGCCGGGCTTGCTGGAGAAAACCGAGCATATACGGGCCGAACTGAAACGGCTGGGAGTGAAGCCTAAGCCGATCTTCATCACCGAGACCGGCCACTACGTCAAACCCGTGGGAAACTTCCCCGCCGGCCCCGAAATCCAAGCGCGTTACGTGACCCAGCTCTATGCCCAGGCGCTGGCGGCGGATGTCGAAGCGTTGATCTGGTTCACGCTCTATGATCTGGAAAATGAGGCTCTGCACAACCGGACAGGCCTGGTGACGAACGACTCCCCGCCGGTGCGGAGGCCCGCCTTCGGCGTCTTTCGCTTTGCGGCGACGCAGTTGAACGCCGTGCGCTACGAACGTCGGCTGAGCGCGGCGGAGGCCGGCGCCAGCGACATGGAGGTCTATCGCTTCGTGGATGCGGCTAGAAAGCTGGATATCCACGTGGCGTGGCTCAACCCGGTTGACACAAAGGACAAAAAGCCGCTCGTGTTGCCGGCAAGCCGGGCCGTGGTGCGCGATGTCTTTGGTAGGCCAACCGTCGTGCTGGACAGGGACGACGGCAAGACGGACGGGCGCGTGACCGTCCAGGTGGGCGGTCGCGCGGTCTACGTCGAGATCGAGCGCTGACCGCCCGCAGGCGCGCGGTTAGGCGGCGCGCGCCGCTTGCCAGGCGAGCCGCAACATGGGGGCCGCAGCCAGGGCGCTGTGGTAGGCGGCTTCGTCCGCAAAATGCGTCTGGTCCAATACGC
>CAZYSJ010000173.1:0-6713 GCA_964649875.1 uncultured Caldilineaceae bacterium
AAGCCGACCATCATCGCCGTGTGCGACGGCGTGCCGGTCTTCGGCCTGCCCGGCAACCCCGTTTCCACCATGGTCATCTTCGATCTGGTGGTCGCTCCCGCCATCCGCGCTGCGCTTGGCGCCCAAGCCCGACCCAAGCAGCAAGTGCAGGCCCGGCTGGCGCGCAACCTGGCGTCCGCCGCCGGCCGCGAGGACTATGTGCAGGTGCGGCTGGAGGAGCGAGACGGCGAGACGTGGGCCGTGCCCGTCTTGGGCAAGTCCAACCTCATCTACACCCTGGTACACGCCGACGGCGCCGTGCAGATCCCGCTTGATTCCGGCGGCCTGCGCGAAGGGGCTTGGGTCACTGTCTATTTGCACTGACCATTGTGACAAGCGCCGATCTGCGTCGGATCGCCATCACCCTGCGGACGGCCCGCTTCACGCCATCCGCCACTACATAAAGCCGGAACAGCCATGACCGAACAGACATCACATCAACCGACAGCGCACGGACCAGCAGCGCACGAACGCAACATCTATCTGCAGGACGTGGCCTTAAGCGAGGCGCTGGATAGCTGGCACGCCGCGCTGCAAGAACACGGCTTGTGGGGCCCGCTCGGGGCGGAGACCATCCCTCTGGACCAGGCGCTGGGCCGGGTGACGGCCGAGCCGGTATGGGCGCTCATTTCATCGCCCCACTACCACGCCGCGGCGATGGACGGCTATGCTGTGCGCAGCGAGGAGACGCGCGGCGCCGGCGAGACCAGCCCCCTGCTCCTGCGCGTCGGCGAACAGGCCCTCCCCGTCGACACAGGCGACCCCCTGCCGCCGGGCATGAACGCGATCATCATGATCGAGAACACCCAGCCTGTTTGGCAAGAGGGCGTCGACTACATCGAGATCCTCTCCGCCGTCGCACCGTGGACTGACGTCCGCCCGATGGGTGAGGATATGGTCGCCACCGAGTTGGTGCTGCCGGCTAACCACCGCTTGCGCCCTCAGGACTTGGGCGCTATCGCCGGTTCCGGCCATACGCAGGTGACGGTCTATCGCCGGCCGCGCGTCGCCATTCTGCCCACCGGCACGGAACTCGTGAAGCCGGGCAGCGATCTGCATCCGGGCGACATCATCGAATACAACTCGCTCATGCTCGGCGCGCAGGCCGAAGAAGCCGGCTGCGTCGTCACCCGTCTGCCCATCCAGGCCGATGACTACGACTCGATCAAGGCGGCGGCGGTCGCCGCGCTGGAGACGCATGACCTCGTCGCCATCAACGCCGGATCGTCCGCCGGTTCGGAGGACTACACTTCGACCATCGTGCGCGAATTGGGCCATTTGAGCGTCCACGGCATTGCCATCCGCCCCGGACATCCGGTCGTGTTGGGCGTGGCGCAAGGCAAGGCGCTGGTCGGCGTGCCCGGCTTCCCCGTCTCGGCGTCTATGACCTTCGACCGGATCGTCGTGCCCGTGCTATATCGCTGGCAGGGCCTTCAGCCGCCGGAACGCCCGCGCATCGACGCCACGCTGACACGCAAGACGCTCTCGCCGATGGGCGAAGACCACTTCCTGCGCGTGACCGTGGGCCAGGTGGGCGAGCGCATGGTGGCGACCCCGCTCGGCGGCGGGGCGGGCGTGCTCATGTCGCTGGTCAAAGCCGACGGCATCGTCACGATCCCGCGCTTCTCTGAAGGCTTCGACGCCGGCGCGACCGTTGAGGTCGAATTGCTGCGCCCGCTTTCCAGCATCAAGCGCACTATCGTCGCCATCGGCAGCCACGACATGACGCTGGACGTGCTGGCCGATCAACTGCGCCGCCGTCGCCCCGACCTAACGCTTTCCTCGGCGCACGTGGGCAGCCTGGGCGGGCTCCTCGCCCTGCAGCGCGGCGAGGCTCACCTGGCGGGCTCGCACCTGCTCGACGAGGGGACCGGCGACTACAATGTGAGCTACATTCGCCAACTGCTAACCACGCAGGGCGTGCATGTGGTCCTGCTTGGCTTCGTCGACCGCGAGCAGGGGCTGATCGTCCCCAAGGGCAACCCCAAGAACATCCAGGCCTTCGACGACCTGCTGCGCGAGGACGTGGTCTTCGTCAACCGGCAGCGCGGCGCAGGCACGCGCGTGCTGCTGGACTACGCGCTCAAACAGCGCGGGCTCAACCCGCGGCGCATCGCCGGCTACGAGCGCCAGGAGTATACCCATCTGGCCGTGGCCGCCACGGTCAAGAGCGGCGCAGCCGACGCCGGGCTGGGCATTCTCGCCGCGGCCCGCGCCCTTGACCTGGACTTCGTGCCGCTCTTCCACGAACGCTATGACCTGGTGATCCCTGTCGAGTATTACGAAAGCGAGCTGCTCTCCCCCCTGCTGCAGATCCTGCGCGAGCCGGATTCGGCCTTCAAGCAGGCGGTGCAGGACATGGGCGGCTACGGCACAGACAATATGGGCAAGGTGTTGGCCGAGTTGTAGCGCTTGCTTAGCGCTTGAAAGGCCCGGCGTCGCCCCCCTGTAGCCGGGCGCACCGAAACATCTGCCGGGAAACTGCGCCTCCCTGGCAGATGTTTCTTTTTGCCGGACGAATTCCCCATAATAGGCGCTTTGGTTCGAGTCTTTCCCCGTTTCCTGGCCGGGAAGATCGTAGAGGCGGCATCCTTGCCGCCGGACGTGCGGCGCGACGAGTGCGCCAAAACTCTGCGGCACACCCTTAGAATAGACGCTTTTGTGTACGGCAGTATATATTGGTAGTATATACTGCCAGGATCGTTGACTGGCGTGCGCCTAGCAGGCCGGCGATCCCCCGTGCCGGTCTGCGCCTGTTTGACCAGTTGCGCCTGTGCGATAGGAGGACTATGAAGACAGCCAAATTATTCCAGAATGGGCAAAGCCAGGCTGTGCGACTCCCTAAGGAGTTCCGCTTCGAAGGCGATCAGGTCTACATCCACCGGCTGGGCAACGGCGTCCTGCTCCTGCCCTACGCCGCGCCCTGGGAGTCGCTCTTCGACAGCCTCGACCTGTTCACCGAGGATTTCGTAGCCGATGTCCCTGAATAACCCGCCGCGCGCCGAAGCCGGTCCGCGCCTCCTGTTCGACACCTCCTATTGCTTGCATTTGATTCGCACTCGCCCGCGCCATCTTTTGCCGGCGTTTGCCGCCCTGAACCCGGGCGAAGCGGCCGTATCGGCCCTGACCGTGGCCGTGCTCCAGGCGCGCGCAGAAAACAGCCGTAACCCGGCCCAAAACCGGCTTGCCCTGGAACGCTTTCTGCTGCCGTTGCGCGTGGTCGACTTCGACGCCGACGCCGCACAGCGACTAGGACAAGTCATCGCCTGGTGGGGCGGGCGGGGCGGCGGCGATGTGGGCCTCGCCCAGATGTTGGCTGCGCAGGCGCTCTGTCTGGATGCAACGCTGGTCACCTCCGAGCCTGCGCTCTATGCCGCCATCCCCGAACTGAGCGTCAACGGACCGGACGCGGCTGCGTTCCTGGAGCCGGCCCAAGCGGACGCTGCTCTGTCTCCGCCTGAGCAGTCCGAGGTGCGGCCTCCGCTGCGGCGTGCACGCGGGGCCATCGTCGCCGTGGGCAGCCATGACATGACGCTCGACCTGCTTGGCGACTACCTGCACGCCCAAGACCCGAACGTCACGCTCGTCTCGGCGCATGTGGGCAGCCTGGGCGGGCTGCTGGCCCTACAGCGCAACGAGGCGCACCTTGCCGGCTCGCACTTGCTCGACGAGGACACGGGCGATTACAACATCGGCGCTATCCGCCGCGTGCTGACGCCTTACGGTCGCCATGTTGTACTGCTGGGCTTTGTGGACCGCCGCCAGGGGTTGATCACCGCGCCCGGCAACCCCAAGAATATCTCCGGCATAGAGGACCTGATGCGCATGGACATCCGCTATGTGAACCGACAGCAAGGCGCAGGTACGCGACTGCTGCTCGATCACGAACTGCGCAAGCGCGGGCTGGACGCCGCCCGGATCCGCGGCTACGCCCGGCAGGAGTCCTCGCACGCCGCGGTCGCTGCAGCCGTCGCCGGCGGGGATGCCGACTGCGGCTTGGGCATTCAAGCCGCCGCCCATGCCCAAAACTTGGACTTCATCCCGCTGTTCAGCGAACGCTATGACCTGGTGATCCCGGTGGAACACTACACAAGCGAACTGCTGGCCCCGCTGTTGGCGCTGTTGCGCAAGCCTGCGCCGGCGTTCCTGCGCAGCGTGGCTGCGCTGCGCGGCTATGAGACAAGCCGCATGGGCCAAGTCTTGGCCGAATTATGACGAACGACAAAGGAGCAGACCTATCGCCGATCTGACTCGCGGGTTCCTGGAGGCGCTGCGTCTCATTGCCTCCGGCGACTCGGCTCTATTTGAAATCGTTCTTCTCTCCATGCAAGTGTCGGGCATCGCCCTGGCAATCAGCACGGCTCTGGGCGTGCCGGGCGGCGTACTCCTGGCCCTTACCCGCTTTCCGGGCCGGAAACTTGCCGTCGTCGCCGTCTATACGGGGATGGCGGCGCCGCCTGTCGTCGTCGGCCTGTTCGTCTATCTAATGCTCTCGCGCAGCGGCGTTCTGGGCAGCCTGAACCTGTCGCTTATTCCCGGCCTGTTCACGGCCGGAGCGATGGTGGCGGCGCAGGTCATTATCGCCTTTCCACTCGTAGCCGGCTTCACGATGGCCTCGGTGAGCGGCGTGGACCCGGCGTTGCGGCTGCAAGTGCGGGCGCTGGGCGCATCCCAATGGCAGGTGACGTGGGCCGTGCTGGACGAGGCGCGCGTCGGCGTGATTGCCGCCATCGTAGCCGGCTTCGGCGGCATTATCTCCGAGGTCGGCGCCGTGATGATGGTCGGCGGCAACATCGAGGGCCGCACGCGCGTGCTGACCACCGCCATCGTGCTCGAAACCAGCAAGGGCAATTTCGACCTGGCGATCGCCCTGGGCATCATTCTGGTCGGCATTGCCTTTATCACCAACTATTTCATTGTGCGCCTACAGGGGCGATCCTTCGACTGATGATCGACACGCGCAACGCCACCCAAACCGAATCCGGCGCAAACAACGCTGCCGGCGGCGATGACATCCTCTATGCCGTGCGCAATGTGACCAAGCGCTACGGCGACCGCACTGTGCTGGATGTGGCGCAACTGGACATCCGCCGCGGCGAGATTCTCTCGATCATCGGGCCGAGCGGCATGGGCAAGAGCACCTTGTTGCGCCTGCTTAACTTTCTGGAGCCGCCGACGTCCGGCGCCATCCATTTCCGCGGCAAGACCTTCAACGGCAGCCAAGAGGTCCCGCTCGCTCTGCGTCGCCGCGTGACCACCGTCTTTCAGCAGCCGGTGCTGCTGCGCCGTTCGGTGGAAGCCAACGTGGGCTATGGCCTGCGTCTGCGCGGCGAGAGCGACCGCAGCGAGCAAATTCACGCCGTGCTGGAGGAAGTCGGCTTGGGTCGGCTGGCGCGCCAGCCGGCGCGCACCCTTTCCGGCGGCGAGGCTCAGCGCGTCGCCCTGGCGCGCGCCATGATCCTGCAGCCGGATGCGCTGCTGCTCGACGAGCCGACGGCCAATCTCGACCCCTATAACGTGGGGCTGATCGAGCAGATCGTAGCCCGGCTCAACCGCGAACACGGCACAACCATCGTGCTTGTTACGCACAATGTGTTTCAGGCCAAGCGGCTGGCCCGCCGCGTGGCGTTGATGTTGGATGGGCGCATCGTCGAATCCGCCGATGCCGAAACGTTCTTTGAGTCGCCCAGCGACCCGCGCACGGCGGCCTTTGTGCGCGGCGAGATGATCTATTAGCAACCGTTCAATTCACCCGGAAAGGAAAGTCCTATGCAGCGCAAACTCTTTGTCTCGCTGTTCCTGATCGTCCTCGTCGCGCTGAGCGCGGCCTGCCAGCCCGTTCAGCCTGTGGAGCCGGCCCCGGCTGCCGCGCCGGAGGTTCCCGTCCCTGGCGGCGAAAATCGCATCGTGCTTGCCACCACCACCAGCACGCGCGATTCCGGCCTGCTCGACGTGATCCTGCCCATGTTTGAAGAAGAATACGGCATCGACGTCGACGTGGTAGCCGTGGGCACAGGCCAGTCGCTCAAGCTGGGCGAGGACGGCAACGCCGACGTGGTCCTGGTGCATGCCCGCGCGCTGGAGGACGCCTTCATGGAAGCCGGGCATGGCGTCCGCCGCGAGGACGTGATGTACAACGACTTCGTCATCGTCGGCTCGCCCGATGATCCCGCGGGCATTGCCGGCGGAAGCGATGCCGCGGCTGCGTTCTCGCAGATCGCGGCGGCGGCGGCTCCCTTCGTTTCGCGCGGCGATGATTCGGGCACGCACGTCAAGGAGTTCGAGATTTGGGACGCGGCCGGCGTAGAACCGGCGGGCGATTGGTACATCTCCGCAGGGCAGGGCATGGGCGCCGTCCTCACCATGGCCGACGAGCAGCAGGCCTACACCCTCAGCGATCGCGCCACCTATTTGGCCCGCACGCTGGAAGGGACCGACCTGGTGATCGCCGTCGAGGGCGACCCAATCCTGTTTAACCCCTACGGCGTGATCGCAGTCAACCCGGACAAGAACCCTGAGATCAAGGGCGATGTCGCCAACCAGTTCATCGACTGGCTCGTCTCCCTGCCGACGCAGGAGGTCATCAGCCAGTACGGCGTGGAAGAGTTCGGTTCGCCGCTCTTCGTGCCGGATTCGGAAGCCTGGCGCAACCGGTAGCAAGCTTGCAGCCTCTG
>CAZYSJ010000174.1:0-6702 GCA_964649875.1 uncultured Caldilineaceae bacterium
TTGTGCACGGCTTGTACGCCACGATGAAAGACAGGACAAAGGTCGTTATGCTCATGGAGATGAAGCCGGCAGCCGTGATGGATCGAGCGGAAGAACTGAAGCGCGAGTTTCCCATTTTGGCGCGCCGCATCGGCGAAAAGCGGCTGGTCTATCTGGACAACGCCGCCACCAGCCAAAAGCCGGAGGCCGTGCTGCGGGCGATGGACGACTACTACCGCCTGCACAACGCCAACGTCCATCGCGGCGTGCATACGCTTAGCGAAGAGGCGACCGCGCTGTATGAACAGGCGCGGGTGCGCGTCGCCCGCCTCTTGCACGCGCCGAGCGAAAAGCAGATCGTCTTCACCCGCGGCACAACGGAGTCGATCAACCTGGTCGCCAACTCGTGGGGACGGGCGAATCTCAAGCCGGGCGATGAAGTGCTCATCACCGAGATGGAGCACCACAGCAACATCGTCCCCTGGCAGATTCTGCGCGACCAAATCGGCTTCACCCTGCGCTATATCCCCCTCGGTCTGGACGGGCAGCTTGACTTGAGCGACCTGGACAGCCTGATCAACGAGCGCACCAAGCTGGTCAGCTTCATCCATGTCAGCAATGTGCTGGGCACGGTGAACCCCGCGGCAGAACTGATCGCGGCGGCGCATGCCGTCGGCGCCAAAGTCCTGCTCGACGGCGCACAGAGCGTGCCCCACATGCCGGTGGATGTCCAGGCGCTGGACGTGGACTTCCTGGCTTTTAGCGGGCACAAAATGTGCGGCCCGACAGGCAGCGGCGCGCTCTACGCCAAGCGCGAATTGCTGGAAGAGATGCCCCCTTGGATGGGCGGCGGCGACATGATCCGCGAGGTCAAGATGTCGTCCAGCAAGTGGAACGCCGTGCCGTACAAGTTCGAGGCCGGCACCCCGTCGATCGCCGAGGCGATTGGCCTGGGCGCAGCCGCCGAGTACTTGAGCGCGCTGGGCATGGACTGGATCAACGCACACGAGCGCGCCCTGGTCGCCTATGCTTACGAACGGCTGGCCGAGATCGAGGGGCTGCATATCCTGGGGCCCGGACCCGACCAGCGCAGCGGCCTGATCTCATTCACGGTGGACGAGATCCACCCGCATGACCTGTCCGCGATCTTGGACCAAGCCGGCGTGGCCGTGCGCGCCGGGCATCACTGCGCCCAGCCCATTCACGACCGGTTCGGCATTCCGGCTAGCGCACGCGCCAGCCTCTACTTCTACAATACGACGGAAGACATCGACCAACTGGTTAGCGGGCTGGAGCGCGCCGTACAGATATTTGCCTGGTAAGCCGCCGGCCGGCGCCAGGCGCCATGCGAGTGACCGAGCAGCGGCCGCCCGCCGAAAGAAGCTGGCATAAAATGGACGACCTCTATCGAGAAGCGATCCTGGATCATTACCGCCACCCGCGGCGCAAGGGCCATCTCGAAGACGCAAATATTCACTACTACGACACCAACCCGTTCTGCGGCGACGAGATCACGATTGAACTGAAGGTCGAAGACGGCAAAGTTGTCGACGCGGCCTTCGACGGCCAGGGCTGCGCCATCAGCCAGGCCACGGCCAGCATGCTCATGGAGGAGATCCTCGGCAAAGACATCGAAGAGGTGAAAACCTGGGACAAGGAATTCATCTTAGATATGCTGGGCATCGAGATCGGGCCGGTGCGCCTGAAGTGCGCACTCTTGCCGCTCAAGGCGCTCAAGGCCGGCGTATGGGGCCTGGAGGAATGGCCGGAGTAGACGGTTCGCAATCTCTCATCGACAGACAACCGGACAAACTCACCGAGAAAGCGACGGGCATGAGCGACTATATCAAAGTAGCCACGGTGGACGAGGTCCCCCCCGGCACGAGCAAGCTGATCGAAATCGAAGAAGTGCGCATCGCCCTGTTCAATCTGGACGGCGAATTTTACGCCATCGAGGATGTCTGCACCCACGACGGCGGCCCCCTGGTCGAAGGGGAAATCGTCGACGGTTGCTTGGTGGAATGCCCGCGCCACGGCGCGCGCTTCGACGTGCGCACCGGCAAGGCGGTGCGCATGCCCGCCTTTGAGCCGACTACAGCCTATGCCGTGCGCATCGAAGGCGACGATGTGTTGATGGAAGCGCCCGCCGCCTAGACCGCTGGCGGCGCGGCTAGAGCGAATGAACCAGGGAGGAACGAGAACCAATGAGCATACCGACTGCCGATGAGGTCCGCGAGTTGATCCGCGCCAAAGTGCGCGACCCGGAACTGATGATGAACATCGTCGATCTGGGGCTGATCTACGACGTGGAGATCACCGACGAGCCGAGCGCTGAAGTCACCATGACGCTCACCAGCCCAGGGTGCCCCGCCGGCCCGGAGATCATCAGCGCCACGCAGCGCGAGGTGCATACGGCTTTCCCGGACTTGGCGGAGGTGAACATCCACCTCACGTGGACGCCGTTCTGGAACCCGGACATGATGTCCGACGAGGCCAAGGACGAGTTCGGCATTTTCTAGGCCGGTTATCCGAAACGAAAAGAGCGCCGCCCGATTGGACGGCGCTCTTTTTTGGATGCGACTAGAGCAAGCAGGCGGCTAGCCGGCGTCGTCGCTTGCCTGTGACGCATTCAGCCCCGCCTCTATGATCAGCGCAAGCAGCGGGTTGCCGCTGGGCGGCAGATGCGGCAGGGCGCGGGCCAGCCGCAAGGCGCGGTCGCTCTGCTCGCGGTGGCCCGCGATCAGCAGCCAGGCGGCCTGGCTGCGCAACCCTTCCTCCATTGCCTGCCGCAGCAGTTCCTTCTCCGGGTGCTCCTCCAACTCCGCCAAGATCGTGCGCGCCAGCGCGGCGCGTGCGGCTGCGCTCATGCGCAGCGGCTTTTCGTGGCGCACGGTGAGCAGGCCATGCGGGCGCAGCCAGCCTGCCATCGCCGGGTGGCCAAGCAAGTTCGCAGCGTCCGCTTGCAGATCATGCGCGGTCTGCGCCTGCGACGCGGCATCCTCGTCCGGTTCGCCGGCAAAGATCGCCGCCAACTCCGGCGCCACATCCAGCGCGACGTACCGTGCGATTAGGTCGCAGTAGAGCTTAAACTCGTCGGGCAGTTCGCTACTCGTGCGCCAGTGCGCGGCCAGCGCGGCCTGCACGCGCAACCGCCCGAAGTCAAAGGGCGCTTCCAACATGGCCGCGCCGCGGCCGTCGCGTGCAGGGATCTCGACCATCTCGCCCACGGTACGTAGGGCGGGCAGTTCCTCCGCGGCCATGCGCTCGCGGCCAAAAGCGTGGGCCAATCCCGTGCGGCCATTGGCGATCACGCCCAGCAGCGCGCCGCCTGAGTCCTGGCCTGCGTCATCCGAAGCAGGCATGCGCACGAACCAGATGCTCTGGAAGCCGCCCATATCCGCCGGGCTGATCAAGCAGCGCATGCCGTGCGGCGCCGGCGGTTCGTAGTGCAGGCCGCCGAAGCGCAGCTTGCGCAAGCTGCGTTCGACAACAGAAGCGAGCGCGGGCGGCAACACGAAGTGCAGCGTATGCAGCGCGGCCAGCGCCTGCGGCCCGGCCTCGCCCTGCGCCAAGCGCTCCAGCCGGTCGAGCGCCGCGGCCGCAACAGCCTGGCGGTCGTCGAGCGCGATCAGACGCAGAAGCTCGACGCGGTCGCTTTCGGGCAGCCGGTCGAGCAGGTCCATCACCAAATAAGCGATATCCCCGCCGGCCTGGCGCATTTGCACTGCGTATTCGAGCAAAATATGGCGGTTATATTTGCCGTCGCCAACCGCCTCGCGCAGGCTTTGGAACGCGACCTCATTGCTCTGGCTCAAGTCGCTGAGCAAAGCCGCGGGGACCGGCTCGCCCACGAAGCGCTCTAAAAGCAGCGCGGCCGTGATGCGCTCCTGCGCCCCGTTGCGGCGGTCGCCCGCCGCGCTGCGCAACACGGGCACGACCTCCTCCGGCGGCAGCAGCGCGGCCAGATGGCCCAGCCCGCCGCGCAGTTGGCTGTTGGGCGTGTCCAAGCGCTTAACGATCTCGCTCAAGATGAGATCGGCGGAATAGCTCTCGACAATAACTTGCGCCGCGTCCCGCAATTCCTCTTCGTTCTGGGTCTCCGCCATGCTGGACAGGTCCAGGGCGAGTTGCCGGCGTTTCTGGAAGGCGTTGCTCAGATGATCGGACATGGCGTGTATTATAGCACAAATGGTCGGAAGAATAGGCCGGAAGGCTTGCGACTGCGCCTCTTTTCGGCTACACTACTAAACGGTTCTCTTGTCCGGCGGCTACCCCGTATCGGCAAGCAGACCCTAGCGGCGTGGGCGGGCGTTCCCGTCCGCCGCGTTTGACGGGATGAGGCAGGCAACACCCCATGACCCAAGCGCTGTATCGCAAGTGGCGCAGCCGCACCTTCGACGAGGTAGTCGGCCAAGAACATATCATGCAGACCTTGCGCAACGCCCTGCGCGAGGATCGCGTGGCGCACGCCTATCTGTTCTCCGGGCCGCGCGGCACAGGCAAGACCAGCACGGCGCGCATCCTGGCAAAAGCGCTCAACTGCACGGGGCCGGAAGATCAGCGCCCCTGCAACCAGTGCCCCACCTGCATCGCCATCAACGAAGGCCGCATGCTCGACCTGATCGAGATCGACGCGGCCAGCAACAACAGCGTCGAAGATATCCGCGAACTGCGCGACAAAGTCGGCTTCCGCCCCAGCGAAGGCCGTTACAAGATCTACATCATCGACGAAGTGCATATGTTGAGCAACCCGGCGTTCAACGCCCTGCTCAAGACGTTGGAGGAGCCGCCGCCGCACACGCGCTTTGTCCTGGCGACCACAGAGCCGCACAAGATCCCCGCCACCGTTCTCAGCCGCTGCCAGCGCTTCGACTTCCGCCGCATCCCCGCGCCGGAGATCGCGGCGCATCTGCGCCATATCGTCGACGCCGAGCAGTACGCAGCCGACGACGAGGCGTTAATGGCGATTGCCCAGAGCGCGCAGGGCTGTATGCGCGACGCCATCAGCCTGCTCGACCAGATGTTCAGCTACGGCGCGGACAAGGTGACGCTGGCCCAGGTGCAGCAGGTGTTGGGCGCGGTCAGCAGCCGGACGGTGCTCGCCTTTGCCGATGCGCTGGCGGCCAAAGATGCACCGGCCGGGTTGAAACTGGTGCAGCAGTTGGCGCTGGAAGGGGCCAGCCTGACCGAGTTCGCCGCCCAGGTGATCGAACATCTGCGCGGCGTGCTGCTCATGCAGATGACCGACGAGCCGTCCTTGCTGACCGATTGGCCGGGCGAGACCGCGGCGCACATGCGCGAGCAGGCCAATCAGATGGCGCTGCCCGGCACGCTGCACGCAATCAGGCTGTTTAGCGAGGCGGCCCAGCAGTTGAAGGGCAGCTATCAGCCGCAATTGCCGCTGGAACTGGCGTTGATCGAAGCCATCCGCGGCGAGGTTGCCCCGCAGCCCGCCCCGGCGTTTGCCGCGGCTGCGGCCCCCACAACGAGTACGCCGGCAGCGGCGACTGCTCCTACTATCTCGACGCCCGCTGCACCTTCTGCGGCGAGCGCTCCGGCCCCGGCGCAACCGGCCGCAGCGCCGGCAGACGCAGCGCAGCCCGCACAGCAAGAAGCGGAAGGCGAGCCGCCGCCCCTAGACGAGGCCGCGGTGCGCAAGCTGCGCAGCCGTTGGCAGGAGTTCCTCAAGGTGATCCAAGAGCGCTGCGGTCATGAAGTGCCCGCAGCGCTGCGCACCGTGCGCGATATCGCCATCGGCGAGCAGAGCATCGCTTTTGCCTTCGGCATCAACAGCTTTTCACGCGATATGGTCGCCAAGCCGGAGACCCTGAAAATCGTCACCACGACCCTCTCCGAATTTCTGGGACGCAAGGTGCTGTTGGAATGCCAGATGGGAGACCATGCGACCTTGCCGCGCGGCGCGGGCGGCAGCGCGGGTGGAGCGCGGCACGACGGCCCGGACCCGCTGGTGGAATACGCCGTCAGCGAGCTGGGCGCACAGGTGATTGACACGACAGAATCATAGGAGCGTTTTATGGCAAAAGGCAGAAGAGGCTTCGGGCAACGCCCGCAGCAGGGAATGGGCGGCATGCCCGGCGGCATGGGCAATCTTCTCGGACAGATGCAGAAGCTGCAAGCCGAAATGGAAAAAGCCCAGGCCGAGCTGGAACAAGAAGAGATCACCGTCACCGCAGGCGGCGGCATGGTCACGGTCGTCATGTCGGGCAAGAAGGAGCTGCGTTCACTGCAGATCAAGCCCGAAGTGGTCGACCCTGACGACGTGGAGATGCTGCAAGACCTGGTGCTGGCCGCGGTGAACGACGCCATCCAGCAGGTCGAAAAGCGCCACGAAGAGCGCATGAGCGGCCTGACCGGCGGCCTCAACCTGCCGCCCGGCCTCGGCATCTAAGCGGCGCGCCTGCAGAAATCGAGGGACGATGCAACCTCTTGCCGAGCCTGTCAGCAGGCTGATCGATGCCTTTGCGCAACTGCCCGGCATCGGCCCCAAGACGGCCAGCCGGCTGGCCTATTTCCTGTTGCGCAGCGACGAGTCAATTGCGCTCAACCTGGCGAAGGCGTTGGAAGAGCTAAAGGCCAACACGCTCTTCTGCAGCGTCTGCTTCAACATCGCTGACCGCGACCCCTGCCCGGTGTGCGACGACGCCCAGCGCAACCACGCCCTCATCTGCGTGGTCGAAGAGCCGCTGGACGTGCAGGCCATCG
>CAZYSJ010000175.1:0-6613 GCA_964649875.1 uncultured Caldilineaceae bacterium
TTGGCCCAGGCCTGCATGGCGCTGCGCCGCGTGGGCAGGCGATGGCTGTATTGGCTCCAAGCGCCCTGAACTTCCGGGGCCAACAACCCGTCAATCAGCGCGAACGCCAGCCCGCGTTGCTCCTCGTCCGGCGTCAGCACGGCGAAGGCCCACGTAGAGGCCAGGGTGATGGGCAGCCCGTTGCGCGTCGGCGTCTGCGCAAAGTGCAATTGCGGCGTCAAGTCGCGGTTGAGCAGATAGGAGCCGGCGGCGACATTGCCCAAGTCAGCCTCCGGGCCTGCCAGCCGGTTCCAGACTGCATCAAGCGTCGCCAGCTCCGCCACCTCGGTGGGAATCACGTTGCGAATGCGCCCCTCGACCAAGAAATCAAAAAATGCGCGAAGAGCCTCGTCGCTGCTGGTGGACCCGTCTTCGAACAACTGACCGCCGGCGCCCACATATTGCAACAGCGCCGCGCCATTCTGAAAGAGATCATCGCCGCCGGCAGCGAACCAGTAAGGCCGTCCGCCTGTAAACAGATGGTTCCAGGTTTCGGGCGGCTCCTGCGGCTGGTCCGCCTGGTAGGCAAGATGGATCACATCCGCCGCATAAGGAATGCCGTAGACCTCTCCGCCATAGCGGACGGCATCCATCGTGAACGGATAAAAGTCGTCGGCGCGAGCGGCCTGCTCAACCGGGATGGGCGCCGCCAACCCCAGATCGACAATTTGCCAGAGCGCTTGTGTGTTGATGAGAACGACGTCCGGCAAAATAGAGGGGGCGACGCGCTGGGCGCTGCGCAAGTACGAAAATAGGTCCGACGGGCCTGACTCCGCCTTAATCTGAACGTCGACGCGTACGCCCGGGTGAGTTTGCTCGAACTGATGAAACGCCGCGGCAAGAACGTCGCCTGCGCTGTCCTCACCGGCGACGCCGGAGAAAGCGGGCAGCCAAACGACAAGCTGGCGGCTATCCGGCCGCGGCGCGTCCGGCGCTGCGCCGGCGCCAAGGGCCGTTGCGACCGGCGTGGGCGAGACTTGATCCGCTTCTGCGGGGACGGGCGTAACGAAGCCCAAGTCCCCGCTGCAGCCGGCGATCGCGACTGCGAGCAATAGCCAGCCCGCGACGCAGACGGCAGTTCGCGCCGCCCTAAGTACAATTCCGCCAGTTCCTAGGGATTGACGTCGAGATCCTTCACTTGGGAACCCTTTGGGTGCAGGGTGACACTTCCCCCAAGAATTCGTGACATTGTGCTTAGCCCAGCGGAAACGAAAACCCCGGCGGAAAAGGTCGCAGGCGGTTAACTGAAGGCGGGTCGATAGGCGCGACATGATCCTCCCTGCACAGGCAACTCAAGCGCCGGCTATCGTGCGACAAGGGCCGCACAGCGCGTCATTATATCACAACCGTCTATCATCACCGCGGGCCGGCCGCGTTTGCGCCAGTTTGCATAAGTTCATTTGTGGGCGGATCGGGCTGTATGCTACAATCAGACACACCATGTCTGGCATACAACTCCCTGCGAAACACGACTCGGCGCACGCTTCGTGGCCCGTATACGGCCACGAATGGGCCGTCGAATATCTGCAAGGCGTGCTCGAAGCAGGGCTGGATGCGGCGCGACGCCGCGGGCCGCGCCACGCCTATCTGTTCCTGGGGCCGGCGCAAATCGGCAAAAGCACGCTCGTGCGCGCCTTTGCCCAGGCGCTGTTGTGCACCGGCGAAGGCGCGCGGCCATGCGGTCAGTGTCGCTCGTGCCGGCTGATGACCAGCGGCAATCACCCGGACTTTCGGCTGGTGCAGCCGACCGCCACGGATGGAGAAGTCGACCGGGCGGGCGGGATGCTGCGGGTCGAACAGGCCGCTGCGGTGATCCACGACGCCGCTTTGAGCCCGGTCGAGAGTCGCTACCGGGTCTTTGCCATCCAGGACGCGCACCGCGCCAATGACAGCTTCTCCAACAAGCTGCTCAAGACGCTGGAAGAGCCGCCGGAGGGCGTGGTCATCTGCCTGACAGCGACCGACAGGGGCAGCCTGTTGCCGACGATTATCAGCCGGTGCGAAGTCCTCGAACTGCGTCCTCTCCCTGTGGCGAAAGCGAAGGCCGCGTTGCTGGCGGGATGGGGCGTCGCCGACGAACGCGCCGAACTGCTGGCGCGGCTGTGCAATGGGCGACTGGGCTGGGCGGTGCGCCAGCTAGAGGACGAAGCCGCCGAGACGCAGCGCCTGGAAATGCTGCATGAGTTGTGGCGTCTCGCCGCCGCCAACCGCGTCGAACGGCTCAATTTTGCCAACACGGCCGCGGCGCAGCGGGAGAACAGACAGTTGTTTGCCATGCTTGAAGCGTGGTCGACATGGTGGCGCGATGTGTTCTTGGCGCAAAATGACTGCCTAGACGCGATCAGCAACGTCGACCAGCGCGCCGAGATCGACCGCCAAGCCGGCGCGCTGCCGGAGACGTCCGTCCGCCGCTTCCTCGACACGCTGCAACGCATCGAGCGCTATCTGCACCACACCGTGAACACGCGGCTGGCGCTGGACGTGCTGCTGCTGGAATTGCCGCGGCTGCCCGCCTGACAGGTTGGCGACAACGCCCGGCCTGCCAACGCGCGATACTGGACTCATCCCCCGGCGACGAGCTGCGTCGCCGGTCTCGATAGGAGCATATCGGTTATGCCTACCGTCATAGACGTTCAATTCCGTCCGGTGACCAAGCTTTATCACTTCAGCCCCGGATCGCTGCTCGACCTCGTCGTCGACGACTACGTTGTTGTGGAGACGTCGCGCGGGCAGGAAGTGGCGCAGGTGGTCACGCCGCCGCACATGATCGATGAGAGCGAAGTCGTCGGCGAAATCAAGCCGGTAGCGCGGCGCGCTACCGCCTGGGACCTGGTGCAGAAGGACCGCTGGGAGCGCAAAGAACAAGAGGCGTTGGCCGTCTGCCGCGAAAAAGCGCGCGCCAGCAGCCTGGACATTAAAATCGTGCGCTGCGAATACAGCTTCGACGGCGGTCGCTTGCTGGTCTATTTCTCGTCCGAGCAACGCGTGGACTTTCGCGACCTGGTGCGCGACCTGGCGCGCATCTTCCGCACGCGCATCGAGATGCGCCAGATCGGCGTGCGCGACGAAGCCAAGCTGCTCGACGGGGTGGGCAAGTGCGGGCGACAACTGTGCTGCACAAGCTGGCTGCGCGAGTTTACGCCGGTCAGCATTCGCATGGCGAAAAACCAGCAGTTGCCGCTCAACCCGGACGAGATCAGCGGGGTGTGCGGGCGGCTGCTCTGCTGCCTCTCGTATGAAAACGCGCATTACCGCGAGCAGAACAAAAAGATGCCGAAAATGGGCGCGGAGGTTGTCACCCCGCAGGGCGTGGGGCGCGTCCGCCACATTCATCCGCTCAAAGAAACCGTCACCGTCCTCTTACAAAGCTCGGTATTGAGCGAGTTCGCCGTGGCAGACCTGATTACGAGCAAAAGCGCCGGCGGCGCCGGCTGCAGCACATGCGGCGGGTGTACGGTCAAACGCCGCGCCGGCGCAGAACAGGACAACGCGCGGGCGAGACGGTCAGGGGCGAGCCGCACAGACGCCGATCCCCCGGAGAGCGACGAGACCGGCTCCGCCAACCAAAGCTCTTCAAAAAAACGACGCAGCCGCCGGCGACGCAGACCGCGCAAAGGCGGCGAGGACTAGGCGCTTTGCAGACGCGTGCGTAGGCTCGGCCCGCCATCGGCGGACAGTCAAAGAAACGAAAGAGGGGGAAGGCCGTCGGCTTTCCCCCTCTCTCATGGCGTGATCTTCCCTTGCCCGGCCCCGTATCAGAGGGGCCGGTCGCGCATTCCATCCGCTAGGGGGTCACCGTAGTTGTGAGGGTGGCGGGTCGTTTGAAGACCGCCAAGCGCACAGCCGTTCGCTCGTTGCCGTCGATGTCCACCTCCGTAAAGCTGGGCACGATAGCCAAGTCGATCTGGTCCTGTTCCAAATACCCTCTAGCGATGGCAATTGCCTTGATTGCCTGGTTCACCGCACTAGCGCCGATAGCCTGTACCTCTGCATATCCGTGTTCGCGCATCACGCCTGCAATTGCGCCGGCTACAGCGGTCGAGCGAGACTGGGCAGACACTTTAATGAGTTCAGCCATGACAGTTCGGTTCCTCCTCCCCATACGCCTGTCTGCGTCTGACAGTCCAGTTGTCTGCATCGTGGCATGCAAGAGCATTGTCCGGCATGCCGATTAACTCTGTGTGTGATGTCTGCGGGCAAGTCCTCCGTCTCAGCGGCAACGATAGTAAGCAGCGACAGCCCAGCGCTGTACGCCCAAAGCGGGCCTCTCACGCCGACGGGCGTTTGCGTCGCTCGTCACGCAGCCGACCTCACGGAATTCTATCACATACTCTGTTTCGGCGACACAAACCGAAATTCATCTTGATATCAAACAGAAGACGCCGCCCGGCAAGCCGTTGCGCGGCTATTTGGCGTATTCGACCGAGCGCGTCTCGCGCACGACAGTGACGCGAATCTGTCCCGGGTATTGTAGATTGTCTTCGATCTTCTTGGCAATGGACTTGCTCAGTTCGATGGCGGCCAGATCGTCGACGACCTCGGGACGGACAATCACGCGGATCTCGCGGCCGGCTTGGATGGCAAAAGTCTGGCTGACGCCGTCAAAACTGTTGCCGATCTCCTCAAGCTCTGTGACCCGTTTGATATAGGTTTCCAGGCTCTCGCGACGCGCGCCGGGGCGGGCGCCGCTGATGGCGTCGGCAGCGGCGATGATGACGGCTTCCACCGACTGCGGCTCCACCTCGCCGTGGTGGCTGGCGATGCAGTTGACGACCACGTCGTTGACGCCGTAGCGCTTGGCGATCTCGGCCCCGACAATGGCGTGCGGGCCGTCGATCTCGTGGCTGACGGCCTTGCCGATGTCGTGCAAGAGGCCGCCCAGCCGCGCCACGCGCACGTTGGCATGCAGCTCCGCTGCAATCAGCGCGGCGATGTGGGCCGTTTCGACGGCGTGGTTGAGCTGGTTCTGGCCGTAACTGGTGCGGAATTTGAGCCGTCCCAGCAGCTTCTGCAGCTCGCGGTGCAGCCCCTGCGAGTTGGTTTCAATAATGGCCTGTTCGCCGGCCTCGAGGATCACCCGGTCGATCTCGGCCTTGGCCTGTTCGACCTCCTTCTCGATGCGGGTCGGGTGAATGCGCCCGTCCGCCACAAGCTTGCTCAACGCCATCCGTGCGACCTCGCGGCGCACCGGGTCGAAGCTGCTGATAATGATGGCCTCGGGCGTATCGTCCACCACCAAGTCGACGCCGACGGCCTGTTCGATGGCGCGGATGTTGCGGCCTTGCCGCCCAATGATGCGGCCTTTCATCTCATCAGATGGCAGGTCTACGCTGCTCACGGCATATTCAGAGACATGCTCGCTGGCCGTGCGTTCGATCGCCATGGTGATGATCTCACGGGCGCGACGGTCGGCCTGGTCCATCACCTCAGCCTCGACGGCGCGAATCGTCTGGGCCATTTCCTTGCGCGCGCCGGCTTCCACGCGCTCAAGGAGCAGTTGCTGGGCTTCGGTTTCGGTCATTTGCGCCACACGCTGCAATTCGGTGGCCCATTCCTGTTCCGCTGCAGCGAGTTGCGTCTCCTTTTGATCCAGCCGCGACTCTCGTTGATTGAGTTTGCGCTCGCGATTTTCGAGCTGCTCCATACGCCGCTCTGCGCTGTCCAGCCGGTTCTGCAAGCGCTCTTCGATGCGCTCCAGCTCCTGACGACGCCGGGCCAATTCGGCCTCCATGTCGTTGCGCAACTGAACTTGCTCTTCCTTGATCGCCAGCTCGCGCTGTTTGATCTTGGTTTCGGCTTCAGCCAGGATGCGCTCGGCCTGGTCTTCGGCGCTCATAAAGAGTTGACGTTGCCGCTCCTGCTCCGCTTGCAGCCCGGCCGAGCGTCCCGCCCGGTGGGCGAAGTACGCCGCGGCTACAGCGCTGGCGATCGAAAACAGGAGGATCAACAGGATCCAGATTATGACGTCCATAGGTTAGTCCTCAAATGGTACGGCCCTGAAGAAACAGGGACGTGCAGGGTAGATCGAACCCAGATGGCGCCCGATTCGGCGCCGGTCTGCGACGACGCTTCAACAAAAAAACGCTGCAGCACACGCTACAGCGCAAGATGAAGCCTCCGCCGCAGGCAGAGAAACCAGGCCGCTCAGCACAGCCGCCAGACCGTCGCCAGCGAGGCGCGACAGCGACCACCTTTGCCGTTCTGGCCGGTTGTGGTTGTCCGCCGGTTTGCTTCAGATACTTGCCATTCGCTTGGAACTATCCGCCGGAGACCGCGCCCGCCACACTGGGCAAGACGCAAGTCTAGGAGACGGCCGCCGCTTCTCCCGAAACGGCTGACGCCGGCTCGCTCGCCGGGTATCGTTGGGGAAGCCCAGCTTTGGCTCGGATCCGATTGTCGATCTCGCGCGCCAACTCGACATGCTCGCGCAGATACTCCTTGCTGGATTCTCTTCCCTGACCAATCATCTCATCTTTGTAGCGGTAATAAGCGCCGCGTTTGGATAGGATGTCGTACTCTACGCCCAGGTCGATGAGGTCGCCGGAGGTGCTGATGCCCTCGTTGTACATGATGT
>CAZYSJ010000176.1:0-6594 GCA_964649875.1 uncultured Caldilineaceae bacterium
TCCTGAAGATCGCCTGAATCAACTGCCTAGCGAACACAGCACAGAATGAGGGTAAGCCATGCCTAAGCCGCACAAGATTCGCGCCCACTACGTGCTCAGCACGCACTGGGACCGGGAATGGTACCAATCCTTTCAAAATTTTCGCTTTCAACTCGTCCGCCTGCTGGACCGGGTAGTCGACGGACTGGAGGACGGCCGCTTGCGCGGCCCCTTCCAAACCGACGGACAGGCCATCATCCTTGAGGATTACCTAGAAATTAGGCCGGACAGACGCAGCAAGCTGGAGGAGCTGGCGCAGGCCGGCCGCATGGTGATCGGCCCGTGGTATGTCCTCCCCGACGAATTTCTCGTCTCAGGCGAGTCGTTGGTGCGCAACCTGCGCCTCGGCCGCAGCATCGCCCGCAGTTTCGGCGTGGAACCGTCCAGCGCCGGCTTTGTCTGCGATCTCTTCGGCCACAACAGCCAGATGCCTCAGATCTTTGCCGGGTTCGGCATCAACGGCGGGCTCATCTGGCGCGGCATCAACCACCTGCAGACGCGCCACGTTCGTTGGCGATCGCCGGACGGCACGGAGTTGCTCGCCTACCGTTTCCCTGTGGGCGGTTACTGCGACTTCGCCTTTCAGGTGCGTCATGCCCGCGAGTACGACGCGCCGACCACGCCGGCCCGCGTAGCCGAGGATTTGCGCGCCTATCTGCGCCACGAGGCCGAACACACTGAGGTCGATCCCATCCTGCTCTTCGACGGCGGCGACCACGAGGAGTGGGACCAGCAAGTCTACGCCGCCATGCTCGACTATGCAGGCAAAGAGGACGAGTTCGAGATCGTCCACACCAGCCTCGACGCCTATCTGGCCGAGGCGGCGTCCCAGACGAATCGCGTCGGCGCCGTAGTCGAAGGCGAGCTGCGCGAGCCGGGCACGCTGCTCTATGACCAGCAGTGGGTGATCCCCGGCGTTCTCTCCAGTCGCGTCTGGATCAAGCAGCTAAACGCCCTGTGCGAAACCTTGCTATGCACCTGGGCGGAACCGGCCGCAGCATGGGCGCATCTGCAACTCGGCCACGAGGTCCCGCAGGGCTTCTTGGACACGGCATGGAGATGGCTGCTCCAAAACCATCCCCACGACTCGATCTGCGGCTGCAGCATCGACGTAGTGCACGAAGACATGAAGTACCGCTTCAGCCAATGTAAACAGATTGCCGAACGCCTAACGCTTGAGGCCACGCGCAGCATCGCCGCCAACGTCGCCGGCAGCGTAAGCGACGACGAACTGCGCGTCGTCGTCTTCAACCCGCTCACAACTCCGGTTTCCTCAACCGCCGAGTTGGATCTCCAGATCCCGGTGGCCTGGCCTACGTTCAACGAGTTCTTCGGATACGAGCCGAAGCCGTCCTTCCGCATCTACGGGCCGGACGGAGAAGAGATCCCCTACCAGCGCCTCCGCCAGACCAAGAACCGCACGAAAGGCCGCATCTACGAAACCAAGTTCCCGGTAACATACCCAACCCACGACGTGCGCGTTTCGCTGTCGCTCGACATCCCGGCTTCCGGCTATACGACTCTGACGGTGCGCGCCGGCAGCGAACGTGAACCGACCCGCTATCCGTCCGTGCCGGGCATGGCGACAAGCGAACGCTCGATGGAGAACGAGAACCTCTCCGTCGCCATCGAACCAAACGGCTCGCTGACCATCCGCGACAAGCGTACCGGCGCAGTCTACGAGAGACAATTGACCTTCGAGGATATCGCCGACATCGGCGATGGCTGGTACCACGGCATAGCCGTCAACGATCAGGCATTCACTTCGACCGCAAGCGCGGCAGCCGTATCCCTAGTACACGACGGCCCGCAGCTCACCACCTTCTACATTCGCACCGTAATGCAGATGCCGCATCGCTTCGAGTTCGGCGACGAGATGCGGCGTTCGTCGGAACTGGTCGATCTGGTGATCGAGAACTGGATCAGCCTGCGCCCAGGGGCCGCGCATCTGGAGATCGAGACGGCCGTCCATAACGTCGCCGAGGATCACAGGCTGCGCGTCCTCTTCCCCAGCGGCGCACAGACGGATACATACCTAGCCGACAGCCCGTTCGACGTCGTCGAGCGCCCCATCGCATTGAGCAGCGACAATCATCTCTTCCGCGAGTTGGAAGTTGAAACCAAACCGCAGCAGATGTGGAGTGCGGTCTTCGACGACAGCCGCGGCCTTGCGATTGTCAGCACGGGCTTGCTCGAAAGCGCTATCCGCGACAACCCGGAGCGCACGCTGGCCTTGACCCTTCTGCGCAGCACCAGAACAACAGTCGGCACCAATGGCGAACCCAACGGCCTGCTTCTCGGCACGTCTCGGTTCCGCTATTGGCTCATGCCGCTGTCGGGCGCGCCGGATCGCGTGGCCCTATTCCGCATGGGACAACAGCTTGCCGCCGGACTATACACGGTACAACTGCGCCCTGAAGATATGGCGTTGCACCAGGAAAATGACAAACTGCCTGCGGCAGCTTCTCATCTGCGCGTCGACGGGGAGGTCGTGGTCACCAGCGCACGCATGGTTGGCGACGCCTTCGAGTTGCGCTGCTTTAATCCCGCCGATCAGCCTGTCGAGGTCGCAATCAGCTTTAGCGATCAATTCGGCTTTTCGCGCATACAGCCGGTCAATTTGGAGAGTAGCCCACTTGACAGGCCGTCTCGGATTACCGATAGTAAGGCGAGTGTACAACTAGAACCGAGGAAGATAGTCACTTATCGATTCCAATAAAGGATAACATGGCAGCCGGTCAGATCGCTCGCACAACATCCGCTCGCATTCCAACAGACGTAGGCGATTTCCGGCTATTCCATTATGTCGGCGCCGACCGCAAGGAACACCTCGCCCTCGTCATGGGCGAGGTGTTTGGCGCACAAAACGTTCTCGTGCGCGTCCACTCGGAATGCTTCACAGGCGACGTACTTGGCTCTCTGCGCTGCGACTGTGGTGAACAACTCCACGCGGCCATGCGCCGCATTGCCGCAGAAGGCCGCGGCATCATCATCTACTTGCGCCAGGAAGGCCGCGGCATCGGGCTGGCGCAGAAACTCCGCGCCTACAACCTACAGGACGAAGGATACGATACGGTTGACGCCAATCTGCTCTTAGGCCACCAGGCGGATGAGCGCGAGTATTCGGCCGCTGCCGCCATTCTGGCCGACCTAGAGGTGCGCTCGATCCGGCTCATGACAAACAACCCTGCCAAACTGGATCACCTGTCAAAGCTTGGCGTCTCCATATCCGAGCGCGTGCCGCTTCAACCGAGCGTCACCGCCGAGAACGCTGCATACTTGCGCACCAAGGTGCAGCGCATGCAGCACCTCTTGAATCTGCCCCCTTCCGGCAACGGGTTCGCACCGGAATTTGCGGCTTCAGAGCCGCACATCCGCCAACTGCTCGAGGCGCTTCAGGCGCGCGCCGATGCGCACTATGCAGCGCATCATCTCCCGTTCATCACGATAAGTTATGCGCAGTCTCTCGACGGCAGCATTGCCGACGCCGATGGGACGACCCTTCGCCTAAGCGGGCCGGAGGCGATGAGGCTGACCCATGCCTTACGCGCCATGCACGATGCCATCCTGGTTGGCATCGGTACAGTCCTAGCCGACGATCCGCGCTTGACCGTGCGGCTCGTAGAAGGCCCGCAGCCTCAGCCCATCATTCTGGACAGTCATTTGCGCATCCCGCGCAGTGCAAGGATTCTGCAGCATCCGCTTAAACCATGGATCGCCGCCCTTCAAACAAGCAGCGTGGCCGGAGCCAATGTCTTAGTCCTGCCCCCAGATGAGAACGGGCAGGTAGACCTGCGTCGCCTGCTCGTCGAACTGGGCGAGCGCGGGGTGCGTCACGTTATGGTCGAGGGAGGCGCCCAGGTAATCAGCAGTTTCTTGCGGCTTGGCCTGGCCAACTACGCGGTCATCACGCTGGCGCCATGCTTCGTGGGCGGTCGCCATGCATATAACCGATCCGCCCCTGCGCCGGCCCCCATCCCCGCCCTAGGCGATGTTGAGCATACGAGCGTAGGCGGCGACGTCATCCTCTGGGGCGCTATCGACTCGCCGCATTCTGCCGAGTCACCGACGGCGGCAAAGGCTGCCCCGGAGCCCAGAAATGGCTGACATGACGGCTAAGGCTGTTTATTTCGCCGCCCCGTATGCTGCCGAAGTGTGCGACGCAGCTATAAGCCCGCCAACGGACGCGCGCCTGTTGGTGAACACGCATGTCTCGGCCATCAGCGCCGGCACCGAACTGCTCTTCTATCGCGGCCAAGCGCCTGCCGACCTGCCGGTCGACAGCGCCATCAGCGCGCTGGCCGGTCAGGTCGAATACCCGCTGCACTATGGCTATGCCTGCGTCGGCGAGGTCACGGACGTCGGACCGGATGGCGACCGCGACATGGTCGGGCGTTCCGTCTTTGCATTTCACCCGCATGCTAGCCGCTTCACCGTCGCCCCTGGCGATGCGGTTGAACTGCCGCCGCTGATGGACGCGGAGCAGGCCTCCTTCCTGCCCAACATGGAAACCGCCGTCTCGTTACTCATGGACGCCGCGCCGCTCATCGGCGAGCGAGCGCTCGTGTTCGGCCAGGGCATTGTCGGTCTGCTTGTGACACATCTACTGGCGCAGATGCCCCTCGACAGCGTCGTCACCGTGGAGCCGCTGGCCGAACGCAGACGCCTTTCGTTGGCCTTGGGCGCGTCGCTCTCGATAGCGCCGGACGACCTCGCCGGCCTAGAGGCAGAATCGCCCGATCTTATCCTAGAACTAAGCGGCAACCCGCGTGCGCTCGATCAAGCGGTGCGCGCCGCCGGATTCGGCACGCGCATAATCGTCGGTTCATGGTACGGCACGAAGCCTGTCGAGTTGCCTCTGGGCGGGCGCTTTCATCGCAACCGCAACGCCCTGATCTCCAGCCAAGTCAGCACGGTTTCCCCTGCGCTCACCGCAAGATGGACCAAGCGCAGACGTCTGCTAAGCGCCCTGCGCAGGCTGCAAACGCTGCCCTACCGCGACCTTATCTCCCACCGCTTTCCCGTGACGCAGGCGCCGGAGGCCTATCGCCTCTTGGATCAAAGCCCGGAGAAGGTCTTGCAGGTATTGCTTACATACTAAGCGATGCGCCGGAACGCGTCGTCATCTGCCGAATAGGAGCCTTCATGTACACACTGGCAGTCAAGCGCGACTTCGTAGCCCAGCATTACCTGATCGGCGGGGACTGGGGTGCAGAGAACGAGTGGCATTCGCATCACTACGCTTTGGAACTGCAATTGACCGGAACACAGCTAGACCGGCATGGTTACCTCGTGGACATTGTGGCCGTCGAGCAGGAATTAGATGCCGTTGTCGCAAGCTACCGAGACAAAACGCTCAACGATTTCGCCGAGTTCGAAGGCCTCAACCCAAGCATCGAGCGCTTCACGCACATCGTCTGCAATGCCTTGGCGCAGCGGCTCGACTTGCCTAACATCGAGTCGATCTGCGTCAAAATATGGGAAAACGATACCGCTTGGGCGAGCTATTGCCAGGCGATTCACCCGCGTTAGGCTTGGCGCATGGACGAGTTGCGCATCGCGCTTGTCATCTATGGCGACCTCGCCACAACTTCCGGCGGCTATCTCTATGACCGCATGCTCGTCCAACACCTGCGCGCAGCCGGCGCCCAAGTTGAGGTCATCCCCATTCCCTGGCGCAGCTATCCGCGCCACCTGCTTG
The DNA here is from genome assembly GCA_964649875.1 of uncultured Caldilineaceae bacterium. Classification (GTDB taxonomy): domain Bacteria; phylum Chloroflexota; class Anaerolineae; order Caldilineales; family Caldilineaceae; genus JASGTU01. The sequence continues at coordinate 5,741 of CAZYSJ010000176.1, forward strand.
ATAACCTCTCACCCGGTCTGTTCAAACGCCTCGGCGCTGCGGGTCGTTATGATGTCGTACTGCAGGACGAGTTGAACCACCCGTCGCTTTTCCTGCTCAACCACTGGCTGCGACGTAGCGGCGACCTGACGCCGCTCGTCTCCGTCGTTCATCATCTGCGCAGCGACGAACAGCATCCGCCGCTATTGCGCGCCTTATATCGCACCGTGGAAGGCGTCTATCTGCGTTCGGTTGACGGCTTCATTTTCAATAGCGAGACAACGAAGCGCAGAGTCCTCACGCTCTGCAACGGCTCTGCCGCCGGCGTCACGGCCTTCCCGGCGGCGGACCACCTAGGGCCGCCCCCTCCAGAGGAGGTTCGAGCGCTCATCGCGGAACGCGGCGAACGCAACCGGGCGTTGCACGTGCTCTTTGTGGGCAACGTCATCGCGCGCAAAGGATTGCACACCCTCATCGACGCGCTCGCCACCGGCTCCAACGCCGAGAGCCGCTTGCATGTTGCAGGCAGCCTGCAAACCGATCCGGCCTATGCCGCCAGCATCGTCCGCTCCATTCATCGGCTAGGCCTAGAGCAACGCGTAACCCTCTACGGCGGCGTTTCGACTGAGCAACTTCGCGAGCTGTATAGAACCTGCGACGTGCTCGCCGTGCCTTCCTACGAAGGGTTCGGCATCGTCTACCTAGAGGCGATGAGTTTCGGTCTGCCTGTTATCGCCGCCACAGCCGGGGCAGCCAGCGAGATTGTCACAGACCGCACAGACGGCTTTCTCGTGCCGCCCGGCGACTTCGGCGCGATCGGCGACATCCTGTCGGCGCTGGCGATGGACAGGGCGCTTCTGGCGCGCATGGGCTAC
>CAZYSJ010000177.1:0-6531 GCA_964649875.1 uncultured Caldilineaceae bacterium
TGCGGCGACCGGAACTGTGGCGGCGGGGCGCGCTCTTTGGCCTGCTGGTGGCGCTCATGTTCCTGGCCGGCCACACCCAAACGCTCTACATCAACCTGTTTGGGCTGGGCGTGTGGGCGATCTGGCCGGCGGCGGCCGCGCCGCGCGGCGCGGGGCTGCGCGCCCGCCTGGGCGAAGCGGCGCCGCGGCTGTTGGTCTATGCGCTGGGCGCCGCTTTGGGCCTTTTGATCAGCGGCGCGCAACTCTTGCCGACGCTGGAACTGAGCAATCTGGGGCTGCGCAGCGGCGGGCTGGACTACGGCGAGGCGAGCAGCTTTAGCCTGCGACCGCTCAAGCTGCCGTGGACGCTGCTGCCCTCATACGACCTGGTCGACCTGGGCGTGGTGTTCGGCACGCTCGGCTACACCGAATATGTGGCGTATGTGGGCTTGGCGGGGCTAGTCCTTGCCGCGCTGGGCGCGTGGCGCGGCCGGGGGCCGGCTCGTTCCTTCGGCCTGTTGATGGCCGGGCTGGGGCTGTTCCTGGCGTTGGGTCGCTGGAACCCGTTCTATTACCTGCTCTATCTGGCCGCGCCCGGCTTCGACCTCTTCCGCGCGCCGGCGCGCTGGATGATGCTCTACACGCTGGGCATGGCGGCGTTGGCCGGCGCGGGCGCGGACGTGCTGCTGCACAGCCTGGCGCAAAGGCGCAGACAGGCCTATGCCGCTCTCGCCGCCGCCGGGCTGGCATTCGTTATGGCTGCGGACCTGCTGCTGGCCGCACGCAGCCTGCCGAATACGCACCCGACCGCGCCGCAGGCCGTTTATGACGTGCGCACGGCCCCGGCGCATCTGCTCACCGACCCGGCGCGCACGGCAGCCGGTTCGGGCGCGGCGGGCCGCTTCCTCAGCATGAGCGCCATCACCTTCGACCCCGGCGACATGGGTGACTACCGCCGCATCCTGGTCGAGTCCTCACCGCCCCAGCTTGACGAGGCCGCCTTTGCCGAATTGGTCACGGCGCTCAAGGCGCAGGAGATTCTCGCCCCCAACCTGGCGTTGTTGTGGCGCACGCCGAGCGTGGACGGCTTTGACGGCGGCGTTCTGCCCCTGCGCCGCTATCTCGACGTGCTGGGGCTGTTCATCCCGCCCGACGAACTGGTGCCCGACGGCCGTCTGCGCGAGCAGGTGCAGACTGTGCCGGACGCCAAGCTGCTGGGCCTGCTCAACGTGCAGTACGTGATCACCGACAAGGTGCGCGACCTGTGGTTCGAGGATGTCTATTACGACCGGCAGATCGGCGTGCGGCTGGGGCCTTCCGGCTTGACGGAAGCGGAGGCGGCTGTCCCCTATCCGTTCGAGGCGACGCACGTCGACTTGATCGGCTATGTGGAGGGCGACATGCAGGCGCTGGCGCAGGGCAACCGTACGGTCGCCACAGTGACGACGCAGGCGGGCGACGTCGACCTGATGCAGTGGACGCTGGTTGCCGGCGGTGCGCCAGGGGCGATGCTGGCTGACGGCTCCCTGGACAGCGCGCTGGCTGCGTCGGCAGGGGCGACCGTGGCCTATCGCGATGTGGAGGGCGGCAGGCAGGAGTACCGCGTGCGGCTGGCCTTCGACGCGCCGGCAACGCCGGAGCGTCTGGCGCTGCGCTGGGTCGACAGCCCGGTCGAAGCGGTGATCCAGGCGGCGACGCTGGTCGACGCGCGCACCGGCATGTTCCTAGCGCTGCTGCCCAGCGACCGGGGCCGTTTCCGCCTGGCGCACAGCGGCGATGTCAAGGTGTACGAGAACCTGGATGTGCTGCCGCGCGCCTATCTGGTGCACGACGTGCGCGCGGCGGCTGACGGCGCGGAGGCGCTGGCATATCTGTCTGCGCCCGACTTCGTGCCTGGGGAGACCGCGGTCGTCGAGGGCGGCCCGGCGTTGGCCGCACCACTCCAGGGGCGTGATCTCCGGGGGCGCGACCAAGTTGAGATCGTTGCGTATGGTAATCAGGAGGTAATTGTACGCATCGCCGGCGAGGCGGACGGGTTGCTGGTGTTGAGCGACGTGAACTACCCGGGCTGGCAGGCGTACATCGACGGGGAAGCCGCGCCCATTTATGCGACGAACTACCTGTTCCGCGGCGTCTATACGCCCGCCGGCGAGCATGTGGTGACATTCCGCTACGCGCCGCGCCGCTGGCGGCTGGGCGGGGCGATGAGTCTTGCCGGGCTAGTATTGACCGTGCTGTTGCTGGCGGGAACGCATATTGTTCGCCTGCGGGTTGCCCGTGGTGTATAATCCACGGCAAGGCCGCAAGAGCGCTGCACAGCGAATTTGCGGCGAAACAACAAGCCGCCCATTGATCCAAACACCCGGCAAGACGCCATATCAAGTTCGCCCCATCTTGGCGGCGGAGAACAGGCAGGGACTAGAGTGACCGGCAGGCAGGATTTCGTTGCATGAACGTATTCAATCGCGTGGTCACGACAATTTTGTGGCTGGCGCTGGCGGCTGCGGTGAGCGTCGCTGCGGTCATCCCGCTCGATACGGTGGTGTGGCTGCAGGCGCAGTTAGGCCGCGGCGAAGCCTTGCTGTCCGAGTGGAAGGTCGCCAACCCGACGAATTTCCTGATCGGCCAGATCGCCGCGGCGATAACCGGCGTGCTGTTTTTCGGGTTCTTGGCTGTGTTGGAAGTGTGGACGGCGCGCCGCCGCGGGGTGCGCATCCGCACGGCGCAGGGCGGGTCCGCCGAACTGGACCCGAACAGCGTGAGCCGTCGCCTTAGCTGGCGGCTGGATCAACTGGCCGAGATTGTGGCCGTTGCGCCCACTGTCAAGGCCAAAGGCGGGGCGGTCGATATCAAGTTGGAGATCGAGACCGCGCCGGATGTGGACGTGCCCATGAAGACCGACGAAGTGGTCGAGGTGACGCGTGAGATCATTGAGGAGGACATGGGGCTTAAGCTCGGCAAGCTGGATGTCCGCATGCGTTACGCGCCGGTTGATCCCGATTGGGTGCAGTGAGCAGCCGCAGCCCGGCCGCGCGTCCACTTTCGCAGCTTGGGCAGACGCGGCTTTGGCAGAGGCGGTTGTCGTATTATGACGTTCCGACAAGCTATCCGGGCGGTCATGGCGTGGGCGCGAGCCTTATGGGCGGCGCTGCCATTGGACTGCATTGCACATATGATGTCACAGATCGATCCCACACGAATATCTGAGCCGCATCAGAACGGCGACGGGCCGGTTGCGAAACTCCCTGCTGTGGAGGCTTCGCAACACGGCGGACCGGCGGACGGGTTGCCGGTGGCGGCGCGCAGGCTTGCGCCGCGCGAGTTGGCCGGGGACGCCGTTGCCGCCGAGCTGGGGCCGCAAGCGGACGGTGAGGCAGCGGGCGAGGAAGTCGGGCTGACCGGCGTGCTGGAGAGTCTGCTTTTTGTGGCGGGCGAGCCGGTGGAAGTCGCCTCCATTGCCAAGACATTGGATCTGCCGGCGGCGACGGTTGAACAAGGCTTGGCAGACCTGGCCGAGGAGTATAAGCGGCAGGAACGCGGGCTGCGTTTGCAAGTGCACAACGGCAAGTATCAGCTTGTCACTGCACCGGCGGCGGCCCCGTATGTGGAAGAGTTCCTGAACCTGGACTTCAGCACGAAGTTGAGCAGCGCGGCGTTAGAGACGCTGGCCGTGGTGGCCTATCGCCAGCCGGTGACGCGTGCGCAGATCGAGGCGGTGCGCGGGGTCGATTGCGCCGCCGTGCTGCGCTCGCTGACGCAGCGCGGCCTGATCGAAGAGACGGGTCGGCTGGAGGCGGTTGGGCGCCCCATTCTCTACGGGGTGACGGACCTGTTCATGCAGCACTTCGGGCTGATGGAACTGGGCGAACTGCCGCCGTTGGCGCATGAAGACGAGGACCTGCTGCATGCGGCGACGGCGCTGGCGGCGGCGGACGCGGGGGCTGTGTCGCCGGGGGCGGAGGAAAACGGAGCGGGCCGTCGCACAGAACACACAGAAGAACCGGCTGCCGGCGATCAGCGGCCCCGCTGACCGCTGCCGGCGGGCGCGAGAACCAAACAGCCGTGCATCCGGCGCTGTGCGGGCGTTGTCCGAGAGCGTCGATGTGCGGCCAAGCCGTGGAGGAACTATGCGAACCACCATGCGTTGGACGATTCTGCTTGTAGTCGCGGCCCTGTGGCTGGGCGTCTTCGCGCCCGGCGTGCAGGCGCAAGACAAGTCGCTGGTCTGGGATCGCTTCGACGTCAGCATTGTTGTCCGCGCCGGCGGCGCCTTCGACGTGGCGGAGCGGCAGACCATCCGCTTCACCTCCGGCACGTTCACGGCCGGCTATCGCGACATCCCCAAGCGGAATTTCGGCTATATTGACAATTGGGCGGTTACCGACGGGCGAGGCAACACCTATACCCTGGCGCGCGGCGGCGAGCAGCCCTTCACCTTCACGGTGGTCGACAGCGGCGACCGCTACGTCATCGAGTGGTTCTTCCCGCCGGCTTCCAACAGCGCCGAGACTTATACGCTCAGCTACACCGTCCACGACGGCTTGCGCTTCTATGAGGGCGGGGACCAGGTGTGGTGGAAGGCAATCTACGGGGATCGCGGCTTCCCTGTGCGCGAAGGGGCGGTACGCGTTGTCGTGCCGGAATCGACGCGCGTGCAGGAGTGGGCAGCCTACATCAACAGCCGCGATGCGCGCGACAGCGCCACGGCGACAGTGCTGGAAGATGAGCGCGCCGTGATCTTCGAACTGACGCGGCAGCTCAACCCCAGCGAGGAATTTGAGGTGCGGGTCGAGTTCACGCCCGGCCGGGTGGACGGGGTGGTGCAGCCGTGGCAGCAGCGCGCCGACGAGGAGGTCGCCCGCCTCGAAGCCGAGCAAGCCTTCCGCGATCGGTGGGGGCCTGTGGCGACGCTGTTCTTCTGCCTCGGCGGGCTGTTGCTGGGCGCAGGCGGCACAGCGGGCCTGTACGCGCTGTGGTATCGCTTCGGGCGCGACAAGCCGGTGGAAATGGTGGCGGACTACCTGCCGGAACCGCCGAGCACGTTGGCGCCGGCGTTGGCGGGCACGCTGCTGGACGAGACGGTCGACATGGAGGACGTCTTGGCGACGCTGGTCGACTTGGCGCGGCGCAAGGCCATCAGCATGACCGAGGACAAGCAGGAGAATTGGCTGCGCACCAGCACCGATTTCATCTATCGCCGCGAGCGGCGGGATGTGCCGTTGGCCGCTTATGAGAGAAAATTGCTCAGCGCGCTCTTCGGCACAAAGGACGAGGTGCGGCTGTCGGATCTGAAGAACAAGTTCTATACGAAGATCGACGGCATCAAAGAGGAGATCTACAAAGCGGTGGTGGCGGAAGGTCTCTATCCGACCAGCCCGGAGAGCGTGCGCACGCGCTTCGGCTGTCTGGGCGGGGCGGGGATCATGCTGGCGTCGGTGTTGGGCGTGGGCCTTTTGGCGCTGTTTGGCGACCTGACCGGCGCGGCTGTGTTGCCCGGCGTCGGCCTGGGGATTGCCTCCGTGGCGCTGTTGATCCTGGCGCGCTTTATGCCGCGCAAGACGGACAAAGGCGCGGAAGAAGCCGCTCGCTGGCAGGCCTTCCGCACCTATTTGAAAGATATCGACAAGTATTCGGACCTGGAGGCGCAGAAGGAGATCTGGGACCAGTGGCTGCCCTATGCCATTGCCTTCGGCTTTGAGAAGGAGTACATCCGCAAGTTTGAACAGGTGGATGCGCCTGCGCCCGGCTGGTATTTCCCGACGCCCACTGCCTATGGGACCAATCGCCCGTGGTATTACGACACGCCGGGGGCGCCGCGGCCGGTCAGCACGGGCGGCGGCTCCCTGGCGCCCGTCGGCGGAGGGGGGGTAAGCCCAGGCGGCGGGTTGAGCGGCATGAGCCGCGGCATGGGCGGCAGCCTCACCGCCATGAGCGCGGGGCTGGGGGCTATGTTGTCATCGGCGAGCAGTACGTTGACGAGCCGGCCCGCCAGTTCGTCTTCAGGCGGCGGCTGGAGCGGCGGTGGCGGCTTCTCCGGCGGCGGCGGAGGAGGCGGCGGCGGGGGCGGCGGCTTCCGCTAAGTGGTTTGCTCGCCATATACGCACGTTGTCATGTTGAGCGGAGCGAAACATCTCTAACGCTGAACCAACGAAATTCTGCGGCTCTCTAGCGCTCGCTTCAGAATGACAGACACTTAGCGATCAAGCCGCTCAACTGGAATTTCGTCTAGTGATTGCCTAGTGATTGCATTGATGGGGAAAGGGTATCTATGATCGGCGGCGGACGAATTGTCGGACTGGTGTTGATGATCGGCAGCGCGCTGTTGCTGGCGGCCTTCGCTGCATGGGCGCTGACCGCCATGGGCGCGGAGGAGACCACATCGGCAGGTATGGTATTGGGCCTGTTCTTAGCGCTGATCGTGTTGGCGCCGATCTTCGGCGTGGGCGCCTATGTCTTCCGCAAAGGCACGGTGGAAAAGGGTCAGTACGCCCAGGTGGTGCAGGAGAAGAAAATCCTCAATATGGTGCTGACGCAGGGCCAGGTGACCATGGG
>CAZYSJ010000178.1:0-6517 GCA_964649875.1 uncultured Caldilineaceae bacterium
ACCACCCTACCCTACACTCTTTCCCTACACGACGCTCTTCCGATCTCGTCGGCATGCCGTTTCGTGTTGAAGATACCGTATACGGCGTGATCGCGCTGGCGAACCGGCCCGAGCAGTATGAAGACGAAATCATCGAGTTGCTTCAGCCTGTTGTATCCACCTGTGCACACCTTCTCGTGGCCGAACGGAACGAGCAACGGCGCAAAAAGGCCGAACAAGAGCTGGCCGAAGAACGCGCTTCGCTTGCCCAGCGCGTGTTCGAGCGTACTGCGCAGTTGAGCGCAGCCAATGCCGAGCTAGCCCATGCTCTGCGCATCAAGGATGAATTCCTAGCCACGATGAACCATGAGCTGCGCACCCCGTTGAACACCATGCTCATCCTTGCCGAGGTGTTGCAGCAGGGTATTTTCGGGCCTCTCAACGAAAAGCAGATGAAGAATGTGCATGACATTGAGGAAAGCGGCCGCCATCTGTTGGCCCTGATTACTGACATTCTCGACATCGTCAAGATCAACGCCGGCAAGCTTGAGCTCGACATCTCTACCATCGCGGTGCAGGACCTGTGCGACAGCAGCATGCGGTTGACGGCGGCCATGGCCAGCAAGAAGCAGATCCAAGTCACAACCACCATCGCACCACATGTCACGGAGATTGATGTCGACGACCGGCGTCTCAAGCAGATGCTGGTCAACCTGCTGAGCAACGCGGTCAAGTTCACACCCGATGGCGGCGAGGTAGGCCTAGACGTTGAGGGGGACGTCGAAACGAACACCGTCGTGTTCACCGTGTGGGATACGGGGATCGGGATCGCAGCGGAGAACATGGACAAGCTCTTTAAGCCCTTCGCCCAGATCGACAGCGGACTTAGCCGGCAATATGAGGGGAGCGGACTGGGGCTTGCGCTGGTAGCCAGAATGGCTGAACTGTGCGGCGGCAGCGTAGCCGTAGAAAGCGAAGTCGGTCAGGGCAGCCGCTTTAGGGTCTCGCTGCCCTGGCATCGGGAAGATGCGATAGACATATCCATTCCGATGCGGAATCCTCGCGATAGGGCGAAAACAGACCAGGCGGCTCCCACAAAGCAGCCGGCCGCCCCAGCAGTTCGCAAGCCAGCGGGCCACAGATCTCTTGTCCTGCTAGCCGAAGACAACGAGGCCAATGTTCACGCCCTCAGCGACTTTCTCGAGCACCAGGGCTACACGCTCGTCGTGGCCCACACCGGGCGTGAGGCCATAAGCCTTGCCCAATCTGAGCGGCCCGACATTATCCTGATGGACATCCAGATGCCTGACATGGATGGCCTGGAGGCGATCCGGCGACTCCGTGCGGATCCGGACCTTAACACGATTCCAATCATTGCGGTCACCGCGCTTGTTCTGCCCAGTGATCGTGAACGCTGCCTTGCGGCAGGCGCCGACGACTTCATCGGCAAGCCAATCAGCACAAAGGACTTAACCAACGCTATCCGCGGCCTCCTCCGAACCGAGGCGTCCGCCATCGCACTTCGATGAACATGGCAACATCGCAGGACCTGGCGTCTGCGCAACCAGCGCTATTCCAGAAGCAGGGTCGCTCCCCGTTCAAAGTGGGGACGATCTGCATGCACGAGTTGAACAATAGAGCGCGGGTCTACATCGTCGCGACGATGGCGCTGGGTGCGCTTCTGATCTGGAGGCAATACCTGAACCTGGAGCTTCAACACTTGGTCGCCTTGGCAGTCGCCTGCATACTGGCATCACTGGCTCAGCTCTTCAAGACTGAGGGGGCGACGTCCACTTCGAGTTTCAACATGAGTTGGGTCGTATACGGCGCAACTTTCGCCCTGTTGGGCACACCAGAAACTGTGATTGTGATCGTGGTGGCGCACGTTGTCGAGTGGATATGGCGACGCTACCGATGGTATTTGCCGGCCTTCAACATCGCCTCCTTTGCCATTGTGGCCAGCATCGCGGGCATCGCCTACAGCCACGTTGCGCCTCTCGACTCGACATTCGGCCTGTATGTCGTGCTGATCATGTTTGTAGGCAATCTGCTCTTCACCTTCACCAATCACCTCATGGTGGGCAGCGCCATATTGCTAGCTCGCGGCCAATCATTCAACGAATCTGGACTGCTCTCTCGTACCACGTTCTTTATGGACCTGGGGCTTCTCAGCCTGGGCACAAGCGCTGCTATCATCTCGTTGGTAACTCCGTATGCCATCGTCTTCGTCAGCGTAGCAATCTACCTGCTGTATACGGTCCTCAAGATCCCTGCGCTGCAGCGCCAAAGCAGGCTTGACCCGAAGACCGGCCTCTACAACGCCACGTTCTTCGATGGCGCTTTGGAGCGGGAGTTCGAGCGGGCGAAGCGACTGAATCGCCCGCTGTGCGTCGTCATGGCGGACCTCGACCGGCTGCGCCCAATCAACAACACCTACGGCCATCTGGCAGGCGACGCCGTTCTCAAGAAAATTGCGCAGATTCTCAAGGGAATGACACGGCAGTCAGATATTGTGGCGCGCTTCGGAGGCGAGGAGTTCGCCATCCTCATGCCAAATACCCCTCTGCGTCTGGCCTATATCGAAGTGGAAGCGATGCGCAAGGCGATCGAAGCCGCGGACTTCTGGGTGGAAACCAACCCCACGCCGATCAAGACCACCATGAGTTTTGGCATAGCCTGTCGCACCGGCGGCAGCGAGCACGCGCGCATACTCGTCCATCAGGCCGACCTCGCCATGTACGGCGCCAAACGCAATGGACGTAATCGCACTTCCCTCTACGAAGACGGGTTCCCACTGGCCTATGGACCAGCCCAGGAGGAATCGGGCAAAGAGACGGAAGCGTGGACACATCCGGCACCTAGCAATCTCGTGAACGAGTGGGCGGAAAGATGGAGACTTTCGAGCATCCGGTACAAAGCAAACCTTTGATCAACAGAGCCTCCATCATGTGGGAGGCGACGAAGGATCGCCGTCGGGAGGCTGCGCAGCGGATGGCATTTCCATCGGAAGCAGAAGCTGGCCCAGTTCAACCTGCTGGCGACAGCCGTTCGGGAGCCCTCCTCAACGTCTACCTTATCGCGTTGGCGGTGGCCACCCTGATTTTGCTTAGCCGGCTTCTGGATCCGACGCCAGGAATTGACTGGATGGCGCTGCTAGCCTTCGCCGTGTTGGTCATGTTGATTCCCCTCTTCATGCTGCACCTCAGCCGGCAGCAGTATGTGGCTGCCATGGGGACGGTGGTACATCAACTAAGACAGGCAAATCAGAAGCTGTCCCAGCAGTCTGAAGCCGTCCATCAGTTGAACGACGAGTTGTTTCTCGCTCTGGCCAGCACCATTGACCTGCGCGATCCAGACGTGGTAGAGCACTCCATCAATGTCGCCCGCTATGCGGTATTGACGGCCAAAGAGATGGGCCTGTCTCCAGACAAAATCGAGTTGCTGCGCCGGGCCGGCCTCATGCACGACATCGGCAAGCTGGCCATCCCAGAGGTCATCCTCTTCAAACCGGGTCATCTGACCCTGGAGGAGTACCACCTGGTCCAAGACCATGTCACCGTTGGGGCGGATCTGCTGGCTGAATTCCAAACGCTCAACAATATCTCCTCGTTCGTTCGCCACCACCACGAGCGTTACGATGGCCAGGGCTATCCGGATCGCCTGATCGGCGAGCAAATCCCGTTGGAAGCCCGCATCTTGGCTCTGGCCGATGCTGTCGAGGCGATGGCATCCGACCGGCCGTATCGCAAGGGCATGGACGTCGCGGAGATCATCGCCGAGATCGACGAGCACGCCGGCTCGCAGTTCGATCCTGCGGTTGTCGCGTCCTTCGTCCGCGCCGTGAAACGGGAAGGCAGCAGCATCATTGTCAACTCCGCCCGCCACGAAATGGACCGTGTACGCAACATCCGCGCCAACATCACGGCCCCTGTTGTTGCGACGGCACAGGAATCTGAGCGCTTCCACTGGCCACGTGTGGCCATGCTGATCGCCGCGCCGTGCATGGCGGTACTAGTTGCCGTCCTGCTGCGCAACGCCGCCGCCAGCCTACCCGGCGATTCGCTCTACACGGTAAAGCGAGGCCAGGAAATCCTAAAGGGAGCACTCCTCACGTCATTAGGCGAATCAGCTGCATGGCACATGGAACAGGTTGACCGCCGCGTGCAAGAGATGATGGCCCTGGAGGTCTCAGGTCGTGCTCCGCATCCACAGCTTGCAGAGGATGTGAAGGCAGAGACCGCGGAGGTGCTAGCCGCTGCTGCTGCCCTCCCGGCCCCGGAACGCGAGCGGACACTGGCGCTATGGTCGATCAGGCTTCACGCCCACAGTGAGGTTGCGGGGTACACGAGTTCTGTGGCCGCGGCGCTGGTCGAGCCCTTAGCGATGGTTGAAACATCGCTACCGGTACAGCCGGAAGAAGTGGTAGCCTCTATCGCCACCCAGAGCAGCGTCAGCCTGCCTCCACCGGTTATAGCGACTGGCCAAGCCGGAACCCTGGCAACACCGTTGCAGCAGGTTGTGGGCACTGTCTACGTATCGCCGGTTGCGCCCGTTGTCCCAACAACCCAACCCAGAGAGATACCCCCCGCGCGTGAGGTTGCCATCGCGGCCGCGCCGCCTCTCCAACCTCTGGTGGTTGGCGTCCGTACGCCGCCGCCAATGGCCACACCCACGGCGGTCTCCGCATATGCAATGGTAGCGCCGTTGAGGTCGCCAACGCCAAAGGCAACCCATCTCCCAACAGCCACGCACACATCCCTGCCTACGCTGCAGCCCACGCGAAGAAGCGCTGCGTCGGCCTCGGCCACGCCGAAGGCTACCTCACTGCCCACGGCAACACGAACACCCACGTCTATCCTTCCCTCGTCGTCAGTTGCGGCCAAGACGCCCACGCCAACGTCGCAGGTAATCTTGCTGCCTACTGTGACGAACACACCTGCCACGTTGCCCACGCTGGCGACCATGGCCACGCGCACACCGCTTCCTTCTCCTACGCTCAAACCGACCTACACGCCGCTAATAGTAGAGACGCCTACAGCGGCGCCAACCAGCACGCCGTGGCTCACCGCCACGCCTGTCGTGCCGCCCACCGTGGTGCTATGGCCTTCCGCTACGCCTACCGTAGAACCGACGAGCACGCCGTGGGCGACGGCAACACCCACTATGGAGCCGACCGCTACGCCGTGGCCCACCGCCACGCCCACCGTAGAACCGACCGCTACGCCGTGGCCCACTCCTACGCCTACTCTGCAGCCGACTGACACGCCATGGCCGACGGTAAAGCCGACCGACACGCCGTGGCCGACCGCCACGCCCACTGTGCAGCCGTCCAACACGCCGTTGCCGACTGATACTCCTACCACGGCCCCGACGATGGCAAGCGCAATGAAGCAGGAGCCGGCCCAGACACCACCACCGGCAGAAACGCCGGCGCCCGAACCGACAGCCACGCCAATGCCGACCAACACGCCCGCGCCGACGGAGACGCCGACGCCCGAACCCACCGCCACGGCCGTGCCGACAGAAACGTCGACACCTGAACCCACCGCCACGGCCGTGCCCACCAACACGCCGGTGGCCGAACCCACCGCCACGCCCCTGCCCACCAGTGTGCCGCCGGTAGGGCCATTCTCCGAAGCCGGGGGAGAAGAAGCGGAGGCAACAGAGTGACGGAGGGTTCTGTCTCGCGATGGGCAAGGCTTTAGCCGCACACAAACGGCGACGTCATAAATAGACAGGAGGGGCACAGACAACCGTGCCCCTCCTGTGATCTTGCCCTACTACGTAGAGTAGAACGCCGATATGGAGGAACGACGAGCGCTGCACGCGCCCCTACACGCTGGGCGCGGACTTCAGCTTAGTGAACAGATCGCGGAAGATGGGATCACGGTGGATGTAGTTCGCTGAGCGAATGAAATGCCGCGAGTGATCCACACTCCATGTAACTTGGTCGGTGAGAACTGGGCTGTGCACCAGATCAGTCGGCGTCCAGGTTGAGTCGATCAGATACGCAATGGTTGCAACATCCCAGATTACCTTGGACCAGCCGAAATGGTCTTTGTGATAACCCTTGACGATGTCCACCAGGTAGTCGCCTAGGGCGCTGTAGCCGCTGACGTGGGCCTCTAGTTCCGGGATCGTCGTGTGCAAGTGCGTGGTCACGCCCATACACGGAATCTGCACCAAGGGTACGCCACAATCAAAGACGACGCGCGCCGCAGGCACATCCTGCGCCAAGTTGAACTCCCGCGTATGCGGCCAGTAAAGAGCATGCCCCCCCAGCCAGACCACGACGATGCGCTCAATGATCTTCGGCTCCATGAGAATGGCTGAGGCCACATTGGTGATTGCGCCGATAGCTACCACGTACAGCGGATCATCAACGGAGCTGGCGAGAGCGCGCTCCACCAGGTTGCGGGCAGCCGCACTCTCCTGCGGTTGCAGACTGCCGTCCAGATAGGCGGTGGAGCCTCGATAGACCCATCCGTCGGGCGACATCTTCATCAGCTTCAGCAGATCGGAAGAGCACACGTCTGAA